>NZ_CAKMAB010000040.1:0-57159 GCF_924513355.1 Paenibacillus pseudetheri
TCCCGGAGGTCCGGCGTCGCAGCCTGCGACGCCGTCCGTGGGCAGGTACCGCGACGCAGGCACGACGCGGCCCGTGGACTCCCGGAGGATGATAAACTCCGGGTCCATGCCCATGAGCAGGCCGCTGCGGCCTGGCTGCTCCAGAGCAAGGCTCCGTTCCAGCGCTAATGCTGCGGAACGATAAGGCTCTGGCAATGATTTGCCGGAACGCTGTAGTAGTGGAGTGACTCCCTCCACGACATACCTCCGGTTCCCCATTGCCCTCAGCAGGACCTCACCGCTATCCAGCCCCAGGCTGTACAAAGTCCGAACAGCAATACGCTGAAGTAATTTCATTACTCCACGCCACTCACCTGGTGCAGCCCCCATGGATTCGCTGCTATCGACACTATCCAATCGTACAGCCCCGGATAGCAAATCGGAGGCTGCGCGCATACCTGGACCTGCTCCTAGTGGAGTGATCTGCAGAACGCTCAAATTATACATGAGTATGTTATAACACTGTTTATGGGCCTTATCGGAAGGCAGAGTTTCATATGTATCTTCTAAACGATTTCTTTCACCAGAGGTCTGGTTTCTCCTCAGAGATGCTTGCGAGCCCTTCATTCCCTTGCTAGACGAAGTAAGCATCGCTTCAATACCACTCCGAAATAATCTGGACTCTCTCTGTGCTGATGACAATCCTGAATACACCTTAAACCCTTCATTCATTCTCCTGCCCCTCCATCCATCGCAGCCCAAGATTAAAAGCCCTGCAGAAGCACATCTTGCCCATACATACGAACCAAGTAATTCTTAATCCACTCTGGTTCCAGTTTTAATTCTAAAAATAAATAAAAAAAAGGAGGGCATTCGCCCTCTACGCCGCCGCCCTCCCTACATATAATGGACCATAACCCATCAGTACTCAGTTAGCGGCGGCGTATCCTTCCTTACAGCTCATCATCCAGATTGTCAGGGTCCAGATCATCGTAATCGAAGCTATCACCTTCAAAATCATAATCCTTGTCTTCTAGATCATCACTTTGCTCAGTGACATACACACGGACTTTGGTCTCAGCCACCAACTCCACTTCGAACTCGCGCTCTACGCGAAGTGTCACACTGCCTCCGCCTGGCGATACGCCCGCTTCTACACAGTTGGGTTCCTGCGTTGCCTCCGCAGAGACCTCAACAGTAGAAGTGCGGTGTCTTGTGTCCAGGTACGAAAGCGGAATGAGCTCCACATAGGAGACCGTTTCTTTAGCTACCTCGGTCTGCTTGTTCTTGTCGTACGAGTACCAGATGTTTACATCGTAAGTACCAATTACTTCGATTCCGTTCCCGGCGGCAACCGCTTCGTACTGGTGGTTGATAATCCAAGCCCCCAGAATACTAGTCGGGTGATGTGGCGGAGTCACGGTATGGGTTGCTGTAGAGAACTTACGACCTTTGCCGCAAATTGCCTTCGTAATGATCTCCCTTGTTTGACGTTTATGGCTTAATGACATCTTTAAACCTCCTCCATACAATCATTCACTATCAAGTGTATGCAGGTTCTAGGCATTTGTTGATTGTTAGTCTATAAATAAATTTGAGTAAGCCCTCCAGAGGCTCTTATCAGGAGACTTATAGTTCATTTTATTTCAAAATTTGTACAGATATGAGTAGATTATAAAAATGGTCCAGCCTAATACATATCCATTCTTCTGAACTTAAAAAACCTTTCAAAGCCCGCTATTGCGGGATTACGCGCACAATACCAATAGATCTATGTTTGCTCAAGTCAATAAATTCGTCATCAATATTCACGAGGGGACGCAGTGGATCAGTAGCAAGAATCATAATGATTTTTCCTGTCCGTCCATCTGTCAATTCCACTTCATTCCCTATCATTGACTGCATTAACTTATTAATAAAGACTCTACAAATATAAGGGTCAAGCTTGCCAAATACGCTTTCCTCCATCTGCAGCAACACTTCATAAAGAGGTGAAGCTTTACGATAAAACCGGTCGGATGTCATCGCATGGAACACGTCTGCTACTGCAACAATTTTACTGAAATCAGTGATACGATTCCCAAGTACGCCGAATGGATAACCACTGCCGTCCATTCTTTCATGATGCTGCAGGGCGACGAGCGCTTGCATATGATTGGTTCCAATAGTGTCCCGGATCATCTCGTAACCATAGGTCGTATGCTTTTTCATAAGCTGATACTCCTCAGCGGTCAACGGACCCGGCCGGGTTAATAATTCATCCGGAATCCTCATTTTTCCGATATCGTGAAGGGTCGCTGCGATCGTCAGCATACTCAAATCCTCAGGCTTTAATTTTAGCCATTTACCTAGCAATGTAGATAAAATACCAACCGCTACATTATGTCTGTATGTATAATCATCCTTGGACTGCAATGCAGCCAATACGCCGTAGAAGTCATTCTTTTCGCTTACCTGCTGAATAAACGGAATGACTTCATTTCTAACTTCAAGCATAGGAATTCGTTTGTTTTTGTTATGACGAAGCTGTTCAAAAATATTCTCTATCGCAGCTGTGCAATCATCGATTGCAAGTTGGAAAAATTCCGCGCTATCCAGCTGTACGACGTCATGTGACTCTAGAGTGATCTTATGTTGATTGATTAATCGTATATGCTCAGCACTTAATAAAGTCAATGCGGGTAAAACAAATACTCCTTTGTCATTAAAAAGGTTAGCTATAAGCTGTTTTCCTATAAATGATTCCATAACTTTGTCCATACGCCTCACCTGCCAATGCGGAAAATTCGACTACCGAACTTCCTGCTATTATTTGAACTCACCATAAAATCGTTAATCATATTCTGTGATCAACTTTTAGCTCATACATATCTTATCGTGATTTTGACAGAGATAGTTAATACTTCAGTTTATTAAAGCCTCAATTTAAGCCTTATTTCGAATTTTCAAACGTTTTTCCGGCTTGTAACTGACCGGGATTTTATGCCGCTTAGCGATCTTTAAATAAAGTGCTAGTTCCCTGCATAACTGAAGAATAGCTGAGCGCACTTCAAATTCCTCACGTGTCTCTGGCAGATCCATTTCTTCGAATTCTCTTGTTAGTTCGTCCAGTAAATGTTCAGTTCGTCCAGTATATTCTTCCGCAAGCACATCCCCGCTAAGCTGGTCAAATAACTCAGCAACCATCTCCCCATGCGGTAAATGGCGATACACTTGAGAAAGCAGCTGCATCATACTTTGAATCGATTCCAGTTGCTCCTTCCGCATGTAGAAATAAACATTCCATGCTTCATCAGGATGAATAACATGATTCTCCATCTCACGGGTAGCTGCCGTTAATCCCCGCTGCACTGTATTATCAGCGTCAATTAATTCTTTGCCGTCCCAAATATACGATGGATCTCGAAGCGTCCGGGCCATCTGGGTAAAAATAACCGAAAAATAGCGATCCACTTCCTTACGGATCCCATAAATGACCCCACCAGTCTGAGGCATGTAAATCAAGTTTACCAGCCCTGCTGAACCGAGCCCAATAGCTAGAAGCTCTATTTGCTGCAACAGGACATGGAGCGATAGCTCAGCTTGTCCAAACACGCGAAACACGATAACCGAGCTGGTGACAATTCCTTCTTTGTAGCCAGACTTTACAATCATCGGAAAGCCTACGAGTACATACAGCCCGAGCACCCAGTAATGGAACCCTAGAAGCCAGAATAGGATGCAGCCAAAAAAGAGTCCCACGAGCGAGGCTAAAAAACGAGCCGTTATCGTTCGGAAACTCCTTTTCAAAGTAACCTCTACACCCAAAATTGCCAGCAAGCCTGCACTCTGCGCATTAGGTATACCCACTGCAGACGCAACTAGTACGGATAATAACGTAGCTGCGGCTGTTTTTATCACACGAAATCCCATAGCCTTATCTCTCCTTACAAGCACTAACCCAATAAATAGGTAAAGATATAGACATGTTACAAGATTTTGTGTACGGACACAATATTACATAAGGTTCATCGCCGGGATAACAACCGCTTCTCAAGATATACCACTAATTGATACATTGCCGTAGCTACAGCCGCGATAATCAAAAGACTAGACATTACTAGCGTGAAATTAAACACCTGGAAACCATAAATAATCAGATAACCCAGACCCGATTTAGCGACCAGGAACTCCCCTACGATAACTCCTACCCATGACATCCCTACATTCACCTTTAGGGTGGATACTACGGTTGGGAATGAGGCTGGAAGAATCACTTTAAAGAACACCTGAACTCTAGAGGCCCCGAATGAACGAACCACCTTGACCAGATTCGGATCCACACTGCAAAAACTGTTGTATACAACAAGCGTCGTAATAATAACCGTTATTGATAAAGTAGTAACAACGATAGCAGTGAATCCGGCCCCGAACATGACGATAAAAATCGGCCCCAGCGCCACTTTCGGCATACTGTTAAATACGACCATATACGGATCAAGCACTTCTGATAAAAAAGGAGACCACCAAATAATTACAGCCAGCAGAGTCCCTAGCAGCGTTCCCAGTACAAAGCCTACCGCAGTCTCACCTACCGTAATCCCCAGATGGGGCCACAGGCTCCCACTAACCATGTCTCCCCAGATCTGGCGGAAGATTTTTGTGGGATAGCTGAACAATAGCTCATCAATCCAGCCCATTCTTGCACCAGCTTCCCAGAGAACAAAAAACAGCAGTAACAGGCTGCTCCTTACAACAATCACTTGATTGCGCCAGCGGTGCTTCGTTTTTTTATAATTGCCATGCAATTGTTGTAGCCACTGTTCACGGGAAGCTAATAACCCCGATTGCTCCGTATGTCTCATTAGCTTTCCCTCCCTGCAATCTCCATCTCTTTCCATATTTCATGAAAAAGCTCCGAAAAGCCTGGCTGATCACGCGCAAATAGCGGAGGTGCTGACCGGATTTGCTCTGGCACTGAAAATACTTTTCGGATCTTTCCTGGATTTCGTTGTAGAAGAATAACACTGCTGCTTACCGCAATAGCCTCAGATAGATCATGAGTGACTAATATTGCAGTTGTCCCCCTGCTGCGTAAGGTCTCAGAGACCAAATCTTCCAGCTGTAATTTGATCTGGTAATCAAGTGCCGAGAACGGCTCGTCTAGTAGAAGGAGTCCAGGATTCGTTGCTAAGGTACGTACCAGAGCCACTCTCTGCCGCATTCCACCAGATAACTGATTAGGAAAGGCGTGTTCTTTGCCCTCTAAGCCCATCTCCCGAAGTAGCTCCAACGTCCGCTTTCTGCTCTCCTCGGTTAAGTTTCCAGTCAGCTCTAAACCTAGAATGGCATTGTCCAGAATACTCCGCCAAGGAAAAAGATAATCCTGCTGCAGCATATATCCAACCTCTGGTGAGGGTCCCATAATGGGCTCTCCATTTACGAATACTTCGCCCTGAGATGGCTGCAGCAGTCCTGCAATAATCGATAGGAGAGTCGTCTTACCGCAACCACTTGGTCCAACTAAGCTAACGAACTCTCCTTGCTCAACATTAAGGTTCAGGTCCTCAACGGCCAGTGAAGCTTCACGGTCGCCAAGATAGGCATGCGTTACTCCCTTTAATTGCACTACTGGAAGCATTGTCAGCCCCTCCTTCAATTTTACACATCTTATTTAGGATCTTTGGTTCTCTCTTATTTTGAAGTGCTGCTCTTTATGCTCTTCTCAGCTTTCTCAGCAAAACTGTTATTCACTATTTTGTCAGCGGGAACGCGTTCTTTAAGCTCACCAGCATTATCAATGACATCGAGCAGATTGTTCCATTCCTCTTGATCTATAATTGGATTGACCGCATAGGTATCCTGTTCCTTATAACGTTTGACTGCAGAGACCACGATATCTCTATCCGTCTTATCAAAATAAGTCATTATCGCATCCGCAATTTCTTCAGGGCTATGATCCTTCACCCAAAGCTGAGCACGCTGGATCGCATTTGTGAACTTCTGTACCGTGTCTCCATTTTTACTAATATAACTGTTCTTAGACATAAACACGGTATACGGTAAATAGCCGCTTTCCACACCAAACGAAGCCACTACTGCCCCTCGGCCCTCACGTTCAAAGATTGAAGCTTGTGGTTCAAACAGCTGCACATAATCGCCTGTGCCTGAAGCAAACGCACCGGCAATATTGGCAAAGTCAATATTTTGGATCAAGGTAATGTCTTTGGTAGGATCTATTCCTTTTTTAGATAAAGTAAACGCACCTGCCATTTGTGGCATTCCGCCTTTTCTTTGGGGAAAGATATATTTAGAAATACCAAATCAATGAAAGAAAGACCACCTGTTGAGGGTGGTCTTTAGTCTATAAGGCCCTGTGTTTTTTTCCAGTAGTTGCCCACATTATACGAGCAAGAAGTTTGTTTCGTTCAGGCTGACTTAATTGGGTGAATGCTTCCTCCATGCTATTGAAAACGACATTCCCTTCATCATCAACAAACCTCATTGTAACAGTCAACTTTTTCTCTTCTTTTATTTTATTCACAGGCACCACCTTCCTATTAAAGGCTATGCTCAAATGGATGTCCCCCTTTACTAGCAATTAAGTGGACTTGGTCATGTTTCATCATTCCTGAGTTCAATTTCCTTTTCCACTATCAAATTTAAATGAAGAGCTAGTTTATAAAACGCCTTCCAGCGAAGCTTGCCATAGGTTCTCGAACTGATCGGCGGAGCGAATTCAAGAGTATAAACTTTCTCGTGAGTGATATAGTCATGATCGTTACTCATATATTTTGTCTCTATCAGAAACTTTTCCATGCGTGGAAGCCTATTTACAATCCTTTCAATTCTCTCACAGTAATCCTTACGTGCTGCAAGACCATCCACATTATAAATCGCAATATTTCCCGTCTGATCTGATGTAGTACCCGTATCACTTCGGGGAGTTGCTGACCAAGCTGCTGTTGTAGTTGCTTCGCGTTCTTCGAAAGTAAGGAACTTATTAATCCGGTATCGTTCGAACGCCGCCTCTACAGCAGCCTGTGTCTGTTCCCGGTCTATCTCTGGTAAAAAGCTCTGTTGCACTGGGCAATCACCCCTTTGTAAAGAATCCCCCGACCGAAGCCGGGGCTTGTACCATCTTAGAACGGCAGATCGTCATCGCTCTCAGGGATTTTAGGACCATCACCAGCACCATTTTCAGCAGCAGCTTCTGCTTCAGCGAGCTGTTCAATCGTGAGTTGATTCTTGTCCTCAACTTCTACTGTCCCATCTGGGTTATGAGTAACCTTGACGCCGTTGCCTGGTTGTTTTGATTGATCACCGCCCTGTTGCTTAGCGATAACATCCTCAATTGTGAGCTGGTCCATATTCACTTCTTTAATTGCGAGGCCAAGGCGTTTTACGTCTTCAGTCGTTGGACCGTGACGCTTGATGACCTCAACAAATGCCTCGATATCTGGCGGTACCGTCTTAAGCAATGGACGTCCGTCAGCAGCTTCCAAAGTGTTACCATCCTTATCAGACTTGAGATCGAGCGTAAAGAGTGCATGATCCAATACGTACCTTTGCTGTGGCTCGCTCATCTTGTTCCACATCTCAGCGTTGAGGTACAGGATGGCGTCTTTGTCCCATGTGCTCCGTAGATCGTCACCTAGCACCTTGAACTTGCCAAATACCGTCTTGCCTTTGGACTTCCACCCGCCGTGCTTCATGAGGATTAGTACCTCTGTGTCACCAAAATAATGGTGGTGCTTCTGGATCATATCTGCCAACATTTCATATGTTTCTTCGATTGCCTCTGTGTGAAATTTTTCTGCTTTAGCCATGTATAATTACTCCTCTCAAATTTTGGTTTTATTGATCTTAATCCACATTGATGTCAGTTCCATCTTCTATCACTTGATTACATGGACCGCAAAGCCATATGTTAGACTCACTTGGATGTGGTATGAGGTTCCGATTGTTACATGTAGGGCATTGAACAAGTGAACCATCTTCCTTGGCTTTCAGATCCGGTCTGCACTCTGAACACCATTCATATCCTTCAATAGGCTTGTTTCTTCCACATCGAGCGCAAGACTCTTCGTTAATCCAATCTGTTTGCTCCTTTGGCGATGGGGTATCTGGGTAAATGGTGGATAACATCTGTGATGCGTATTTCAGGGTCTTTTCGTCATCTGATTCAAATGCGATGATATGCATGATATCTATTAATTTTTGTTCCCGTGCCTCTGCTGCGTCTGCACGGGCTTCTGTTACTGTCAGTTCATTATTGAGACCTCCCAATAAGCTGCGAAGTCTTAGCAATTCTCTACCACGTCCCGACACGATCTCTTGGAGTTCTTTGGCTTCTTGGAGCCAGTAAGGAAGGGCTTCACGTGCCTCTGAAATAAACTCAGCGTCTTCTTCTTGCAAGTGACCTGCCCCGGCTGGATCATATAAAATCGTATCTAGTGCGTCCCTATCTTTTCTGGCTGTATAAATGCATCGCGTCGGTTCATACCATCCCCATCTTCCCGGTGTCGCTGCCTTGCACATCGCCATATCCTTTAGCCAGTCCCTTTGTATCATTGGGCTTCCTCCCTTGCTGCTTCAAATCCACCACAAGACGTTAAGTCATCTTCTAAATAATCTGTCTTAGGCGGATCTCCTTCCCATACTGGAAAATAAGGTCTCGTTGTACAGCAACGCTTTCCATCTTTCGTGTAAAAGAACCTGCAATCCTCGCACTTATCGACATGAGCGTCAGGACCTTCATTGTAGATTTCAGCGCAAGCTTGGCTGTCAGGAAATACAAACATGCAAGAGCTGCCGCTTACCGAACATGTAGAACCGTTAAATGCTGAACATGCCACGTTATATCCTCCTTGTGGGAGAGGAGGGCTATTAACCCTCTCTGTCTCTGTATCTTCGTAATGCACAGTAGATAACTTCAAATAAGTTCTTTTATTTAGTTTTTGTTTTAGTTTGTTATAATAAAATAAAAACTATTAATGAGGTGTTATCTTGCAATATATTTTTTTAATACCATTGGCATTTGTTTGGGTAATTCCCTTGGTTTTACTTTTAAAAGGTAATTATCTAACTAAAAACAAGGTTTCAGATAAAAGTGCTAGCATAGAGAAAAAATTAGACAGAATAATAGAATTGCTTGAAAAAGATAAGGGTGCATAATCACTTTTATCTTTTTTTATGTCGCAGTATGCGTCTACTTTGCCTTTGGGAGAGGAGGGATACTCCTACTTCCTTAATGATCTCTTACGGCTCGCGCCTATTCGGTCGTTACGGGGGCCTGTCGGCCGTTTCTTCGTACTGTGCATCATTCTTCAATTTCATGTACGCAAAATTTATCATCACACTTTCTTTCTAGTACCGTCACAGTATTTTCTGCACGTTTTTTAGAAGAATAGCGTTTAGCCTCAGATAATTTACACCCTGCGGGGAATGTCTCCCCTTGGTGAGTGTATGTGTTTCCCCTGTAAAATTCGCTTAGCCCTTCCACGTATATTACATATTTCATAAAATCGCACCTTCCTTCACAGTTTGTGTCTACTCTTTAACACTACTTAGCGTGATATATGCCTCCTCTGCCCTCTCTCGGGGGCAAATGTTTGTCTTATCCTTTACCTGTGTCATGACTTACCCAAATCCTTACCACACACAGGGCAATATTTTATTTTTACTCCATACAATGAATGCGGTGCGCTTCCGCCAATGATGCTATCTTCTAGGTAATTCACGCTATTGATGAACACGTTATAATCACTTAGTTGACTTTTCATCAACGGTTCTCTATCGACTAATGGTCTGCCCGTACAATATCTGCATTTTTCTTCTTTGTTTTCATCTTCCGGGTATCCCATTGATTCACTCGCAATATCTACTGCGTTTTTATCTGTGCTGTAAGCTATTATTCCGTTCAAAGCCTCTTCGTGTTTGGCTATGGTCTGCTGTGCCTCTGCCAGTCGTTTTGATACCTCCGTTGCCTCGGCATAGTAGGTTTTATAGTTAGCTTGGGCAACGTCCCGTTGTTGCTGCACCACTACTAACTTTTTTCGCAAATCCTTATTCGTTCCATGGAGCGTATCATTTAGCTTTTGCTCAACTTCGGCGTTTTGTTTTGACTCTTCTAGAGCAGCCAGCAACTCCCGTAAATATTCGGCTGCAAATGTAGTTGAGGTATCAGCATATTGTCTTATCTCTTCTTTCCGTTCTGGTGTCATGCTAGGTAAGGAAACTTTTCCTGATTCACTCATAGCACTTTACCGCCATGTCGTTGCGGACGTGTTGCGTTGTACGCCATCTTTTCATTAATTGCTTGTTCCAGATCAATGCCGTATCGACCGCAAGCGTCAAATACGCGGATTACGATATCAGCCAGCTCGGAAGGGATGCCACAGGGCTTATGCTCCTCTGTAATTCTATCTGTGGAATAGCCAGTGACCTTGTGTTGATACCATATTTCATCCGGCTTGCTCCCATTTCTGTAGTCTTCTAGCGCTTCTGAAGCTTCCGAATGTATAAGAGCAATGATTTCTCCGAAACTCCGGTCTTCAACCCACCAACCTTTGTCTACAGCATTACAGTGAGCTTCATTAACTAAGTAGTTGATTGTTCCAGGTGTGCGATAAACCAACTTCCCTTTATCAAATCCGTTTGCGTAACCCTCACAAAATGCCATTGCCAAAATGCAAGTTGTTTCAGCATCTCCGTATTTGTGAATGGTATCTTGCGTAACGCCAACCTCAACCAATTCATCTACCATTTCCGGTGTTACATCGACTAAAATATAGGCTTCATCACCGCCATTTTGCTCTACAACTTCCAAACTGTTCAATACATCCAAGATCACTTGTTTGTTCATACTGGTTATGCCTCCCTATGGTATAATTATGAAAATTTCAAGAGGTGATAATTAATGAATCGCAAGGTACTAATCTGGCTTGGTATAGTAACAGCTGCTCTATTAATTCTCTTTTTCATTGGACTCAACTATATGTTTTATTATTCGGGGAAGTAGAGGATGGTTAACCCTCTACCTTCTTCAGATATTCAGTAGCAAATCCGCCATTAAAACCTTCCAGCAACACTACTTCCGATCCACACAAGTCCCACGGCTCCGATTTCACCGTCCATACCTTATCCTTGTATTTTTCCTTCCGAGCTTCGTAGCATGAATGCATGATTACTTTGTCTTCCGGCTTCAGTCCAGATTTTTTGAGCTTTGGTTGTTTTGCCATATCGTTTATTTCTCCCTTTGAATGTAATAAATCCAAATATTTATTAATGGGCATTCGCCGTGAACAATATAGGTATAAGTCCATAGACTGTTGTCGAGATGTATTATCTAAGGAGGTTACTCATGGATACAAATTATCAACAGATCAGCTGGACCTGCATGAATAAATACGTTGGGATAACAACAACTGATGGTCAGTCTCATGATGGTTTTATCGCTCACGTAGATCAGGATTATGTTACTCTTGCTATTCCCACGAACGAAATGGTTCATGGTATGCCAGCGCAAAATTCTACCTACAGACAATTCGGGTTCCATCCAGGTTTTTTCCCAAGACGCCGCTTTATCCACAGACGCATACCCTTTGGTGCCATTGCCGCTTTGTTCTTGCTTCCATTTTTCATTTGATGATGTGGGGGGGATATTAATCCCCCCCTTATGGTTTATATTGCAGCAGCACCAGCCAACGAAACAGCTCCGCAGCCTCTACTGCTATCCATACCAGCCCGGCAGCAATTAATATGTCACCAATGATCTCCGGGAGTGTCTTGTCTGCCTCACTGCGGGCTGTGGCGATAATCCGGCCGTTGTCGTCCCGCAATTTAATGACTGTTTTCATTGGATCAACTCCCTACCATCTACCGATTTTTGATAGATCTTTCATAAATCGCTCCTCATCCATTCCTACACCTGCTAAGTGTTGGATATAGATGTGGCTTCGGAGTAAGAAAGTTCCTTTCAGACCAGGGACAGAACCAGAGTGGTAAAAATACTGTGTACTGTCTTCTTTGAGATAGAAACCCATCCCGCAATGAACTTTAAAACAATCGCGAAGGTGTGAGATGAAATTTGGCCATTCTTTTTCAGCAAAAGACATGCTACCGTTTTTGTACCAGTCCAGCGCTCCCCAGTTCGTGTTATCATCTGGATCAGCTGTTCGCATTTTTTCGCCGTGATTCTTTTCAAGATGCTGTTCGTATGTCAAAAGCGCTTCGTGATATATGTGTCCGTGGTAAAAAGGCTCTTGAACAGTTGGGTTATAGATTGACTTGTTCACTTTGATCAACGCTCCTTTAGCTTGTTGGCTTCCTTCTCAGTCAACCAGTCGCAATATGCCTGACATTCTTCTTTAGTTCTGAAATAGATGCGCCAATGATGTTCTTTTAGATCCTCGAACTTCTCTCCTGAATAAATGAACTTTGCTAGATCCGAAGAGTCATAAGTGAAGTAATCTTCTGTGCTGTCGTATGGTTTGTACCAAGCTCTGAATTCTCCATCACTGCTTGAGAAGGAAGAACAAACATGTTCCTTAATTTCAAAATAAGTAATATTGTTGTTGCAATCGCAATCTTCCGTGACACTTTTGCCAAGAGGTGTCTTGTAGGGGATTTTCCTACTGTTGTCACACTTGTCGCATTTTGGTCCACTCTTTCGATTTGAGTTTGGCGTGTATAGGATCACTTCAAAATCCTTCATCAAGCTGGAGAGTCGTTCTCGGCGGATCTCCTGACGTACAACACTCCGCTCACGCTCCAACTCCTGTTCCTTCGCTTTGTAATCCTGCTGGATTTTTTTGAAATCCTGCTTCACAACCTGCAGTTCAGCATTCTCTTTCCGCAACCGTTCCATTTCAGCTTTGAATTCATCTTTTACAGCGTTGCTCAAGGACTCTTTAAGTTCATCTACCTGCTGTTCGAACTCACTTGGCTCATTATAAAAATCGTTATCGTAATAGCTCATCTTGGATACACCGCCTTGATTTTGTGATTGACCTTGCTCATAGGTTTTTTCCGTCTCCGCTGGATCTCAGCCAGAGCACTACTTTTATAAATTGGTGCAGCTCCGTCATCGTTATAGGCGATCTCGTATAGCTGTCCAAGCGTTGCTTTTTTCCAATTCACCCCTGCACCTCCCTAAAATAAGAACTGTTGTTCCTTCAAATGGGTGTGACTGCCCGCCGCCGCAGGCTTACCTGGGCGTTTGTTCGTTTTTGCTTTCGTTTTTGCTTTAGGTTCAGGATCGAGAATGGCCTTTAGTACCTCATATTGGAACAACGGCGTTTTCTTGATGTACCCCGTCCTTCGTGCCTCCTCCATCGCCCGCGCGATCTGAGCTAGAATGTAGGCGTCCGTCACGTTGTCACTACTGTGCTCATATCCATAATGATCCTTGACCGCTGCGGCAATGACAGCCTTTTTCTCCTTGGTCGGAACCCTCCTATTTGCATCCACGAACTTTTTCGTTCGCTGTGGGTTAACGTCATCATAAGTGAGCTCTTTACGGTAGATCATGGACCGTAAGCCACCGTGTATCATTCCAGTTGTGACCCCCATCTGAGTGCCAACTGCCGGCTGTTCTATTGCGATGATGTCACCGGGCTTCAGCAGACTATAGAGCTGGTTTTCCAAGGAAACTAATTGCTCCGTTGTAATGCCGCCGGGCTGCTTCTTTCCTATCCCTTGAATTTCCCTCTCAACAAGAACAGTACCGTCCTCGTCCAGTGCCACAAATCCAGTTTTGGTGGCGGGATCAATACCTACAAATCGCATACCCTCACTCCTTCCGACTCCACGGTATCAAAGGCATGATTCCCATGTAGTTCGTCCGCATTTGATAGGAGATATTCCGTAAATAGTATTGCTTGGTTTCCAGCTTTATCGCTCTGCGATGCTCTACACAAACAGGAACTAATGCCCAAGTATGTGTTCCTGCCTCTTTGCAATGTGGCATTTTGCATGTTTCCATCTATCATCCCTCCTATTTGAATTCTTGATATGCAACCCCTGCAGCCTTGTATAGCTTGATGCGTACTGGATCTGTAAGCAGCATCTGACCGCGTTTATATTCATGTATGCGCTGCTCAACGAAGTCATAAGTACGTTGCAGTTTTTGTCGTTCTTCCGCTGCCAGCGTTAAAGGATCATCCAGTAGTTTCGCCTTTTCGACTAGCCATGCAAGTGAATTCTCATAAGCTTCATCGTCGGGTATTCTTCCGTCCTTGCTCATGATGTGAGCCCTTTTTCTTTCCGTTCTTCTTTTATTTTTTCAGTAATGTTAATGAGTTGTTGGCATGCCTTATCAAACACCATGCTAACTGTGCCTGTACCAACGTTCCGGCCTTTAGCCACAATCAGATCAATCAGTCCTTTTCGATTGCTATCGGCATTGTAATAATCATCGCGGTACAGGAAGATCACCACATCAGCATCGCTCTCAATGTTTCCGCAATCTCGTATGTCGGACATGAGTGGTCGCTTATCATTTCTTTCATCCACCTTGCGGCTCAGTGCGGCTAAGCATACAACCGGGACGTGGTATTTTCGTCCAATCTGCTTTAATTCGTAGCTGATGTACTTATACATTTCACGATCCGAAGCGAATGGTTTTTCGCTGCGTAAGTGTTGTAGATAATCAACATAAAGCGTAAGTTTCGGGAACTTTTGAATCAGTTTGGAAACTTTCCGGCGGATCGATTCAATTGTCGGGGCTGAAGTATCATCAATAAAGATATTCCGCCCTTCAATAAGCTCAGCACCGAATCCGTAACGCTCCCAGTCCCGTTCAGTCATTCTGCCGGATTTCATATGTGCCAGCTCAACGCGGCTGGAAGCTGAAATCGTCCGTTCAAGAATATTCATCTTGCCGTCTTCTCCTGATATGAGCAGGGCAGCTGATCCGTCCGCCGTAGATGCCAACATATCATTACAGATAAAGGCTGTCTTACCTACGGATGGTCGAGCGCCTACAACAATGAAATCCTCTTCCTGATGTCCCTTGGTCAGATTATTAAGGTCATCAGAACAGCTTTTTCGCCCAGTGATTCCTCCTGGATTCTGGGAACGTTTAATGAGAAGTGAAGTGTGACTCTTAATTAAATCAGATACCCGCACTACTTCTGAGCCACTGGATGTCTTTGCCTGTATAGCTTCAATCCGTGCAACCTCGTTCTTCATATCCTCCAGTGATCCTCGAGAATACTGTTCACGTGCCACCCGCTCAATTTCGCGCTGGACATGAGCTTCGTTGACTATTCCCATGTAGTGCTTAAACATTGCAGCTGATGTTTCTGGAACGCTCTTTGAGATATCCATCAACGCTACGCCGCCGCCAACCTTTGAAAGCTTATCGCCCCAATGATTAATCAAATCAGGGATATAAAATGGATCTTCTCTGCCTGAGAATTGATCATAGGCGTATTGCAGTACCTGAAGAATCAGCCCATTGTCCCATTCAGGATTGAAGCTCTCTTCGCTCAGCACGCACTCTTCCATGAGGACCTTCTTCTTCATAATCGCTCCGAGAACGTTTATTTCAGCTTCGTACAGGTAGTTGTAATCATTCAAGGTTGTCGTCACCGCCTAACGTTCGCTTATTCTCTAAACGCTCCAGCAGTTCGTGAATATGGTCCGGCATCGGTATAACCTCGTTGCTCTCGTGGTACTCCAGCAGCGCAAGCTGTTCCTGCTGTCTCTCCTGCGCCTGTATGTCGTAAATGGATAATTGCGGTTTGTTGTTGATGATGTCCGCTATTTTCGGTTCAAATTGACTGGTATCAATGTGCTTATCCAATGCTTGGACAGCCTGTTCAATTGTTATCCCGTTTGCAAACAACCGTTGTTGCCATAACTGAGCAGTTGGAGCGTTAATGACGTTCCCGTAATCATCCTCCTCAAATATGTTAACGAAGGCGGGGTATGCTATTTGGATTCTCGATAGAAGGGCTGCCGTCTGTTCGAGCGTTATTACCAAGCTCAACACCCCCTGTAAATAGTTTTTTCATACCTTTAAAATTGCTGGTTGCCTGCTGCGATTTGTTTTTATATCCGCCCTTTTTCTTGGTAAGGTAATCTGCGTATCTTTCCCGAACCCAACCGCCTTTTTTGAAAGTGGCATAATCGCTCAAATAAGGCTTTCCGTTCGAAACCTTGTATGAACTGAGCGTTTGAATCATCCACGTTACCGCTTCTTCTCCCAATTCATTCACAAGTTTTTCGTACTCAGCTTGTTTAAGCCAAACCTCATCGTCGAATTCAACCTTATCAACTCGGCTTTTTTTGACCTGAGCCTCGGATATTTTAGGCATCTTTTTCCCCCCTATGGGTTTTAAACATTCTTCTTTAATACCTTCTTCTTTAATACCTTCTTCTTTCTTTGGTTGCTGTGCTGGTTGCTCTGCTGGTTGATTGGGAAAATCCTGCTGGTTGCTATCGCCCTCAAAGCCTTGCGGGGCAAGGGGTTCTGCTGGTTGCTCAGGAAAATCCTGCTGGTTGCTCTGCTGGTTGTTCTGCTGGTTGATTTCAGGGACATATTCGAAGGAATAAACAGTGAATTTATTGTGCTTTTGAGTCTGTTTTATGAACCCTTCATCAACCAGCTTTCTAACCAATGTCTTCAACCTTTGCTCTGAAATATCCATCCTTCTACTCCAAGCAGGGCGCCCGAAAATGAATTCTTTTTGATGGATTGTTACTTCGTAGCCTTCTATGTTCCTCTTTTCAGGCTTTTCAGCATACCTAGCAAGAAAGTACATTTCACAGAAGACCATCCAATAATCCTTATCGCGCCTTAGCCAGTGGTTTTGCAACTCTCGTCCGATCTGGATGTAACCACTCATACTACCTCACCTGCTTTACTTTAAAAGGGCAGTTTGTCATCCCCGTGCCGCTGAAAGTGGTCAAAAATCCATTCGGTCAAACGTTCAGCGTCGTTTCCCTCGTCAGCTACAGGAGGTGTGCCCATCCAACACTTAATAATTTCAGTTACCTCTGATCGGATATTCGATGGAACATCCTTCTCCGGCTCTGGTTCTTCGGTGTATCCGTTGACTAGAGCTGATAAGAAAATCATTACTCGAATTTTCCCTCCCTCTGTTTGACCGTACCCCGTCCATTTTAAAAGTTTGCTCACTCCGTAATGCTCTTTGTTTGCACCATTTGCCGTGAAAAACCTATTTGCTATATCCGCATTCGATATTCCTTTAATGATTAATTCATCAAGTTCGGCAGCCACTTCCCTTGGTAGTTGCACTTTCTTGCTGTTACGCCAAGATTCCAATTCCCACTCTAGCTGCTGATTCCGTTCCTTGAGTGCTCCGATATGTGGGGCAAGGTTTATGGCGTATTCACCGTTACGAAGCTTTTCATTTTCCTTTTTTAGTTCACCAACCATCAGGCCGCCTTCTGCAAGTGATTTCTCAAGAGCCTTTCGTTCCTTATCCCACGACTCTCTGCGCTCATTGACGTATTTTTCTAGATTTTTGATAGTTATCCCAGCGTTAGCTAATCTCTCGGTCAGCTCTTCATTGTGTTCAATCACATCGGCTTGAGCTAGTAGGTCACCTATTACAACATAACTGTCATAAGGGATGATCTGACCTGAGTGAATACCTTCGATGATTTGCGCATTCTTACATGGATTAAGCGCCTGAAGCAGCCCTAGCGACCTCTCATCCAGGTAACGTGCGATATATTTTCCAACAGGCACATCACCACTGCTTCTTTTGTTTAGAATCTTTATTTCAATTGGCATCTGCTGCACCTCTATTTCATAGTTTTTTGATTCTATATTTCCGATCCTTGCGGTCTCTGCCGCTAGTCAGCTCACCATAGCAGCGAGGACATACCCGAGTGCGTCCAATATATTCCTCGCGATCTGGGTTGATCTCTTGACCACACACCTTGCAATCTGGACTAAGGACATGGATCTCAACTTGCACTGACTCATTCATTTAGCCTCAACTCCATTGTTGAGTTTTCCGTACATGGACAAGATGAAATTTTCAAACCACACTCGACCTGCTCGGCAACTGTGCGCCCATTTGTGACAAGTTCTACATACAGTTACACCGTTATCAACGGTACCTGGTCCACCTTGTGACCTGAAAATCACATGATGTGGTTTATCTTCTAGGTCTGACCCAGTGCCACAACGGACACAACACCAGCCATCGCGTTCAAAGATTTCAAGCATGGTATCCTTATTGAACTTTCCTCGAACGCCTCTCTTCACACTTCCACGAGAAAAGCTTGGCTTTGGTGCAGGATGGAAGCCGAACGAATTCATCAGTACAAACTCAACTCTTGAAAGTGTTTGATACGTGTGATCTTCTTAACACTTCTGCAATAATCGCATTTGCCACAAGCAACCGGTTCTACCTTCCCAGACTTGACTGCCTTGACCCGCTCTATGTGATTGCCGACAATCCGCAAGTGAGCTGCGATTGCGTCATAATCGAAATAAATGATTTCATGATCCGGTGGATCTTGCTTGGTTACAACAACCATATGAGGCAGCAACCAATCTCCTTCCTTACGCCCTTTTTTTAATCTCTCAGCTTCGGCGTACACCGACATTTGAAGGATGTATCCGTAATGTTCTAAAAAGTTTTCATAGACTTGAGCTTCTCGGTTCCAGAACTTTCCGTCTATTTCTTTCAGCGCCTTCAGATCGGAGAAAAGCACCCCCGTCTGATAACTATCTAACATCACCTTCCACGGAATACCGAACATCACCACTGTCATAATGACTTCTTTCTCTCCAGCCAGTGCCTTCATGACCAAAGGATCGTTCTCTAACACCTCTATCATTTTGTTGCAATGTTTGAAGTTAGCTTTTAATTGCCCTGCCGTCTTTCCTGTGCTGGCATATAGATCAGGGTTATCAGCTTTGAATTCATCTAGCGTTCCTTCGTTCCACGCATGGACATAATGCCCTTCCATAAAAGCCGTGACAGGAGGTCGTACATACTCACCGTTGATGGTTGCCATTGCCTGAGCCTCACAACCCCCATAGGAGGGAAGGAAGCTCTTGAACTGGCTCACGCTCATATAGTGACGGTTGGCTTCTTGGCTGAAGTAGTTTGATTTATTCAGCTCCATCAGTCGCGCCCTCCCCGACCTCTGTAAACTCCCCGTCGATTACAGTTGATTTAGGATTCAATGGGCTTTCCTGTGCCGGACGCGCCCGTTCCCGTTCCTGGTTAAAGTCCATGTCTGCAGCTTCTTCGAAGGCTTTCTTTTGCTCGATTGTGTCAAAATCCAATTCAATGTTCTTGCAAAGACGGCGGAGTATTGTTTTCTTATACATCTCTCCCGGAGTTGCCACCCACGCCTTGGAGTATTCATTCGTCTTTTTGTTCTTCCGTGAAAAGTTGACTTTGATTTCCTCAATCTCTTTTTTGCTCATGGTGTCGTAATTCATTGAGCCGTCTTCGTATAAGACAATGGCGAAAGCACCTAATATTTCCCCGTCGTTAAACGGGAGTGGCTTAAATGAAATTGACTGCTTACCGCCTTCAATCATCTCGTTAAATTCATCGCCAACTCGCACCAATTTGGCATAAATGTCCTTGATCTTATTAATGCTGTACTTCTTGGCAAGCTTGACCTCGCCTTTGTAGTCTGTTTGAAACTCGACGGACCCTCCATAGATAATGGCGTAGCATTCCTTATTAAAGAAATCTAGCCCCAAGAATGCTCCTTTGAGCATCGTTCTGGCTACGCTCATGGCGTTACATTCTGCAATTCCATTGGTATCCTGCAGAACGGTCAGACAGTTTTGCATAAATCTAGTCTTATTAAAACCGGAGGGCAATGCCTCTGATTTAGCATCAATTAATTTTTCAAGATTGCTATGAATTGTGGCTAACTGAGTATTTGGCTGTGCGTTTGTCATTGCTTATCCCTCCACAATTTCGATATTCAGATCTTTGCCCTCAACCGTGGAGAGCAAGAAGTATTGGTAATCATCGTGCTGAGCGGAATCCAGTATCGCTTTTTGTTTGCTTCCAAGGTTCTGATAACCATCAATGCAGATTACCTTCAGTGGACCTGACTGAGCCTTAGCAAGCTTAAATGCGAAGTCCAGCGCCTCTCCTTCAGACAATCCATCAATAAGTGTGCCATTAATCCGGATACGACCTTTATCATCTACTGTCAATCCATCCACTGGCAGTGCAGCTGTCTTAAGCAATTCTTTCGGCAGCTCGCGTGCCTTCTCAATCTTGGAGGTTAGGTCAGCGGACCGCGCTTCTTTTGGAGATAACTTCTCGCGAATGATATCGTTCATCCGTTCCCACTCTCGAAGATACTCTTTCATCTCAGCCGCTTTATGAGCAGCATCTTGTAACGGCTCAGGGTCAATCCATTCAACATCTGCAATCACTTGCTCAGCATCGCCAGACTTGGCTTTCTCTGCCGCAATTAGGCTGGCTTCGTGGTCTTTGATCTTCTCCAGATCCTTGCGCTCATGCTCCGCGATATTATTAAGTGAAGAAGACTTTTCTGCGATCAATTGACGGTGCTCGCTGACATATCCCTTATTCAGCTCAACCTCACGCTGGACATCTTCCCGGACGTTAAGCTTTTTCTGTTGATATTGAAGCTTGAGGCGTTCAATTGCCTGCTCCATTTCGTTGTCCAATTGTAGAGATGCATCTGCGATTCGGCGGTCAGCATCGTCAATAATCTTTTGATCCTGCTCGATACGCTCCTCTAACCTCTTGATGCTGTCTTGCAGTGTATCGCGTTGTCTCCGATAACCTAGGACCCTTTCTTCTGTAGCGTTAGCAGAGCGTTGCTTTATGTCCTCTATTCGCAGGTTCAAACCATCAATTAATGATTTCGCCTCTTCCAACTTCTTATTGGATTCCTGAGCATCGGACAGTTTGCGATAAAGCTTCTGCAGGTCAACCCCGCGCCACTCTTCACCATCATAGTTCGGTGGAAGGTCCCGCTTAATCCCTTCGATGTTTGCTCGTAATAGATTGATCTCACGGTTAATGCTGGAACGTTCTTCGAAATATGCTGATTCGATCTGCTTCAAAATCTGTAGAATGTGCAATTGATAATCTGCTTCGGGCATCTCTCCAAACCAAGCTTTGATGTTCTCAACCGTCCAATCGATCTGAAGCATATTCAGGATGATCTCGGTTTGCTCTTTAGAATCCTTCTGAACAAATTCAATCGGACGGAAAATATCGCCGTTGATTAGCTTTCGCAAGAATCCCTCCGTGCTGTTTACTGCCTTGCTATCATGCTTAACCTTGAGATAGTCCGCCTTTTCCGACCGAACCTTCCGGGTGATCTGGAGACCGTCCGTAAGCTCTACAAACAATTCAGCCTCTTCATGTCCGTGGCTGATGACCTCTGTACGCCGACTATTATTGGTAAGTGTCTTTTCCAGCGCCTCTATTAAACTCGTTTTTCCAGCGCCTGAGTCACCATCGACTTTATTGATTTTTCCGGGAGATACTTCGAGTTCACTTATCCCTAGCCAATCCGTGATTTTAATCCGTTTGATATGCAGCATCTTTACAGCCTCCTGATTTTTGTGTTATAGTGACCGTGAATTTTTGAATAAGTGTTTGACTAACGTCCCCGGTTGCAGCCAGGGGCGTTTTTACTGATGGCTGTAAAACTTGATGAATGGTTTTCCTGTGCGTTTAGCCTTGGCTTTACGAAGAGAACGAGGGATAATACCGCCATATTCTTTAATGATTGCTGTTGCAACAACAGAAGGACCAAGTGAGCCGGGTTTGTATGCTGTCTTCCCGGATGCCTCATGCTTGAATTGACGACGGGATTTGAAGAGCGCGAAATCCTTGGCAGCTTGTGACTGTACAGCGGCGATAAAAGCGTGTTTCTTGTTGGTAATGCGGAATTTTGTTTTCATGAATGATTCCTCCGATATGATTTTTTTGTTATTACAGCGCAGCAAGTTCATCTTCGAGCAATTGGATTTCTTGCTCGATCAACTTCTGTGTTGCTTGGATAATCCCGTTTACAATTGTAGGGAATGTCTCCTCCGTTTTTCCGTTACTGCGATTCTTTACAATCAGAGATTGAAGATTTCCATACATGTCTTGAAACTTGATAGAATCAGCAAATTGCGAGTTTTTAAGTTCTTTCTTCAAAAAATCAATTTTCGCAACAATTGCAAGCCCCGTATTAGCCCGATCCACATAATGTTTAAGCGTAACTTTATCCATCATTTCCCCTCGCTTTCTAGTGTTTTTGGGCTCAAAACCCCGATTTTGGCAAAAAAATAATAGGACTACTCGTTTTCGCAGTCTTTGCAGGTACGCGGATACCCCGGTTCCTCACCATCAACCAACCCTCCACATACATCACACAGTAGACCATTTAAAATATCTTCAGCTGCTTGCCCCATTGTTTTGTTCACCTCCCTTTACGTCTACTTGATCTCGTATCTTTTGCAAACCTAGAATCACTAGGGTAGCCTATGTTCACCTTCTGAGCTGGCACATGTCCCTCTAGATTCTTGTCTACTGCTTTAGGATCGTAACCGATACTTTGCGGCTTACCGTATCTCCCGAACAGTTCTTTACGTTCCATAGAGTGAGCTGTACGGCAATGATTAACCGTGATTACATCACCTGTATGACCACAATTGGGATAAGGGCATCTGACTGTACTGCAAATGATTACTGTCATACGCACACCCCTAGTTGTTCAGCAGGAGAAGCCCAAAGGTCATTCAGCATAATGGTGTGATTGCGGCGCTCACGAAGAGCTTGTTGCTCCATGTACTCATCACGAGCTCCTTTGGCGTGTTGCAAAGCTTTCGTCCAGTACCATATTTGTTCGCGGTGGTATCGAATCTGTTCAATGACTTTCATCCCATTCCCTCCAGTTCTAATTGCAACGATTCTACGACTAACAACATTCCTGCATTACCGTGCCAGTACCCCCGCGCCCTGTCGATAAAACCCTGCATTTGCTCCTTCGTGCAGCCTCGACGTTTGCAATCCTGTAAAACATTTGATAAATCAGTTGATACGCTCATGTAAGTTGTACCTCCAATTCTTCAAGTTTTTCGGTGAAATGCTGAACCAAGTCCATGTTCCCAATACATTGCGCTGCATATGCTGCTTCTTTCAGCCCATCGATTTGTTCTACCATCTCGGCGTTTTGTTTGAGAAAAGATACTACCTCAGCTTGTTGAATTCGTGTGAATGTTCCTTTCTCAAACTGGTGGTAAAGATCAGCTAGTTTGCGGTGTGCAGGATGGATTGCGATCATTGGGATTCTCCTTTCTCCAGATCATCGAAATCAAAGGTCAAAGCTTCGTCTGACTGATTCGCAATTTTTTCAATACGATCCGCTGCTTTTTTAATCAACTTATCTGATCCGTCTCGATTCTTGGACATGTTACGTATTTGTTTCTCAAGAACTTCGACATCGTTACAGATATCAATCATCTGATAAACCATCCGGCGCTGTTCGCCTTCGGGTGAATCATTATAAGCCGCGAGCCGCCGGACGCCTGCACTATCCTTAAAACTGCGAATTAACTGACGTCCCTTATCGTTCCAAGCATCATCAATTGCCTTCTTTTCATCCAGCACAATTCGTTCTTTCAGAAAGGCTACCGCATCAGCAAGAGTTATTTTTTTGTGAAGATGCCCCAAAACGAAATCCGTCCGATCCTCCCGGTCCAATCTGTACTTAGCCACGACCTTTCACCACCTTTCGAGGTCCTTTCAGTGCTTCTTTCATTTTGGAATGAAGTCGCTGGAGTTCTTCAATACCGCGCTGAACTTGACTTGCCGAAACATCTATAACGATTCGGTCAGTTTGTAACTCTATCCACGACAGCCAACGCTCTTCCGTTACTGCCCCCGACATTCTCCCAGCTGCATCAATGATATTGTCAACAACCCGCTTTTGTTTGTACTGCTCATCAATCAGTTGCTGATGGAGTGCAGACCGTTTCTCTTCAGCAGCGATGTTCTCCAGCGTTTTCTGAGCGACTTCAGGCGGTGCGCTCCGTAGCTTCTCAGCTCCTTGAATAACCACATCTGCTGGAAGCTTTGCTTCCCCAAGGATCGGAAACTCATTCACTGCCTTCTGGTAAAGTTCTGCCTTGTCTGGGTCTTTGGCGGTTTTGATGGCTTCTTTTTTCGGCAACACTTCGAGTGCTGGGAATTGTTCGACGGCTGCAACGTGCTGCTTTGCTTCATTGATCGTTTGTCGGGGAACGCCAATCCGCTCAGCCACCTTAGCTTCAGAGTCTGGTTTTTCAGGCCTGCCGCCCTCCGGAGGTTTTTTGCCGCCCGGTGGCAGAAACTCATCTCGGAGCACTTCTTTAGCAGCTTCCGCCAGATTCATGAGATTCTTTGAAGCTTCAAACTCCGTTAGTGCCTTGCGCTTTGTATTCTCTTCCAGTTCGATCAACCACTTTTCTTTCTCGGTAAGATCAGATATTGTCTTGGTCTCAACTTCCTCCCAACCTAGCAACTTGTGAGCTTCCAAGCGGCGATGTCCAGCGATCAGGTTGCCTGACTCATCAATAACTATGGGATGCAATAAACCGCGAGCGTTGATGCTCTCTGCCAGCCCTGCAATGTCGCCCATGTCTTCACGGATCCGGCTACCTATGTTAATTGTGTGTATTGGTGTGAGCATTGTGTTCGCCATCCTTTCTGACTAAATCGTAAAACCCATAAGTTATGTGTGCGTATTTATTGCGCGTTTGAAACTATCATTGAACTTGTTCAGACTGATCTACTGCTTGCTCAGGCATTCTGAAGTCCACTCTCAATCCTAGTGCTTCACACACCTCATTAATGATTGCCTCATGCCAACGACGTTCACCTTTGAGTAGATCACTGATGTACTGATAGCTTCGACCAGTTGCACGAGCTAAGTCCGCTCTGCTCATTCCAGTTGCCTCCATAGCCGCTGTAACTGCTACTGTGAAATCCATGTGTTGTTCACCTCCATGCACCAAATAATAAGCATTATGCTTACATTAGTAAAACGACAAATAACAGCATTATGCTTATAAAACAGGGGTACATAGTCCTATTTTCAACATAATGCTTAAATTTACTTAATATTTTGATCTTTTGATTATTGCTATAAAAAAATGGGCATGTTATTATTTACACAGCATAATGCTTAAATAAAAGGAGAGCTGAACATGGCGGTCGTTAATAGTAGGTTAAAGGATTTAAGAAAAGAGAATAAAATGAGCGGCATTGCTGTCGCAAAGAAATTAGAAATAACTCCTCAGTATTATTACGATATCGAAAAAGGCGAACGTCGATTAACTACTGAGATTGCTGGAAAACTGGCTGATATATTACATACAACAGTGGATTATTTGATCGGGGTAACTGATGTAAATCAATACGAGGGTAATTCAGAAAACAAAAACAACTCCGATCCACATGAAGAATCAGAGTTGGCAGATATACCTATTGAGAGACTAAATGAATATCAACTTACATATAAGGGTCATACATTATCCAAAGACGAGGCTGATGATATTATTGAATTACTGGAGGCTGCTTTGAAACGCTGGAAGAAATAATATCTTCCAGTTTATTTTTTATTTCTGAAGCGTCTACTCCTAACTTTTCAAGATTGATTATGTATTCTTCTAAATCTATATCTCCCATTTACATCATTCCTTTCGTCTGTTAAATTTCATCTGTAATGGTAGATTTACTATACCACAAAAACACGAACAAATATACGAACACTTTCCACAAATATTCCAATACGAAAGGAGTATCCCATGAGGTTCCAACTCGGGGATTGTCTCCTGTTGGAACGACTAAAAGAAAAGGGTTGGACGCAAGCATATTTTGCGAAAAGAATGGACGTTTCTCGCCAGTTTGTAAATAGGATCATTAGTGGTGAGCGTAAAATGTCATTCGAATTCGCACTGAATGCAGCTCATATACTTGGGTGCCGCACCACCGATCTGTACGTCCTTGAAGTCGTTAGAGACAGGAGCGAGTAGATTATCTACTCTCCCACGAGCATTCCGTAACCCTATAGGATAACAACCTTTGTACTGTAAATAAGCATACACCCTTGTCCCAATGTCTAATCTCATGATAAAGCAATTTTTTAATACGTATTATTTATACGTTGACACGTACTTATAATACGTGTATAATATAAGTACAAGGAGGGTTGAGATGAAGGCTTACAGTTCGAGGGAAATCATAAAAATTATCGAAGAAGACGGATGGTACATAGTTGGAGTACATGGTAGCCACCATTACTACAAACATCCAACGAAGGCAGGGAAAATAACAGTCCCACATCCTAGAAGTAGCTTTCCTCCTAAGACACAAAAGAGTATTCTAAAATCAGCAGGGTTGTAGGGGCGCAAGCCCCTCTCCCCCAAGGAGGTTAATATAAATGAGTAAGAAAGATGTTTATCGCTACTGGGCGTTGCTAGACACGGCAGATGAAGGAATCTCTGTTCGTTTTCCCGATCTGCCCGGATGTCTGACTTCCGGTGATACAGCTGAAGAAGCACACACCGCAGCACGTGAAGCTCTTGAGGGGTTTATGTATGTGATGGAGCAAGACAATGACCCTATTCCTTCACCGTCTGTGCTCGGTGATATCTTGAAGCAAGCAGAACCGACAGAGGCCGCCTGTGAAGTGCAAGTCTATATGCCAACTGTTAGGGATGCAATGGAAGCCAAGGCTGTAAAAAAAACACTGACGGTACCGAAGTGGTTAAACGATGAGGCAGAAAAACAGCATCTGAACTTTAGCCAAGTATTGCAAGAGGGGTTGAAACGAAGTCTTGGAATCGAAAAGCAGCGTGTTTAATTAGATACCTCCTTGCGAACATACCTATCCTATAGGGTGTTTCGCAAGACTACATAATTCAACCGCCTGATGATGGCCGGATGGGAACCGGTCGAAACCATTTTGCGCTACGGCGCAGGATGGTCGCGGGAACCCGCTACGAGCTAGCTTTGCAAAGCTAGCCGTTACATACAATGTTCTTTGTTAAATACAAACATAGTAAAATTAATCCAATTCTGATAAACTATCTATATTTATTGGATTGGAGGATGGAAATGAGCAAAAATCGATCTATTCCTAAACTTGTGATCGGCGGTGTTTTAATAGCTCTTCTGTTGTCGAGTTGTGGAAAAAAAGATGATCACTCCTGGACAAAAGACAACACCGCATTAATGAAACAAACAGAACTTTACTTAATTCAAGCCAGTAGCGTTTGGGGAATAACTTCCGAAGAAAAGGAAAGTGCCGTCAATGGTATTAATTCGATCATGTCATATTATGAAGGACCAAATACAGATAGTTTTTCTTTGATTGCCAAAGCAATAGAAGAGGGGAACGCAAAAGAGGTTAAGAATATTTATGAAGACATTGGAGGGGACGTTACTTCATTCAGCATTCCAGAGTCAAGTGGGACACTCTCCAACACTCCCGTTTACACTGCAGAGCCAGAAATCGATAACCTTGCAGAAAATGCCGCCTCATCACACGTACAAACTCCTTCTATTCACTTAAAAGGTACAGGTACAAAAGCCACTGACTCTTTCGATCTTGAGTCAGGCTACGCCATATTTGAAATTGATTATACAGGAGACGCCAATTTCTACGCGAATTTGTTAAGTCCTTCAGGTGATGAAATGTTACTTGTCGCAAATCACGGGAAATATACGGGCAGGATATATAAGGAAATCTCTGAACATGGCTCTTACCTAATAAACATAACAGCCGACGGAACCTGGTCCGTGAATATGACTCAAAGCTACGCAGGGAAAACATACTCTTCTCCCGCTTCCATTTCAGGATCAGGAGATGACGTTTTTTTCGTGAATTTAGAAACAGGTAATAGAATATTTAATCTCGAAAACAAGGGAACAAAAATGTTCATGACTGAACTGGATGGGAGATTGTTGGGCGTAGAGAACGGTAATTATTCAGGGTCAAAAGCCTTGTCAATTGAAGAAAAAGGAACATACCCTCTTACGATAAAATCAGACGGACAATGGAATATTAACATCAAATAAAAAAAGCCCTAACGACCTTATAGGTTAGTAGGGCTTTCATATTCTCAAGCGTTTGGTAATTTACTATGTACTCACACCTACTACATCCTCTATTTTAATCTAGTCGTAACCCTCCTAGTACTTAGTCCAGTATTCGATGTTGCTACCATTCATGCCCCACTGTATATCCTGCGGTACTGACTCATGCCTTTTAAACCGTGGGTCAGGGCGTTCCCATCCCTCTATTATGATCGCTGTCTCAGGCGGTGTGTTTGGATTCCATTCGATATAATTTTCCTGAACCAACTCCTGCAAAGCCGCTTTAATTGGTACTGGCATACATCCACTTAGACGTTCCAGTTCAGGCAGACTCGGCATATGAGCATGATGATTCGCTGAGTGAGTCATGATCATGAGCAGTTTACATGCTGTATCACTGAGCATTGTTTCCCCTCCAAAACAAGAACATTTGTCTGTATTATAACCAAACACATGTTCTTAAATCAATGTAAAAAAAAGGAGCCACGGTTATTCTCCGGGTTCCTCCACGTATTCAATCAATTGATCGATATGTTTTAGCTTGAAGTATTTCATGAGCGTTTCTAAGTGTTCAGGCGGCCAATGCTTCGCAGTGTTCTTTTCCATATCACTTAATGTGTTCCATCGAATATTTGTGGTCTCACTTAATTGGCGTACACTCAACTTTTCTAATTCTCGTAGTTCTTTAATTTTCAATCTCAGCATTCCTAATCACCTCAATCTGACTATACTATATACCAATTATAAATTCAACGTTTTTCGTTGACATTCAACGATATTCGTTGTATAATTAGGATATAGAAAGGAGGTGAACAAGGCACATGAAAGATTGGGTTACGCTCCTTACAGCAATCATTCAACTCATTACCGCAACGGTGCTGCTAAAGGACAAAAAGAAAGGAACCAAAAAACGCCGCGGACCACGCAAACGTAAATAGGTTCCCGGAGAGTAAGGGTTGCACCCCTTGCTCTCCACCCAATCATAACATAAACGGTTTGAACGATACAATTAGCGGCGGGCATACACAGGAGGAAATAAAGAAATGGCGAGATTAGCTATAGTTCTATGGAGTTTTGGTGGATCAAATGAAATTTGGGTGACAGAGGATGAGCTTTTCGATCTTGAACAGTCACCATCAGTTTCGAAGATTTTCTTTAAGTAACGCAGGGGCTACAGCCCCTCTAAAGGAGGAGTAATGATGTTCAATATAATTGTATGGGGAGTCGTTGTGGCTGCGTTTGTCATCTCAATCGTAGCACTAATTAAAGCCCGTGGACGGCGTTAATTCTAAAAACAAAAAAATACCCCATCTACCAATTAAGGCTGATGGGGTATTATCATGCCCAATACTTCCCTGTCCTTTCCTCTTCCATTGGCATTTATAATTAGGTAGAGGTGAAACTATGTTTATATCCCCAATGTTGTTGCAGACGGCTCCAGGGCCATTTACCCACAACGATTATATATTTGAACCAAAAATAGATGGCCATCGTCTTATTTACTCTCAAGAATTCGGCAAGATCCGGTTATATACCAGACACGATAATGATTGTACCCAACAGTACCCTGAACTACATCTCCCATTTACGGATGATGTTGTTTTGGACGGCGAAGTTGCCTGTGTCGATCCTACAACTGGTGTATCAGACTTTGAATCTGTTATGAGTCGATTTCAGACAAGGCGAGCAGAGAAGATAGTACAACTCACCGGGACACTCCCCGTGTATTATGCCATCTTTGATATCATGATGTACAAAGGTCAGGATGTGCGTGGGTTGCCCCTGATGAGCCGCAAGGAGATACTGACGGGATTAACTCTACCGTCTAATAGCTTTGGAGTAGTACCGCACGTAGAAGGTGCTGGAGAGGCATTATTTGAGCAGATCGAAACTCGGGGTATGGAAGGCGTAGTAGGTAAGCGTAAAAATAGCATATATGAGACTGGCCGTCGCTCTCATGCGTGGCAAAAGGTCATCAATTGGACCTATGCAGATGTTTTTATAACCGGATATCGCAAACAGGAATTTGGCTGGCTGGCTGCTGTACCATCCGGTTCGTCTGGAAAGTTACGTCCAGCCGGAATTATAGAGCTCGGTGCGTCACCTATTCATAAGCAGGCATTCAGAGGCGTTGCCCAGCAGCTTGTAAAAGGCGAGGACAAAGAGTTTGTACATCTCGAGCCAAGATTACGGGCAAAGGTGCGTATGAGGAACTGGACCAAATCTGGAATCCTGAGAAGTCCGGTGTTTACAGAGTTTATAGTTTAAACGTAAAATACCCGCTGACCAATTAAGGTTAGTGGGTATTTGTTGTACATGCTTATGCTAAAACAATCCTAAATTCAAATTCACTTCTTATGTAATAAGTATCAGCAACCTTAACGCTAACCGGGCTCCATTTCTGGACTGGACCCTCACAATCAATTACAAAGTCGGCCAGATCGCCACGCAGTTCAAGTATTTCAACTTGTGACTGTGACAAAGCAGCCGTTAGAAATTCAGAGTCAGTCTGTATGACTTTATATACATTGCTCAAAATGATCACTCCTAGGTATAAAATTTCTTCCAGCGAGTTTTTATGTGATCCCTTTACTTTTCTTTGAAATTTATATTTTTGATTATTAATATAATGGAGAATAAAATTAATAGTATAAATCCTGCTAAAGAAAATATATTAGTAATTAAAACTAACAACACACCAAATCTGCTATTTCCATACCCACCTCTGAACATTCCAAGTTTAGCGTAACTAAGGGTAGGGTTATTCAATAAAGCAAGTATAGCACTCCCCAGCATGCAATAAAGTAATTTCGAATTTTTCCCCATTAAGATTATTCCTCCTATATTTTAAATTTAAATTAGTAGCCAAAAAATGCCGTTGCCGACCTCTGAATAATTAATATAAATGATTTGGAACATTATGTATATGAACTCTATATCACTGATAAGGGAAGAACATAAAGAAATACCCCGCCATTACTGGCAGGGTACGGTACTTCTATTGTTTCTGTTTTATTTATTCTGGAAAGATATATAGACACATTTCTTCTATTTAGTATTTGTTCAAATTAAAGCTACTAAAAATTAATTACCAACGCTGTATGAAAGACCCATAGTAGTCCATCTTCTAGCATACCAATCACCTGTGATCGAACCACTCATAGAGTAATCACCTGCAGAAAAAGCAGAATATGAGAAACCTGCTTCAAAAGTTCCAGTGTAATGATAAACAACACTGCCCTGACCAGTGGCAGAAATTTTATAAGTAGGGAAAGATCCTGTTGTAGATATTGCACTCATAGTCTTGTCTTCCATCGTAAATGTCCCACTATTAATTACCTGCATTGAAGTGTTTAAAATTCCATTGATTTGTTTGAACCCACCTGAGACAAAGACATCCATATTTACAGTCAAATCAAGATATGCTGGACCCCAATATTTCTGAGTAGATGTTGTTACAATTCTATTCTCCCCTGCGGAAACAGTAGCAAAACTTTTTGCCGAAAAATTCGGCTTATCGGTTTCTGAATAACTAACTAAAAGTGCTCCTGTATCCTTATCATACAAATCCAGCTTTACAGAGTTAGGTGATTCTGTTCTAACAGCTTTTGCATTTGAAGGTATGATATCCTCGATCTTTATGTAATTCAATTTTAGATCGTCCGAAGTAACGTTCTCATCAAGAGTAACCTTCTCTCTAAAGTTATTAACTTCGAAATTATGTACTTGCTCTGTGTCATTGGAAACGACCGGAGAAGCCACTGGATCTGCAGCGTTAGCAGATACCTGTACTGCCCCCATCAATAACGAACCACAAAACGCCATTCCTACTACTTTCTTAATCTTTTTCATAATTGTTCCTCCTATTTCAATATTATGGTAAACTACTCTAGTATCCTAATCTATTACAATTAACTTGTCAATAAATAACATTAAAAACTCAATCAGGAGGTTTAATATGAATTTAACTGAATTGTCACAATATACAAATGAAATCGGTGGTCGTTTAGGCGAAATTGGCGACAAGACTGGTAAAGGTTTATCTGAAATTTCTGGGCAGATTTTTAATTTAAGAAATGTATTGGAAAATACAAATACTCTACTAATTATCCTGATAGTTCTTTTCGCTATCAATATAGTAATAAGTTTTTTCAAAAAAAAATAATGATGTAGGAGATTAGGATATGTAATTTCTATTATGGGAATGACAATGTGTTAGTATCTTCAAAGGTAATAAAGTAACCCACCGAGTAATTAAAACGGCGGGTTACTTTAGGTATTCTCTAAATTAATATCATTCCAGACAAAACATCTTTCAGATAACGTCGAACGAAAGCCTCAACTTGCTGGGATTTTATGCAAAAAACAAAAAAACAGCCGAATATCCAGTGGGCATATTCCCAAACGCTTAGGAATTACTTTGTGATATTAACAGTCTTTGTTTCTGCGTCATATACAACCGTAGCACCTAGTGCCTCTGCTACAGCTCGTGCAGGTGTATAGGTCGTGCCATTATCGAGCACTCCATCGGCAACCTTTTTGCCGTTTACGTTAACTGTCACCTTAACGCCTTTGTTCACTGCTACACCTCCTGTCTTAAGTTTGTAATCAACCATGTTTTTAAACGCTGTCCAGCCTGTCCATTTACCGCTGCCATACATCAAGTGAGGGCAAATCTTACCCGACCAGTCAAAGTGACGTCGAAGCCGATCAACACCCCATCCACGCTCTTTTAGCATCGACGCAACCAAGGTAGCAGCATTATCTAAAGTCTTGGCATAATCGCCGCTCTCGCAGATTTCTACGCCTATACTAGACCTATTGCCACTTCCCACCTTACTTCCGTCCCCAGCGTGCCAAGCGTTTTCCGTAAGTGGTATGCATTCGATAGCCTCTTTACTATCCACAACGATATGAAATGATGCTTGTCTATTGTTGGTATCATTCGTAAGCCATGAGCGCTCATTGGCGGCTGTGCTGGATGGGTTGCCTGTATTGTGAATAGTTATTGTTGTCGCAGTCATTGCAAGCGCAGGACGTCGATTACAGGCTGTTTTTGAGGGGATGTAATCTTTACGGTAAATCATTACTCATCACCGCTTTTCTTCGCTTGTTTGACCAGTTGGTTACCATACACAGCCACAGCACCGCATAGGATACCTTGAATAAAGCTTGTAATAACAAACCCTAGCATCGATACAGCAAATACGATGGCGACCAGTGTAACAATGTACACAATGCTCCAGTCCGGTACTTTCGGCGTTTTTTTTAACCAATAACCGATGATCCAACAAGCTACGACAACAACCAATAATTCAGGATTAATAAACTCCATAACTACATTCCATTCCATATTAATTTCCACCTTCCATAGTAAATTTTATGATTGCCAATATAACGGCTCCGACTACAGTCGTCCCTAACCAAAAGATTGTTTTGTCGATTTTGTCTAATCTGTGGTGAGCAGACCTTGCAGATGATAATGCCTCAACCGCTGTCTCATTAGCTGTAATCGCTCGATCTAACTTTTTGTCCATTTCGTTTACTTTCGTTTCTACTCTCGTTATCCGTTGCAAAACCTCGGATTGTTCCACGCCCATTCCCGTTCCCCCTCAACATAAATAGCCCCCGTAACTGCTACGAGGGCAAAATAAAAACGCCTACTATTGGCGTAATAGATTGGAATATTTTGTCGATTGCTCGCCCTACTGGATATTTCCAAGTGTCTACCCGTATATCAGTAACTCGTATTCTTGGTTTGCTCGTCCTACTGGAAATTTGAAGGTGGACGTAAGCTCGTAAGGAACACGTAACATCTCAGATTTATAAGCACTTGTACCCGCGGGATTCGATGCTCGTATATAGTTAGCGTAACCACCATTCGGGAAATTTGCATATATACCAAGATCTGACCAAACAATACTACACGCGTAATTGACATCTAGTGAAAATTTAGATGTTATAATCTTAGGTCTGAATCCAAGAGCTACCATATCAATTATAACGTAAGTATCATTTTCATTCCCGCCGATTTGATTTGGAACGTTCATTGGAGTACTGCTAGAAGTTAAAGTCAATTTTTTAAATGGTGATGCTCCAGCATACGTGCCTGTCTTACCAAAAAGACTGACTCCAGATTTAATATTACTATCAATGAAATCAGGGTCGCTAACTGAAAAGTTTGTTAAATCATCATACACACCTTTTGCGCTAGGCTGGGCAAGCAGGATACTTGTACCCGATTGTCCGAATCCGCCAAACGTAACCTCTTTGCCCCTTAGATCCCCGATTGTTCCATCCATTCCGAAAATGGGTTTACCTTGTAAAATATTCGAAGGAATAAAATTAGTATCGTAAACTAGAAGCGCTTCTGTATTTTCTGCACGGTACACACCTGTTTCTGGAACGCCTACAGAAATATATCCCTCCTCTGGAGATATCACAGTTCCAGTTTTTTGACCTTGATTACGAAAATCTTTTAGTGTGCCAGTTCCGTTTACTGTTGTTCCCGCACTGTATTTAACTCCTTCAGTCACATCTGAAGCCTTCGCATTCCCCGGTATATAAAGTACCATGTATTATCCTTCCTCTCTGAGTGTCGCTGATATAAAAACGCCATTCGCTGAATTTGTTGTTGCCACAACTGTAATGGTTGTCCCCACTTGTGCCTTTAATGTAACGGGTATGAAATCGTAGTCATTGATAGGCATTGGAGTCAGCGGTAGAACTTCCCTTGCTTGCACTCCTGACAAGCTTGTGTAGTTCACAGTTATAGTGACAGACTTCCCAGCCGCCGTTACTCTAAGATATGGCAATACCGTAAACATTGCGGACGTAATAACTGAGTACGTGGCTACTGTTGTCGCCGTTGTCGTGGTTAGTTGTACTTCACTACCCACAACTCTAGTTGCCGCAACTTCTGCAATCTTCTTGTTTGCGTCCCGTATAGGAATAGTGTTAGGTACTGCGGTTTGGGAAGGAGCGTACCCGTTCAGCGTGTTGGCGTTTCCGTATGATATGGGAGTATCGAGCACATTGGTGATTCCTGTCTCTACAGTGATCGGAGCGACCGACCAGTTTCCACCTAACCCACTAGCTCCCGTATGCCCTGCAAGAACCTCCGATACTTCAACGTTCGGAAAGTTCCACGCAGTAGTCACTCCCCCTAGGAGGATACAGCATTTTGATCCGTCGTACGCAAACCGTACTGAGTTAAAGGGTGGATTTCCTACGATGTTCGCTGTAGTTTGTGCCCACCCTGTAGCGAAGTTATATCCCCCAAGAAGTAGCTCCCAAGCGCCTTTACCTGTAACGTACTCATATCCGCTAATCTTGATGCGCATCATTGCCTGAGTCCACCCCACAGGGAGGGTGATCTTCATTGTTCCTGTTGTAGAGCCGCCAAGACTATAGGAGGCTATGTTGGCGTACTTATAAGAGGTTCCCGTATACCTCGTAGTAAGCATTGCTTCCATTACCCCTACACCACCACTGGTTATATTGGATACCCATGGTGTCCAGACGTTAGATCCATTTCTAAAGCGCGTTTTTGTATTTCCAGTTACTACGTCTGTCGCCTCCTGTTTTACAAAAGGGGAGCCTCCGTCAGTCCTCGATACAATCACTACCCCGAAGGATACATTAGGTGGAGGATTTAACAGACCCGTAGCTTGACTCATGGCGTAGACACCGTTTGTTGTTAGTGAGTTAAAATCTGTGTTATTGGCAATTGCACTTCTCGTCACAAGTAGCGCAGAGTCATTGTAACCTGTCCACATAGGAACCCATTTTTCCCAAGCCCCTGCGTTTATTTTTCTACGAACATAAGTATTCCCGGTAGTACTAAAGAACATCTGCCATATCCAGTTAGTTGCGTTGTCATGGGTTTCACCCGAACTGTTGTGGACTAATGCCTGCCCAAACCACCCTTCGGGAGCCCCTGTAGCAGTGTTAGATATAGAGTAAGTGCCCGCTGTGAGCAACGTATCCATATTAGTTACTACTGCGCCTTGTCCGGCTAGTGAGCTATACGTATTTACTATTGGTACCTTTCCATTAGCATTTAGTCCTGCGTAACCATCAGCTACACCCTTACTATTTGTGTTTTCAATTTCTACCCAAGCGCCCCAAGTACCACTGTAGAAGTTCCTACTGTACATTCTTAGTTTAGCGTTTACGAGTGAGGTACCATAAGTAGTTATTGTCTGGTTTAAACCAGCGTGTTTAGATACTTTTAAATGGAACGCGTACTTGAGCGGTGGCATGTTAAGGTACGTTCCTGCCACAGCGTCGGATATAGTGTAGAACTCCCCTTCGCTGGTCATGTTGTTCATGTCCAAGGCATTAGTATTAAGGAGGGTGGCTCTACGGGCAATACTTGCTCCTATATTAGCATCAGGAACCATAGAGAACTCGTTGAGTCCCGCATACCCATTAGCTACGTTCTTTTTGTCCGCTCCTTCAATTTCAACCCAAGTACTCCATACATTGAGTTTTCTTATGCGCTCGTATCTAAGGGGTTTGTCTCCAGCCGTACCACTCATAAGCGTAGCTCGTTGAAGTACGAACTGTGAATTCTCGGTGTGTTGCTGTACTTCAATGTAATACCATACATTAGCCGTGGTTGGTGCATTAACTAGTGCTATGCCGTTATAAAACCCGTTAGCTAGTACGGTGTCTAAGTCGGTACCGTTTGGTAGCTTAATATTTTTTCCGCTGTTATCCGTTAGTAGGTGCTTCTGAATTAAATAACCGGACTGAGTTTTTGTGTCATCTGGTATAGTCTGAACTGCTACAGGAAGCGTAGTTGCAGCCGTACCTGTGTATGGAGTCCCTATAGTGAACGGCTTGGTGTTAATCGTTGCTTGTGATGTAAGCCGCTTAATATGGACAGCATACCCATTACCGTTACTTGTTCGTGCATCTATGGTGATACGCCATAGATTGCTAGACGCGCTCCAGTACACGTCGGAGATAGATAAGCAGCTAACTATAGGACCAGTAACTTCCGTGTACTGGGTTAACTGACTGTTTATAGTACCTGATGTATTAGTCATGATATTGAAACGCTTGGTCATTCTACCTACGTTATTCTGGTTACCAAATGTGCCTGTGACGGTCACTTCAAAAAAACCAGCAAGAGCACCTGCATTACTCAGGTCTACCTTTTGATTAGCTACGTTATGTGTGAAGCTAAATGTGTACACGGTCTCAGTAGAAAACTCCTTTAGACTGATTCCGTCCCCTAGCATATATTTCGCTGCATCCATGGCAGGAACACCGCCAGCAGCGCCTTTCTGTACCAAGGGAATAGATGCGTTCTTGGCGTTAGTCTCTGCTGCATTCCAAGCAGTACGCTCTGCAGCTGTGATGTGGGTTGTAGCGTTGTCTACATGAGCAAGAAATTCCTTCTTTTGAGTGAAGACAAGCGAATCATCGATCTTGGCTGAGATATTCGCTGCGGTACCTATAACAACATCAATATCAAAAACCTTCTCAATAATATCTGAGCCACCGCCTGGTGGGATGTAATCAGCAGTCACACCTGAGTTCGCATAAGCATATAAGATTTCTCCGACGTCTGGGTCTGTAGCAAACAAGCCTATCTCTCGGAAATAGAAGCCCGATGTGACGCTGCTGTTATCTACCACTGAACCAATTGTAGCCTTATTTGGCGGTTGAGCCCGGATGCGGGTAATGGGAAGAACCATCTTCTGCGATATCAATCCAGTAAGCGCAGGCATGGACTGACCGTTAAGCGATCCATCCCCAATTGCTACCCGGGTATATTCAAGCTTTGCGCCTGCCTGCGCCTTACCTTGCAGAGCCAAACCTTTTATTGTAATTGTCATGCCTCCAAAAACAGCCAATGCAAACCCTCCTTAAATTCGTATCGTTTCGCCGAAGTGAATCACGCCACCAAAATAGAGCTGCAACGGCTCAGACTGTGTAATTGTCACACTATCCAGCACAGCAGACAGGCGCTTTACCGCATCTACTGCCCGGATAAATTCATGTGCTCGCGTGGTGGTCACGTCCGCGTTATTGGTCAAAACACGGAAGTGATATGGATCTCCACCGTATTCCCACCATTCTTCAACCCTTCCTTCACCAAAGAGCAGTGCAATCAGATCTTCAACCGCTCCTGGTGTACCCTTTCGGCGATAGAATGGAATCGCAGTGCTCACCAGCTCGCGACGCTGCTCGATAGGTAAATCAGGATCATAGTAAGGCGGCTTGAACTGCCACGCCAGCTCCGTAACCTCTTCTTCTGTCCATTCGTTTGCTCTGCCGAAGATGTCTAATCGCTCAATGAGAATGGCCGTCTGCTGTAATTCAAAATCCAATGCTGTAGCTGCTGCTGCTATTGCTGGGTCTCTAGCTAAATTTGGCGGCAGAATATCTCTCAAACTAATAGTTTTAAGATCAATCATCGACCAACCCCCCATAGGTGATTGTTGTGGAACCTTCGTGTGCTACTTGGGTCGCCTCAATAGGTGTATAGGTTGGTGCTGTAACTGATAACCTAAGAGCACCGGCAGCCATTACACGTGAAATCAACTCGGATGGATTAATGTCTCTGCCAAGACGAGACCTTTGCCATAGCTGATATGCACTTACTGATGCAGCTACAGCCGCCTGAATTGCTGGCGCTTCAATTGCTCTACTGCGGCTAATGTAATAAGTTAGTCCAGTATTGTAGCTAACAGCCTGGGGAGGTTTAACCGTCACTTTATCTGTCAACGGACGTACTCCCCGAGACTCAAATACAGCCGCTACCGCTTCTATGGTATCTGCACCAGGGATTTTACCGCCAGTCAAGAGAGGTAACACCGTTACCTCACCTTCAGTGGGAGAGTATGCATGCACATCTAATATGGCTGATGATGCTGACTTTGCCCAAAACTCGTAAGCCCCACGCGGACCGGCCGTGCTGTACGACTCTGGCGCTGTCCTGATCCGCTCCTTGAATGCATCATCAGTTTCCGCAGCTGCGCCGCCACCGCTCTCTGTCTGATTAATAGCTGAGATCACAAAAGGCAAGGGGTCCATTAACACATTGACTTGTCCAGGAAGAAAGCCATTCCCGGTAGGACCAGGATTACTACATGCAGCCAACACTGATCCAACAACTGCCCCGGCTGGAATCTCCAGTACCTGAGTAGTAGCGAAATAAATTGATCCGTCTCCGCCCTGAGCACCGACACGCGTCCCGGCTGGGATCAATGTCGCGGAAGGCAACGGCATCGACAACGTGAATTTAACTGATGTAATAGCCGGTGCTGCATCTAACCGCTCAGCCCCCTGAAACGCCGCCATGTGGTCCAATACTACGCCGGAAGCATACCGCAGCAAATTGCCCTTGGATGTCCGGTTGATCATAACGCGCTGCTGTACAATTACCGCAGCAAGAGAAGACAAAAAAAGCCTTACCGGATCGGTAGGCTGTAGGGTACTGTCAGTTAGACCTTCGTACACAGTGATAATGTTTTGTTGTATGTCCGCCGCATCTTCAGCAACAAACTGTATCTCTGGTAAATCTACGTATTGCACCAAATTACGTTACCTCCTCTGCCAGTGTGTACCTCACTACAACCGCTATACGCCCTGTCAAAGCGTCCGTTATTGCTCCTTTAAAAGATACATCTATGAGTTGCGCTCGTGGTTCCTGCTCAGCAATAGCAGCGTATATCTCGCCAGTCAATCGTGCTTGTGCGATTTGATAAGGCTCATCAACTATACTGTAGTCAATCCCAATATCTCGTGCTAGTGGTGCGCTACCGAGTGGAGTGGTTAATATTGTACGGATGTTCTGGGATATTTCTTCTACTCTGGTCGCTGGAGCAAAATTTATTCTCGATGGCTGAGTCATATCGACGGTATAGATCATTTAACATACTCCTCCAGTGTAATGTTCACGTTTGATGTGAGGACATTTCCAATGTTATCCATGGATTCCCAAGCTTGAGATATGTCTGCAATTATCCAAAGGCCAGTTCCTACACCCTTGCGCCCAATAATCAACGGCAGCGCCTTACCTGACCGTTCTAATTCAATGAGTCGGTCCAGTTCTTTCCGGGGATTGAGTCCGAATCGCGCATCAAAACGTACCGAGAACGACACCGAGTCAACTCCCGGTCCTAGCCACTCCTTTTTCGGTTTCTTGCCGATAATGTCGTGCTGCGCCCAGCGTCCTGCGGTGTTCCTGGTAAACTCATCAATCGTTCGTGTAGCTCCCTCTGAAACAACAAACACCACAGGACCAAGACTGCCAATCTTAGACATTGCATATTCTTGGCTTCCCATGCCTTACCCTCCGCTCGTTATCTTGCCAGTTACGTTTAGATTGCCATCAATCTGTACGCTGCTGGCCGCTTTGAGGTTAATAGTCTTAGTAGCGCGATCATAATAGACATAGCTACCATCCTCGAACCATATACCACGCTGATCAGCTGTCCCGGGCATCTTATCCTCTGAACCGTAATAAGTACCTAGACAATAACCAGCGCTACGACTGTTATCCAAAAAGACACATAGCACAGTTTCTCCAGGCTGTGGCACGGCGTTCTCTTGCCCCCAGCCTCCGCTCGTAATAACAGGAAGCTCGCCAGATACCAAATCGTCGCGATCTGGAAAGACTACCCTCACACTGCCCACCGTTTTATCTGACGTTGATACTTGACCGATCACAATCATGCTACCACCCCAATACCCTTCTGATTTCCAAATCAGTTGTGAACCCGCTACCGCCTATGGCATGATTGGCAGATACGATAATATATTTACCATCAAATCGTCCCCAACCCTTTATATTGATCGTCAGTCCCGCAGCCATACGGATATCACCCATAAGGCTTAAAGTCCCTCTTCCCGCCTCCTTGTTTTTCTCTCGCAGTCTTTTTCTACCTAACTTGAGTGCTGCTGCTTGAGAATCTGCCTGCTCGTTGATCTTTAATATAGGTCCACTTTTGGGAGCTCCCGGCGGTGTATAGGTCACCTTTACAGTCTTTTTAGACTTACTATTTGTATAAGATACCTCACACGCACAATAAGCTGTATAAGCTGTCCCCCACGAAAATCCATAACCTTTTACGTTATCTTCTCCACGCGTAATCGTTGCAATAACTGGTTTTTTCTCATAAACAGACTCGTCGAAGAGTACGAGAGATCCGTTTGATACTTTTATAGCAACACCTTCCTTGGTTGCTGTTTCCAGCAGAAAAGCAAGATCAGAAAGCTGAGACTGTTCAAGGCGATCATAGGAAGGATTGTCTGTAGCTTCAAATAGTAATTTTAAACTCGCACGTTTGGCGATTTCCCCAGCTACCATTTTAAGGGTCACCTTTTCCCAAGATTTCGAGCGCTTTTCTTGCCGTATATTCGCACTCACAGGTAAAGACACAGCTTTTATAGCTACTGTATCTGGAGGGCCATTAAAATCAAAGGAATCAACTTCAAAAGAGCCAAGGGGAAGCTTTTTAATCTCACCAGGACCATCCCAGTTGATTGTGCGAATCTCCCCTTTGACACGATCCCCTTCAGTCGGTGACCAAGGACCTTGCCAGTTCCGTTCCCTGTCTTCCAAAGTTATCGAAAGACTATCAAGTGTCCCTGGGGCCGCATCGTTAAACTGAAAATCAGTTAATGCTTTGGCGATGTCCTTTGTAACATCCTTTCCGTTATACGAAAGTACCAGCACAGCCCTACGCGCGTCCTGCATCAGTTCCAATATTATCCCTCCCTCCGCCATGGCGGAAGCGTCTCAGAAGCGTTAGTAGGCTTATCCGGTACATTTAAGATTACATTTCCAGAAAACACAACGGTTCCTGCTTGTTCTGGGTTTGCGTTAATTAGCAACGTCATTAAATGCGCATTATTGTACAGCTTAAAGGCGATACCGTCCCAAGTATCGCCCTGTAACGTTCTGTATGTGGTCATTGAAAACTCACCCGCCTTTGCTGCTGAGCGATTTCATTTAAACGCCGTTCTAAAGCGTTATTTGCTTGCTTTATTGCATCGTTTACCAATTGCATGATGGATGGATCGACGCCTGGGATGGTAATAGCCGGAGCATTGTTCACCTGAATTACCGTTTCACCTGAGTTACTGTTATAGCCCATTAAATCATTAGCCATGTCAAGCAATGATCGAGATCGGGGCTTATTATTAATTGGGATTGCGATTTCTGGACCAGCTTCACCGAAGATAGACGCTTCCGTAGCAATACCGCCGTCAGCATATTGATCCATTCGAAATTGTTTAGGCAAAAGAGAGTTTGTTATATCTGTTACAGTATTAGGTGCCTTTGGTGTATAAAGACCGGTTTGAGAATAAAGCAACTCAATATTGATTTGTTTTTCTGTAGGTAACAGCAGCATTTGTTCATTTAGCTCCTGTACATCGGCCAAAGCCGCTCCGAAACGTTTCTTTTCTTCGTCGGATAGATCAATGAACTTCTTGGATTGCACTTCTAGAGTACCGCCAAGATTTAACTCAATGAGTTTTAATTGTTGCTCATAAAGTTCCTGGTAAGTTTGCTGGGCTGCGTCAAGATCACCAAGCTTTGTAATTTGAGTATCTATTGAATCAATTTGTCTGTTAGTCAAATCTTCAATTGCTTTATCCAATCCGTCGAGTTGAAAGGCCCCTGCAAAGTTAAATCCTACAGTAGAGCCTACTTCATTGACTTTTTGGACAAGTTCAGTAAGTCGGGTGCTTAATTCATCAGAAGGATCAGCGTTTTTAAGATTCTCAAATTCAGCTGCATATTCTTTTAAGGCGGGAATAGCAGCATCCAACGCATCTTTTTGAGCTTGAGTAGCCTCCGTTTGTTCCTGAAGCCTCTGAATTTCTGCTACAGTTTCAGGTAACTTCTGCTTGCCTTCTGTAACATTTTTTTCGAGTTGTAATTTTGCTATTTTTTCATCAGCACTTGCCATTTCCTTCGCAAGACCGGCCTTTTCACGAAGTTTCCCAATCTCTATATCGTGTTGGCTTATAGTCTCAGGGAACATATCTTGTAACTGCTGGGTAATTTCTTTCAGCCGCTCCTGTTGTGCCGTCAACTCTGCGGAACTACCTGCTAAATCTTCGGAGCTAGAGGCACTATCCGCAATTTTTTTACTAAGTTGGTCATACTCCCACAATAAGTTATTAGTAAGTTTTGCTTTGCTAGAAGCTTCCTCATACTGCTTGGATGACTCTTTTAACTCATCTCCCATGTGAATCAGTTCTTGTCTCGCATCTTCCTGATGCTTCTTATAAGCCATAACCCCCAAAGTAAGGGCGGCTACACCAGTAACAGCAAGTCCAACAGGATTAGTTAATAGCGCCAATGCTTTTGTGAAGCCTCCTGCAGCCCCTCCAGCTCCGTCAGCTGCTGTTGTAATTGTTCCAAAACCCTTAACGATCTTAGATACAGACTTACCGATCAATGCCGCTGGTGCCACAAGTGCAATAGCTTTTAATATTTCGGTGTTATCGCCCATCCAGTCAGCAAATCCTTGGAGTGCTGGCATTAAATCCTCACCAATTGGAATTACAAGCTCTGTCATAAGCTGACGGCCCACTGCTTGAAAGTCCTTGCTCAAGGTATCATATTTAACCTTCGCTACTTCCTCCATGGTCGCTTTAGTCATATCGAACTGCTCACGGGCAGTGCCTAAGGCTGCGATAACACCGGACTCCATGTCCTCAAACTGCGTACCAAACAATGCCACACCGATTGTGCTTTTTTGAATTGGATCTTCAATCTCGCCAAGCTTATCAATAACTTGTTGCATGGCGTCTTTACCTTTGACTGATCCATCAGCAATTCCATCTAAAATATTAATGCCTTGACCCATGATTCCTTGCAATGCTTCATAAGCTTTTGCTGATTTAGTGCCGCCTGCTTTTAAGTTCTTGACTAATTCAGATGCAGTATCTTTGGATACATGTTTGAGTAATTCCATATACTCAGCAGACTTCTTAGACCCTTTTGTCAGCCTTTGCGTAAACTCTTCTATATCATCCGGTGCGAACAACATGGCCATAGCTGTTTGTGTGCTTGTACTGCCGTCCTTAATCCGTATACCGAACTCTTTAACTGCGTCTCCAATTTTATCTATGTTAAAAGCGCCTGCACCAAGTCCAGCTGCGAATTGATCGAACATCTCTTCAGCATCGTAACCCAAGGTTTTAAAGTACACACTGTATTCGTTAGCAGTATCAATAAGTTCATCAGACTTATTAAGTCCATTCTGTGCTCCTTGAGCCAAGAGGTTGTATGCTTGCTCTGAGGTGACACCGAAGTTTCTCATCATCGTGTCTGATGCCTTGATACTTTGGGTAATATCCTCGCCAAACACATCTCTAAACACAATGGCGTTTTTAGTCGTACTTTCTAACTCAGCGCCCGTAGCCTGCGTTACCTGCCGAACTGTTGCAAGTGCAGCGCCCAAATCGTTAAAATCCTCGCCAAGTCGATCATTATAAAGGGATTCAGCGCTATCCTTCATCGCAAGCATTTCTTCGGCAGTTACGCCAGTTGCAGCCTGTAGCTGAGCCATAGCATCAGACTGATCAGCAATGGTTCCTACGATATTTTGCATTCCGCCAGCAGCACCTTGTATTAGGGCAAATGCTCCAGTGTACTCGCCAACTTGTCGTAGAGTATCACCAAATCCCCCTGCGCTATCTCTCAGATTACGGAGTGAATCATCTGTACGGTCAGCGTCACGCCGCACATCGTCCAAATCTCCGCGCCGAGACATTTCTCTCAGTGCGCGTTCCAATTCCTCTATATGACGTTCCGCGTTGCCCATCGACTGCCGGAAAGAAGGGTCCATGAGCCCGTTTAACCGAAAGGCGATATCATATTCTCTGCTTCTTCCTGCCACGGTCTATTTACTCCCCTTCCGTTTACGGATTCTATTTACCCGCTCCACCGAGTCCCTGAGTTCATCAAGCGGCAAGCTCAAATAGTAAGAGACTGGTGTATAGGTAATCATGGCTAGAGAGACAGCGAGGTCTTTAATCACCTCACTGTCTCCACAGCCTACAGCAGCAAAAAATTTCTAGCCCTCAATGTCAATGCAGTAAAGTCTTTTGCCTTGGCTGTGCGAATCAATTCAACGTGCACCCCTGCTGCTTTGGCAACTACATATGCCAGGTATGCTTTATCCATTTCAGGAGCAAGGGATATACCACCTCTCTGTTCCGCGCGATACTGCCGATCACAAGAGATGATGTCGTTTCCAGATAAATTATCAAAATCGAGCGTGACTTCCTTTGTCTCTTGCCCTTCAAATATAAAAGGCTTCGCAAAGGTGTAAACCTCTGCCAAGCCTTGTGTTTCCTCAGACATTCCGTTTTCCTCCTCAAATTCCCAAGCGTTTGGGGTTTTATGATTTACAATGCGAGATTAGCTCTAGTTTTGGCTAGATAATCCACACCAAGAACCTTGTAAATGTAAGCGAGCTTATCAATCTCTAAAATCTCCTCACCATCAATTGAAACCTTGAGGTAGTGAACTGAAAAAGCAGTTGTCGAACCCATAGCCGTCATCGTCTCTAAGCTGCCTAGCCCACCACTAAGAGGACGTCCCCGAACTGTAATCTTCAGGGCAGATTCAAAATATTCATTAGTAGCTGTATCAAACTCTTGGATGCTCGCCCGCAAATCAAGTGCATGAACCTTTGGAGCTAGCAACTGCAAGCCTGCCTTTCCAACGTTACTCCAGTTCAACGTTAGTGTCATTGCACTTGTTTGTCCTGGTGATGGAGCCTCCATCTCCCCCGAAATTCCGGCTCCTTTGGTCGTATCAGACAAAAATCCAATCTCAGGGAGATCGGCCGTTGCTGTTCCCAAATATTCTGAACCATTTAAATGCACAGAATAATCAATTACTCGTTCTGATCTTTTTGGCATATGATATTCCCCTTTCTATGCCGCGAAAAGCGCAGCCAAATAAGTTGTGTCGTATTCAAGCAAGAAATCAATTTCCTGTGCTGGTCCTGGTGGTGTGATAAATACATGGAAAGCGATTTTTCCAGACATCAGGCTTGTTACAGGATTCTCGGATTCTAAGAATTCCACTCGTCCACCTAGTAGCGCACCAGATGCCGTAAGTCCATTCAGCCAGATATTGACGGAATCTGTGACGGCAGCAATCAGCCGCTTATTCATCGGATCATCGACCTTTTGCATATAGGTTAGAATCAGACTATTGCCCACCCAATTAAACATGCGCCGGATAGGAATGAAACTATCCTTCGGATCCGTCACGCCCGGGAATGCTCCGGTATAGTTACCCCAAGACTTCCAGCCGCTTACGCCAAGATTCAATGCAGTCATTATGCCTAGACTGTTAAGATAACTAGCTTGATCAATCCCCAGAAAAATGTCTTTTCCGCTAGCTAGTGCCGTTCCATCCGCTTGAAGTGATTTATTAGATGGAGATGCAGACGGAATACCACCGTTTGCCGCGTCCGTCGCCGCAATTAGTCCAGCAAGTTGAGTAGAGTAATGAAAAACCTTATCTCCCAGCGTAAGTAGAGGGTAGGCTGGAATTTGCAACGGTCCAGTATAGTTATTTTCTGACTTCCAAACTCCTGCATCAGTGTAAGGCTGAGCAGGATCAATATCAGTCAAAGCCATTGCCTTGAAATTGCCGTTAATGTTGCCAGATTTAGCTTTCATAACAGCTGCTACCGTTGGTTTATGCGACCAACCCGGTGCAACTAGCAAATCAGGGAGAATGCCAAAACGTGGGTAAACCTGATTCACTAATTCAAAACCAGTATATGCACCTTCCAGAGTTACCCCACCAATAACGTCATCCTCATCAACAGCTGCAGGATTAAGTTTGTCATATCCCACTTGAAGTGATGTAATTGCTACCCCGATAGCACCACTGGCCTTAGTTGTAATAACTACGTGACCATCATCGTTAAAAGCCGCTGTGTAATCTGTGCCATTGACATAGGCAGTAGCGCCATCCGAGGATTTGACAATTAGTGTTGGAAGTATTACACCACTGACAGCTAATGTAGCCACTCGATTTGCAACGGTTATAGCAGCCGGTTCTACGGTCGTCTTGTGTGTGAATGGATCAAGGACATTGACTAGTATCATTGGAGCCATGGCATACAACGCAAAATGCGAGTAAATAAGTTCGCATAGCCCGTAATCCTCCCAATCGTCTGAATAGCCAAGTGCAGATACTGCTTCCGCGTACGTATGGACCAACACGGGAGTATTCACCGGCACTGCTGCTGATGCCATGTTTACCGGTGCTGTGCCTACTGCAAACGGAATACCACTGCTCGCCTGTGTTGGAGCGAGTACAGATGTTGCTTGTTCAATAATACTTACACCATGTTTAAATGCCACTATTATTCACTTCTCCTTTCATTAGGGCTTGATATGCCACATACTGCGCGGTGCCAGTTTGGAGGATCAGCTTCTGAGAGTTGATCATTTCATTTAGCGGAAAAATCAGATCTTGGACTTCTGGTCTTTCAGTAAGCAAGGGTTCCAAGTAGGCTGGAATTCCCTCACGGAATACTGTGGACTGAAGCAAACGTCCGCCCGGTAGGTTTGGCCCCAGATAGATGAGGGAGTTCGTTTCCTTTTCTTTCACTGATTCTATTTGTTCTGTGAATACACCTACTACCTCTTTCTCTGACGGGTTTACTGTCAGGGTCGGATCAGAAGTGGATTCATCCGCATTTTGTTGAACAGCCTCATTCAAAACTTGGATTGGATCTTCTTTTTTTCGTGTCATATATACTTAACCTCCTGTCTAATTTGTGGAAGTGTCCAAGTCGTTATAGCTTGGCAGATCCATTGCGGTTCTGGTTGGTCCTCTAAAAACTGCCATTTCCAATTTGATTCAATCCGGAATTTTTTATCGATAATCCGTTGCCTCATTAGCAAAATGCGAACCCTCTCCATGAGGTTAAGAACATCAATAAATCCGCTGTCATCCTCCGACTGTGTACCGAACAACAGTTTAACTTGAACTCGACTCTCGTCGTTATCGCTGTCACCATCCATAGGACGAACAATAATAAGGGGGAACACTGGATCATTCCGGTTTTCTGCAGTCTTACTCGGCAACGCTCCAAGATGCACCGCTGGAATGGTCACGGCATCATCAGCCAACTCTTTTTTCAAAAAGTCCTTGATTGCAATCATCAACATAACTGACGTCATGATGCTCCACCTCCTAAACGGCGGTTAAGTTCATGCTCAATCCGTTTATCCATTTCCTCCACTGCTACCCGCTCCAGGTGCTCAGTAACTTCTGGATTATTGAGCATGACTGGAACTGCAGGACCATATAGTTCCTCAACAGGTAAGCGGCGACGTGAGCTGCGGCGGAAAACACCAATATGCCCGCTACTCATTCGAGTAAGAAACGCACCGTCAACTTTTTTGTTACCACCAGCTCGTTTAACAGCTGCCTTTAGCACACGCGGACGTTTGGCAGATGGTGACTTGGGGTTTGTACGGAACTGCAGCAAAGGTATATTTCCACCCTTCCAGCGAAGCTCACTGGATAGATTACTGACACTCCCCCGCTTGAGCACTACCTGATCTGTAACGGCTTTAGATTTCACGATGTACGTTTCCTTTGCCTTCCGCCCAGATTCGGTTTTCAGGCGCTGAGAGGTTCGGTTAAGTGCAGAATAAAAAGACTTGCGTACATCCGTATCCAACGACCCAATCCGTCTCAGCGCGTCCCTTATCCCCCTTGCTTCGCCACGCACATCAATCATGTAACATTCGCCTCCAAATACAACGCGAGCATTCCTTTTTCTGAAGCCACTCGGATCAACGTCCGCATTTTACCGTTCACATTCATACGTTGACCCTGTTCTGGGATATATCCCAATTCCAACTCATCTACATATAATGTCTCAGTAACAAGCGAAACCCCCTCAGCGTATGCCAGGGGGTGCTTGCTGTCGGTTGCTGAGTTAAGAACTGCTTTAACTTCTTTACCGTCAATTTTGAAAATATCAGCAAATTCTTTTGTATTAAGGAATGTCCGCTGATTATCAATTTTAATCTGATCACGGAGGTTCACAACAAACACCCCTTACTCTCCAGTAGCTTCTGCTTTCTTGGCGGCAGCTTCTTTGATCGCCTTGGCCTCAACATCAGGATCTTTGATTGCCTTCATGGAAAGCAGTCGTTCAATTTCCTCTTTCTTCATTTCTTTTGGGAGTTGCTCCCCGATAGCAATTCGTTTGCCATTGTGACGGATGTTCCATTCTGCGATATATACCATGAATCAATATCCTCCTTTGGATTAAAGAACTTTTGCGACATACCAGCCATCTACATTGTCCGGTACGCAGATAGGGCGGGAAAGTAATTGCAGTTTACGGCTTGGCGGTTCTATTTCACTCAGCACCTGCGGAAGAATTTTTTCACTCGCAAAAACAAAATCTCCCTCCTTGTTGGCTATCAGATTTGCACCGTACAAAAACTCGAACGGTTGCCCATCAGGCAGGAGGGCAAGTGTTCCATCAGGAATATAGCTTACGTCTTCCCCCTCATCATTCGAGTAAGAATTTGTATATGACCAGATCTGAAGGTTTGCCTGACGCAGATATCCATGATAGATAACTCCTTCCGGCAAAATTTGCTGATTCAGATCACCTATATCCAACGTCTCTTTTTTAGCCTCAATCAGCTTTAATAGCGTTGGGTGGTTTACAATAGTCCGAGCTACTTTCGCGGTAGTAAGTACACGGCGCATTGTGCGACCACTTTTATCCATGACTTCCTGCACCCAGTCAGTTAGATACTCAACGACGTTGGTAGCTTCATTTGAAAACAAATCAGTCCCAGACAGCACTTCAATATTTGTAAATCCCCAGTCGAGGACCTGGCTAACGCCTTCACCAATCTGCACAGTCTTCCCTGTGAACATGATTCCTGAGACTTGCTCCACTTTACGACGATGAATAGTATCCGTCAGGTCAGATAGATCCTTAACAATCAGTTCCTGATAGCGTTGTTCAGGAGTCTTTGGATTCAACAGTGTTTCGCCAAGCTGTTTTACTTTTAAATCATGGCGCGTAATAACTCTCAAAGGTTTCAACAATGCAGGAGCGTATGTTTTGGATGTAAACCCTGTCCGCAAAACAACTTTACCTGGGAGTAATTCATTTACGTATGGAGCCAAAGGGCGGTGACCTTTTTTCGTTTGAATTTCGACTTCATCAGTTGTGAAGACTTCGCCTTCACGAGTAAAAGTGTCTGTCAGGTAGTATGAGTCTTCAGGAAATGCTTCAACAACCCGGACTAGTTTTGGAATTTCTAAAATATCATGATAAGATGCCATATTCTTTTGTCCTCCTCTTATTTAATTACTCGTTTTGTAATCAAACCGATCTTACGCATAGCAACTTCATGTTGAGCAACCTTATCTGTACCACCAAACTTAAGAGCGTTACGATTAAATTCGCCATCAAGGTACGCTGCAGCTCGTACATCTTTTGTAGTTGCATCAATAGTTGAATCGGCCAGAATACAGTAAGGGTCTTGTGAACCATCCGACTTAGTAGAGTCAACTGGAGTCGTAACAGGTGTCCCTGCATACAAGTCACTTTCAGACAACTGACTAACACGACCCAACACTGTACCGCGGGTCACTACTCCTGAGCCAGACTTGATAATAATCGCTGTCATTCTCTCTGGCTGCACTCCACCTGCAAACAATTCATCAAACGATGGGCTTGTATATTCAGACATTATCTACGACCTCCATTCTTTGGTCTCATATTTTGAGCCATTGCAATCATACTGGTGACTGCCGCCTCTGCATCCTCTTCCTTAGCAGCTCCTGTAGGCTTTGCCTCAAGCGATGCCACCGTATCGACTCCACTTTCCTCAGCATCGAGAGCACGGTCTTTACCAGCGTTGACAATACGCGTCTGCGAAGCTTCGATCATCTTAATTGCCAGTTCTCCGGCTGTTTCACCATTTGCGATTGCCGCTTTAACAAGTTCTGCGGATCCCGGAGTCTTTTCGGCAAGACTTGTGATTGCCGCGACACGAGTTCTCTCTGCTGTTTGTGCATCGCCAGTCACTTGTGCGAACAAATCAGGGTGTTTCTCTTTCAATTCTGCAATATCCATTATTTTTGCTTCCTCCTCGTTATCATTTTTCGCTGTAACACCTGCCGGATTTTCATTCATTCCGGATGTTAAAGGAGTTACTGTTGCTGATGGAAACATATTTTCCTTCAGCAATTTTGACTTAACCTTGCTCAATACTTCGTTTGAAAAAAGAGGTGCCGCTGTAGCAACAGCAACTACTTTTTCCATTTGCCCGAACATAACTTCGTCTGCAAAACCATTTTCAACGGCTTGCTGGGCATTCATAAACGTTTCTGCATCCATCCAAGCAAACAATTCGTCTCGGGTCTTACCCGTCTTATATTCATAGGCATTGACCATTCCCTCATCAACGCTTTTGACCATCTGCGATGCTTGGTCAAGGTCATTCTTATTTCCCCATGCTCCCGTAGAAGAACGATGTACCATGATTTGTGCTGTTGGAGAAATCAATACTCGCTTTGCCCCGCAGATTGCAACAGAAGCCGCACTCGCGGCGAGAGAGATAACTTTCGCAATTGTATTACCTGCATATTCGCGAAGGGACGAGTAGATTTCTGAACCTGCCCACATATCTCCGCCAGGAGAGTTAACATAGATCTCCACATCATCACCGTTTGCTTGAGCGAGTTGTTCGTTTATGTGGCGAGGTGTGGTGTGGTCCATTTCAAAGTATTCGTAAATCCAAGAATCCTCACTGGCCACAATTGTTCCATACAGATTAATCCTTATTGCCATTCGTTTTATTCACCCCCTTCCTCGTCGTCGTTATCTGCGTCGCCTTCCTTGGAAGGCTCAGATGGCATCACGGGCGTTGCTGAACCAGAAGGAGACTCTGTCAACCCCAGCTCTTTCAAACGAGTCTTTTCATATGCCCGTTGCCTAACGTTGTCCTCCCATGAACCGCCGTTAATCTCAGCAGTTTCACGCGTTGCTGTGGAAAGATTGTTCTCCATCCGCTTAACAGCCGCATCAACTTCCTTGGTTGGATCAAGTAGACCTTGAGAAGGACCGTGCCATTCTGCTTTTGTGTAGGCAGCAAAAATAGCCGGATCATCAAAGATGCCGGGTGCTGCAATTCTTCCTTTAAGCACAGCCTCCACAAACCATTCTTCATAGATAGGCTGACAGAATGTTTTTGATAACCATGAACGACGCATACGATACATCTTCCAGGCTTCTAGGAGAGCGCCGCGACTCGCTGAATATGAACTGGTGAATTGTTTAGTCAATATTTCATAAGGCAACTCTAGCGCCGCTGCCATCTGCTTAAGCATGGCACGAACAAACGCCTCGTAGTTCGGATTAGGTCTAGTCGGGTCGGCGAATTTCACATCCTCGCCCGGATCAGTCCGCATGATAGCACCTTGACCAAGCTTGATTTCGTCACCATTAGATCCTGGCACATTATCTGTGCCATCTAAGTCATCGTCATCCATCCCTACTCCATCGAACGGGCTTCCACCCTCTTCATCTGCTGGAGTTGTAATAAAAACCGTGTACATAGATGTAATGACAGCTGCTGCTAGCTCGGCGCTGGTGTACTGACTAAGTTGCTTCAGCGATTCGATGATCGGAGCAATGACTGGAATACCTCTTCTCTGACCTGGGCGTTCTGCTTCAAACAGATGTAGAACATTCACACGTCCAGTTCGTTTGCCATACTTCTCTACACGCACCCATTCATTCGCTCCAGTCAAGTTGTATCCATCTGCTCCAGGATGTCGATTGCTGAAATGGTATGCCGTAACCATTCCGTCAGCGTCAACTTCAACCCCTGACTGAATAAGATCCCTATCTATTACTGTCTTTTCCGGTGGAGTGGCACACCTGTCTGCTTCAATTAAATTAACCTTGAGATCATATATTGACCACGGGCGCTTTTTACTCGGCATAAGTGCGAATACATCGCCGCTCATCATGGTTGATATAAACGCTAAGGCTTGTAATTGGTAAAAATCACTGAGTCCAGCAGCGTCACATTTTGTTGTATCTGCCCACAAGGACCACTCTCGCTGAATGGCACTACGTAACTCCTCAGCCTTAACCTCATTCAGGCCTAAGAATTTAGCATCAAAGGAAGGGTTTAGACGTAGTCCGGTTCCGACGATGTTAGTCCTTAATCCTTTGTGTGCAGCTGCTACAATATCAGTGCCCATGTGCAAATCGCGAGCCCGTTCCCGCAATTTAGGAACGTTCTGATGGATATCCACGTCTGCGTCTCCGGCAGGCGTTTGCCAAAACAACATGGATGACTTAGATGAGCTAGCCCCATGCTTACCATAACCCCGTCCATTGCTCCCAGAACTTCCGATTAATTGGCTGGTGACATTACGCACCGCCTGCTGCCGTACTATCTCTGTCCTAGCTTTCTCTCGTTTTACAGCAATACCGGGAGCAATAAAACTAAGCGTTCTGTCGATGATATTCATCGGTCAACGGGGTAAAATCCCGCTGTCCTAGAACGTCGTTTTCCGCCATTCTCATAAGCATCAACAATACGACCATACTTCCTTTTCATCATTAGAACGGTTGCCATATCTGCACGAGTTAATGATCTGTCAGCAATACTGTAGGAACTCCCTGTAGCTATAGCATCCTCAGCTTCATTCCACATTTGATATTTGGCTTTAGCTTCCTCATAAGGTATTCTTGGCATTTTCCCTTTCTCACCTCCTTCATCTGGTCTAAATGCTGCTTGGTACATTCTTTTTCTTTGGCTTTTTGCCTTTAGCTGGAGCCTCCCTCACCTTGACAGGATTAGGCAAAGGCAAGTCGAAATTCGGGTTGATCATTTCTATAGCTGCTCGATTGTAAACAGCAAGGTCAAGCGCCTCATTTCGCACTCGTGTTTTAACCCAAACAGTGTAAGGTAGACCTTCCTTGTACCGGGTTACCAATTGTTCTGCTGTTAGTTGCATGAAATATTCCTCGTCATACACGAAAGCATCTGGGTTGTCAGGGTGTGGCAACGGAAATCGACATGATCCTGGCTTCCCCGGTTCCAATTTTAGAGAGGCAAATACTGTAGCCTTCCCCTCAGATACTCCGACACGGATTACAGTCGCATTAACAACATTATTTGTACTTATCCCGTTTAGTAACGGAGTCTCCGTTCCGTCGCCTTTCTCTTCACCCTTCAAAGCGTAAATATTTCTTCCCTGCCGTGGTTTACAGAACTTGTATACCTTCAATGTGTGGTGTCCTCCGGAGTCAATCAAGATTCTGACCGGGCGAAACGTCCTGCCTTCAGCATCTTTCCACGTCCGCGCCAGGAACTCGTCCAATTCATCCCACGGCTGTTGCTGATTAAGGTCCCCGACGATGATATGGCGCTGAACTCTCCAACTTGAGTACCCTTTTCCCCAGCCCATCACGTCAATTTCAAAGCGTGTGTCTTGAGTATCGACGGCTGCAGTGAGGTATCGTACGCCTGTAGGCACCCGAGCCTGGTACATTTCACGGCGATTGAGGAGCACTTCATGCTCTACTTTCTGCCCTTTTTCTTCCCAAGTCTCAGCCAACTTGGTATTAATGAACGTCTTGAGCAGCTGAGATCCACCCCGCTGAGCTTTCATCCAATCATTAACAAGCTTTTTCCAAGTAACATTTATTGTCCCAGCCAAACTATTCAGGTGGAACCCCCGTGTTGTTGCGTGCTTTTTACCCGCAATCCACTTACCACGTTCGGCGTAGTCATGCTTCCACTCATGTTCTGGATGCAATGTACCACAATGTTTGCAAGCCATTTCAACCTTAATGCAGTCCGAAGTTTCCTCGTCGTATTCAAACTTGATCTGACCCCACTTGAACGGCTGGTACTCTTCGCAAGATGGACACGGCACGCACCATTCTTCTTTCGTGCTGTCCTCATACAGCTTCTCGATTCGGGACATACCTTTGATTGTTGGTGTGGAGACAAATACCAGCTTTTTGTTATAGAAGGTATCTGTACGGGCTGTAGCCAGTGATACAGGGTCGCCTTCCTTCCCAGCTGACACTGGGAAACGGTCAATTTCGTCCGCAATGACAACACGGATCGGTTTGGAAGCCAGCGAAGCCGGAGAATTCGCACCTGCTATGTTGACTCTGCCGCCTGGATAGGACTTGTATAGTATGGTATTACTGGTATCCCGGCTCTTATCTTTGGTTATGAGCTTCGCTAACTGCGGTGAATCCCGGTACATCGGGGCAAGGCGGTCCTTTGAGAAATCTTTTGCGACCACAAGATCCGGCTGTACAACCATGATCGGGGCAGGATCATGGCCCGTATAATAGCCAATCGTGTTCAATTGAACTGCTGTTTTGCCCAATTGAGCGCCCCACATCATAACCACTGACTCCACTTCTGGATCAGAAATAGCTTCCATCGGCACTTTCTGAAATGGTGAACGACTTGTTCTCCACGGTCCCTTCTCTGAGGAATCTTCTGGTGAAAGAACCCGGTGCTGGTCAGCCCATTCAGCAATACTTAACGGCTCTGGGGGTTTGACGAGTTGGATTGCCTGACGTAAGAGAGTGAAGGTCTGCTTTCGCTGTGCGTTCATTCTCTCTCAGCCAACGGGTCATATTTTGCGAGCTCGGTTAGAGCATCGTTGATCTTGGCTTCCATCAATAAACGGATTTGCTTCTCTTCAGTCATGTGTGACAGTTCGGTTGCCATCCTCGGAGGCAGACCCTGCAGCCTCTCCCGAAAATTCACAACCAATTCGCCCCACGCATCCAACACATCCCCCGTTGTGTGCAGGTTATTTCTCTTTTCCTCCAATTCCAGCATCGCAATTTCTTTTTTTATCTGTTCGTGCTGCGCCTTTTCATCGTTATAGCTAATCTTGCCCTCTGTAGAAGTCCCAGTGATATGCCGGATATATGCCTGCACGGATTCAGCCAAATTATATTTACCACGTGCCACTTGAGTGAGTACTCCGTCACGGGTCAACTGGCCGATCCATTGCTTGGTTTTCCCCACGATAGCAGCTAGTTCACTGGTACCTACGATACCCTCTGGTTTGTTTTCTCCTTTCCTCATAAGTCGTTCACCACTTTCCTTTTTGATTCATAATTTTCACTAGGTTCCTAGAGCTATTTTAAGGCTGATTTTAACGCGACATTATTAGAAGGAATAATTCTCCAAGAAAAGCCAAACAAGCCCTAAGAGAAGCCCTCAGAAGGCGTACAGATGAGGTAAAGGGAAAGCGAAAACCAAAAATAAAATCTGAGTGGTTTTCGGGCTCACGCGCACCCGCACTTATTTTTAAGTCTCAGAAGGACCCAAATTTTAGATTTCAGCCAAATCCTGATGCATTTTCATCATTTTCAATGACAAATTAATAGACACACCCAATAAAAGAAACAGCAGCAGTTGGACGTTAAAGCAATGTCCTAGACAGCCGCTGTTTTATGTAACTTTTATTACACGATAACAAGTATCAAACTTAAAATAAAGGGGATTGTTTACCATCAATTTCAGGTGTAGAAGTTGGGAATATCATTCCGAGTATACCAACACCACCGTAGTAGGAATAATCGGTCATAAAGTCCGTCTGTTTCCTTATAATCGATAGTTCATATACTGAGAATAACAAGTAATTTTTACTTCGAAAACCAATAGGTTATGATGCTGCGTTTTTTTGGTAATAGCTTATTTCTTTCTTATAGACCCACTTTTTAAAGTCGGCGCTATCTGGGTTTGTCCAAAGCAAAACAAGTAAGACTAAACCTACTACAAGAATCAACCGTCTCAAACTGAGCCCCCTCCTCATCTATTACACTTAATAATATGTTGAGTACAGTAAGGACATGACTTGTTCACTCCTTTCTTAAATACAAAAAGACCACTCTTTTATGAGCAGCCTTTATACATGTTTTATGTGGTTGTATATTCATAAGAATATGTGTCACTTATATATCTTTATATATTACTTTCTTTAATGTTTCTTTTAGTTATCTTAGGGGGAGAACTCTCCCCCACTAATGGTGGAGAATCATACCCCATGGTGGTGGAG
>NZ_CAKMAB010000041.1:0-56021 GCF_924513355.1 Paenibacillus pseudetheri
TTTGTCGATGCGCTTTTACACACAGATTTCGCCATGCGCAAGCATCCTAGCTACAAAGGTGGCTTGGCCCCTCCTTCGGTTGGACTTTCACCAACTAGATAATGCGTGCCTCTGGGCACGCCGACAAAGAAAAAACCGCACAAAGTGCGGTCAGCTTGATGAGAAACTAGTCATTTTTCAGACCAAGATTTATTTGCTATATCTCAACTATTGATTAACCTTCTTTAATCTTTGCGGCTCCTTAGGATCTAGTTGCTTCCAATCTGATGCATCTCTGTCTGTGAAAATATAATCCGTATCTGGGTCATTAGCAAATCTAACATATACAGGGAACTTCGGCATTGAGCTCAGTTTAGCTTTAATACTCAATAAATCAGATTCAGAGTATCCTTCTACAGTAATCAAATATTCTCTTAAGTTTTTCTCAAGTGAATTATATTTAAACTGAAGTGCTGCGTACATTCCTAGAACGAGCAGAGTAATAATTACAACGGAGATAGCTACAAACTTTCTAATTCTAGAAGCACCTCCTTTTGTAAGTCTATTTTAGGGACAATCATTTTCTGTGTTAATGTGAATTGATTAATATAGAGACGAATTAATGTTATAAAGATCGAGCAAGACGAAATCCAAGATCATCCACACTAAATGTGGGATGACTGCGACGACGACAGGTTGCTCCACAGCCCCTGGCCTCTTCAGCCCAGCTGCCTCCTCGAAAAATCCGATAGGACCCGTACACTTGTTCATCATATAAATCCCAGCACCACTCCCAAACATTCCCTAACATATCATAAAGCCCCCATGCGTTCGGTTCTTTCGTCCCTACTACATGGAGTTCACCATCTGAATTTTCATTGTACCAAGCTATCTTATCTAGCTCGCCATATTGATAACCAGTAGTTTCTGCTTTACATGCACATTGCCATTCTGCTTCTGTTGGAAGTCGATAGCCACCCGCTTCCCTATCCCAAATAATATGATCTCCATCATCACTGATAACATAAGCTTCTTTCAATCCAGCCTTCTGAGAAAGCAGATTACAGAAAGAAATAGCATCATTCCAAGAAACATTCACCACAGGTTTATGATTTTCGACAGATGACTTCGTTGTTTTTTTTGTAATAGCATTGTATAGTTCCACCGTTACAGGATACGGTTCAAGAAGAAATGGTTTTATTTCAGTCTTCCATTTAGTTTTTATTCGATCGTCTCTTAATTCTATTGCTCCCCCTAGAATTTTAACCATAGGATTCTTCAAATAGCGCGCAATTTCATTTGACACTTTATCTCCTCCGATACTTTTTAACAAAATCCAACTTATGAAGATGTAAGAATCCAAATCATACTAATCAAGTATTGACAGGGTATAAAGAATAGAACTATAATCTAAACAATTCCTAGAAAAATACTATGAATTACATAATATTTAAAACATCTAATCATGACTGGGTTGACCAGAAGAAGGAGTGTAGACAAATGTCAAATGTTCAAACTTTCAAAGCAACTGCCCATTTACAAGATGGAGTTAAAGTCATTACTAAAGCAAGACAATTCGAGCTCGTCATCGATGAACCACAAAATCTTGGGGGTACGGATACAGGAATGAATCCTGTTGAAGCTTTGCTAGCTTCTTTAGGGGCCTGCCAATCTATTGTGGCTCGAGTTTATGCTTCCAAATTTGAGGTAGAGCTTGAAGATTTCAGAGTAGACGTTGAAGGTGATCTGGACCTCGATGGATTTTTTAACCGTTCTGAAGTCCGTCCCGGCTATTCCGATATTCGATATACATTCTACATAAAGACCCCATCCCCTGCCGAGAAGGTCGAAGCATTCGTACAATTTTTAGAAAGCAAATGCCCTGTGGGTGACACGATTGCTGACCCGGTAAATCTTAAGCTGAACCGTATCGTGATTGAAAATTAACCGATTGATTAGCTAACATAGTGTCAAGGGCTGTGAGGTTGCATAAAGCAACTTTACAGTCCTTTTTCATTTCAACCTCTCATCCATCATATAATACTAAAAATGAAGGACTTCGGAGGTACCTAAGGAATGAATCCTATACTGAGAACAGTAGATAATGAGATCGAGCGTTTAACAGCACTCCTGATTGATCAACAGCAGCAAGATGGATCTTGGCATTTTTGTTTTGAAAATGGAATCGTTATCGATGCCTATGTCATCATTCTCTTTCGGATTTTGAACGTACAGAATGAAGCCCTGATCAGGCAGCTACATGATCGTATTCTTGCTGAGCAGCAGTCCGCTGGATTCTGGCAATTGTATAGAGGTGAAGAAGATGGTAACTTATCCACCTCGGTTGAAGCCTACTACGCCCTTCTCTATTCTGGGTACAGTAAGGTGACAGATGAGCCAATATTGCGCGCAAAGCATTATATTCAATCCAAAGGCGGAATTGGAAAAGTAACTAGCATCCTAACCAGAGTCATTCTCGCAGCTACTGGTCAGAGCAAATGGCCTTTATCGATCTCTTCGATTCCCCTAGAAGTTCTGTTGTTCCCGTCTTATTTTCCTATTAACTATTTTGAGTTCTCTTGCTACTCAAGAGTGCATCTCACGCCTATGCTTATTATGGCCGATCGACGTTTCTCGATCTCAACAGCGAATGCTCCTGATCTATCAGATCTCATAGACACACGCATTGAAGATGCTGAACCCGCTTCCCGTGGATATCAAGAGCTACAGGACATTATACAATCTGGCCTAAACAGACTTCTTGGAAGCCCTCGCTACATTCACGAAGTTGCCCGATCCAAAGCAGAACAATTTATTCTCCAGCGGATTGAATCCGACGGGACTCTATACAGTTACGCAACTAGTACAATTCTTATGGTATATGCCCTTCTGGCTCTGGGCTATGACCAGCAACATCCTCTGATTACGAATGCCTTAGATGGGCTTACCGCGATGCAGTGCCGTTCTGAAAGTAAAACAACAATACAAAACTCTCCATCTACGATATGGGACACGGCTCTAATAGCCTACGCTTTACAGGAGGCACAAATTCCCGATCATCATCTCGCGATTCAACGTGCGACTTCGTATCTGCTGACCAAACAGCAGCATAAAACTGCTGATTGGTTTATTCATAATCCGGATACAACTCCGGGGGGATGGGGTTTCTCAGAATCTAACACGATTAATCCGGATGTGGATGATACGACCGCTGCTTTACGAGCCATTCGAAGTTTATCAATAACTCAGCCATCCTATCTAGAGTCATGGAATCGTGGACTGAACTGGGTCCTATCGATGCAGAATAAAGACGGTGGCTGGCCAGCTTTTGAAAAAAACACCAATAAAGAAATGCTCACTTGGCTCGCAATCGATGGGGCTAAATCTGCTGCTATTGATCCCTCGGAGGCAGATCTAACCGGGCGCACCTTGGAGTATCTGGGGAACTTTGCCGAACTTGATTCACGAAACGAATTCATCGGGCGAGGTGTGAAATGGCTGATTCAGCATCAGGAGAAGGATGGCTCATGGTACGGAAGATGGGGCGTTTGTTACATCTACGGGACTTGGGCTGCCTTAACAGGATTGCAGGCTGTTGGTCTGACACTAGAACATGATACATTGCAAAAAGGAGCGAATTGGCTCCTAAGCATACAGAACTCGGATGGGGGTTGGGGGGAATCTTGTCATAGTGATCGGCTTTTGAAATATGTGCCATTAGGCGAAAGTACGCCTTCCCAAACCGCATGGGCGCTTGACGCACTCATCGCTGTTCAAGCGGCACCTACACCTGCGGTAAATCGAGGAATAAAAAGACTAATATCATCTATGAACGAAGTGGATTGGAAGAGCTCATATCCGACAGGCGCTGGTCTCCCCGGCAATTTCTATTCTAATTATCACAGCTATCGGTACATCTGGCCGTTACTCACACTGAGTCATTTTAGAAAAAAATACGGTCAAGGATAATACTCGGTAATAACTAGCGTAGTTCTGCTTCACTTCTCAAGTGTCTCATAAAAGCTTGGATCGCGCCCTTAAGTAGTCCTTTTTGGGAGCTCCCCCTCCGGTATGTATTCATCAGTTCAAACAAAAATTCTTGTTTTCTTTCCATAAAGATCACCTCCTTTTTCTGTTCGTAAAAAGCATCAGAGCAGCGATCATCCGTTATTGGAGAATCGTTGCTCTGATGTTATGAACCGGGGGTTGAACACTTTTGTCCGTTTCACTTACTTCTAAATCACCCAGTCTTGATCAAGCTCAGAGCTTTTCGGACCCAGAAGACGCTATTTGCTTGTTTTTAGGATTTTGAGTTAGGTTACAGACTCCAGTGAAACTATTCCTTAAAAAGAGAGTCATTTGGGGTATTTTTCATGGCACGATAATCGAAAATCATTACCTGGTATTTTGGATCCATATCGGTTTGTTTGAGCAAATTATGACTGTAACTTCTGATATCCCTAATCTGTATATTTTTAGCGCAGGATTTTAACGCAAGCTATGAAGTAACTGCATTCATTACAATTAAAATCAAGAGAAATCACCTAGTAGACTTAAACTCATGAGAATAGATGTAAGAAATACAGCTATTTTCAATGCGCAATTGTTTTGAATGATTATAGCTGTACAAAATACAGTTAAACACCTCGCTGCTCCCCGTTACCTTCATCCGCCTCCATACTGTTACACAGAGGGTTACATCATAACTGGATGTACTTTTTGGAGCACGATACCGAAATATCCCCTTTCAAGAAACAGGCGTAATCGTCGGCGGTTTCGGTGACCGTTCCCAAGCATGGGTTACCTGCAATGTTGCAGCGTAGGTGATCAATGATACGAATAGTGCTCCGGACAGTTCAATAATCTGCCCCAGTTCCATTCGTTCCAGAATACCGTGAGCCGTCATCCCGCAAATCGTCATGACAATTCCTCCCGCGCCCACCTTGAATACAATCCGAAAGTCAAAATAAAATCCGATCGTTCCTGCCACAGACAAAAAATTCAGCAGTGTCAGCAGCAAGAGCCCCAGTCCAAACCCTATAGCAACCCCTTCGATGCCAATATTAGAACCGAGAACAAAGATTGCAATTACTTCAAAAATATTCGTAAGAATATGGTTCCACATGACGGTTGATGCTTTCCCCAAACCAAGCAAAATCGCTTGCAGTGGTGCTCCAAAATAATAAAGAAAAAATAAGGGTGCAATCAACCTTAGCAGCTCACCCGCTTCTGGCGAATGATAGATCAAAGTAGTTAATGGTACAGCCCATAAGTACAGGATGATTGTACAAGGAAGACCTACAATAAGCGCGGATCGCATAGCCATATCCATCCGACTATGCATAAGCTTGCTATTATTGCTCACACTAGCTTCGCTGATCGCCGGAATTAATGCAGTGGACAACGATTGAGTGAAGAAGCTGGGGAGAAACAACATTGGCAGAGCATATCCCGCTAAAAGTCCGAATTGCTTAGTCGCCATCTCAACACCCACACCAAACAGGACTAGACTTTTCGTAATCAGCAACGGGAGAAACGCATGATAGAGGGAATGAATAAAACCGCTGCCTGTCATCGGTAAGCCGATGCGCAGCAGATCTCTCAACGTACTGTCTCCTTTGGGTGAAAAACTTGAATTAGGCGGTGAGGAGGTTTTAATCTTCCCTCGATTTGCCCATTTGAAGACAGCAAACAAATAGAGCAAACCAAAACCTTCACCGATCACGGATGCCGCCATAGCGCCCGCAGCTGCATAGGTAATCCCATAAGGCAGCAAAACGTTGACAACACCGATAATGACAATGATTTGCGCCAAATTCTCAATAATATCGGAAAAGGCCAGCGGGTTCATATTCTGTTTTCCACGAAAATAACCTTTCAATACAGCTGACATCGCAATAATTGGAATGATCGGCGTAATAGCGACCATAGCATAATACGCCCGCTGATCAGCTAAAAAAACCGACGCGATCCATTTGGAGCCAAATAGTGCCACTAAAGTTAGTATAATACTCAACGTACCCGTAATACTTAAGGATACTTTGAGAATTCGCTTTACTCGCGCTTCATCCTGCTTAACCTCGGCTTCTGAGACAAGCTTTGAAATCGCAACAGGAAGCCCCAGCTCTGTCAGTGTAATAAACAAGGGTAGCAGTGGATGAGCAATCATAAGCAGCCCTACCCCCTCGGCTCCCAAGAAACGTGCCAGCAAGACGCCATTCAAAAATCCGAGCCCTTTTGTGAAAAATGACGACACGGTTAAAATGAACGTGCCGCGAATAAAACTTTGTTTACGCATCCCCATTTCTACGCATCTCCACCTATAGTTTGTCCTGGTCCTACTTTCTAACTTATTCGAACAAACACAAGTACATGCAGACAAGTATTTATAAAGTATATAATCTGCAAAAAGCCCGACACACCATAGTGGGTGTATCGGGCAATTTCCTCATATTTTAGTATCCGAGCAGACTCTTAGTTTTGTTGGGGAATAGAGCTTCATGCAACAATAAGTACAACAAAAAAACCGCGAAAAATATCGCGGTTTTTAGAAATACTTAACGATCTATTCAACATTAACACATGACACCTAGTCGATTTTATTAAATTCAATCCAATCGATCTGCAAACCTGGTTTGATGAACTCTAATTTCATATCATAAAGACCTGCTTCGAGTTCGACTTTCACAAGCTTCTGTCTGATCCATTGACCTTCGGTACCATTTGTTTGAATGGTTGTCATCAATTGATCATTCACAGTCACATTGCAAGCACTTTGAGCCAGTTCAGGTTCCGTTGACATGATATGCACTAGAATCCGATATAGACCAGCCTGTTCCACTTTAAAGCTAGTTGATCCTTCTACGACAGGTTTAACCTGTGGATTCTGTGATAAAGATTGAGCTTGTTCTACATTAAGTGAAGGATTAGCTTTGAATGACTCAACCGTTTCTACAATTTCCTGTTTTCTCGAGAATACAGGTGCATTCATGATAAACTCACAAATGTTTATAGCAGAACGTTGCAGTTCTCCACGGGTTAACGTACCATTTTCCAAGGACTCAATAGTGTTATCATTCCATCCGTTAATTTCCGCACCATAGTTAGCTACAACCATATAGAGGTCATTTTGTGCACGAACCATCCAGTTTGTAAATTTCCGGTCTGCTGGTCCGCCATTAACAACATCATTCATGATCGCCCACCAGTCAGTCATAACAATCCCTTTAAAGCCCCACTCGCCGCGAAGAATAGTGGTATTCAAATCATAATTAGAAGCCGCCCAATGTCCGTTAACTGGATTATAGGAGGTCATAATAGAATTCGAACCGCCCTGCTTCACCGCAATTTCAAAGCCTTTCAAATAAATCTCACGAAGCGCACGTTCAGACACCACGGCATTTACTTTACTGCGATGTTTCTCCTGATTGTTACAAGCAAAGTGCTTCATCGTAGCGGTTGATCCGCCTTTTAAAATACCGCGAGTACATGCAGCAGCAAACACTCCAGAGATCAACGGATCTTCTGAAAAATATTCAAAGTTACGTCCATTAAGCGGACTGCGTCGGATATTAAGGCCAGGTCCAAGCAAGGAATCCACGTTATTTCTTAACAACTCTTGCCCTTCCATAACATAAAGCTCTTCTACCAATTCCGCATTCCAAGTCGCTGCAAGAAGCGTTCCGATGGCAACTTGAGTCGCCTTAGCTCCGCTGTCCATACGAATCCCTGAAGGACCATCAGCCGTACATGCCACTGGAATTCCGAGATTAAATAAACTGTCACTTACTCCACCAAATGCAGAGGCCGTGCCAGGTGTAACTAAAGGACTGCTCATCCCTTCACCACGTACAATTGCAGCCAAATCCTCATCACTGAGCTGAGCAATGAAGGCTTCCATACTAACCTTCTGTTCATATACGTCTCTTAATTTATATCCTTTATTACCTGTTTGTGAGATCGTCTCTGGAAGATTAGTTTCAATTCGCTCAGCTAACGAAATCTTACGTTTAGGAACTTCAACATAAACAATCTCGTACGAACCGTCCGCCTTCTGAGCGCCTGGCATCATTCTCGTAAAGCTTTCTGTAGGTGCGAGAGCTTCTTGCAATTGCTCCACAACTTGAAGAGATTCTACTACATATCCGTCCTTACCCTCAACACGAACACCTTCCACTTGCTTAACACTAGTTCCCACAAACAAGCGGTACGTACCTTCTTCGAGCACATAGGCAGAAGCGTGTCCTGTCACACCTGCGTCATCATAAGAAGCCATCGAATGAGCTGAGAAACTCACGGTAAGGCGCTGCGCTTCACCCGGTTCAAGAACTTTTGTCTTATCGAATGACACCAGAGCTTTAGCTGGTTTACCGAGCTTACCTTGCGGAGCTTCATAATAGACCTGAACAACCTCTTTACCAGCGAAGGAAGTTCCTGTATTGGTAACGGTTACGCCGATTTCAATGAAAGACTCGCCTTCTTTGGTAATCAATTTGGCTTCTTCTGGCTCGATACTAAAAGTTGTATAAGATAAGCCATAACCAAATTCAAATTGAACCTTATCTGGGCAAAATGTCTCGAAATAACGATATCCTACATAGATATCTTCCTGATACAAGTTCGTAAATTCATTGCCGTAATTCTGTGTAGATGGGTAATCATTGATGGAATAAGCGATTGTATCCGTCAGTTTACCACTTGGAGTTACCTCTCCAGACAGCACATCTGCAATCGCATTTCCGCCTTCCATACCACCCTGCCATGAATAAATCACCGTTGAAATCGGATATTTATAGCTTTCATCGTTCATCCAGTTCATATCAATAATGTTGGAGACATTCAGGACAACGATTGTTTGCTCAAAATATGTAGTTACCTGCTTCAGCATCGCCTGTTCATCATTTGTTAATTGGTAGCTGCCCGGTGCATCAGCATTATCCTGATCTTCCCCTGCCGTGCGTCCAATTACAAGAATGGCTTTATTCGATTTGTTTCTAGCTTCGGAAACCAATTCATTGCTCAAAGACATTTCCTTCTGATGCCAAGGTTCTGCAGCCCATGCGCCTCCACCATTATCAAATGGATTCTGTTCAATCCACTTTTCATAGACAGCAGCCAGTTCTTCGTTAACTGTAAAGTTCTTCTTAGTGCGAAGACCATCCAATAAATTGGTCGTATAAGTAACATGGACACTACCGCCGGAACCTGTACCACTGCGATAATAATTCACTTGGGATCTACCAAAAATCGCAACATTATCGCCTTCGCCAAGCGGAAGTACCTGATTATCATTCTTCACCAGCACCGCACCTTCAGCGGCTACTGTCCGGCTAAATTCTGCAAAACCTTCTAATGGAATTCCCACATTCTGTGTGCTCAACTTATTTCCTCCTGTTGTTCAATTCTATAGGTTGTTTCTTGAAATCTTCATTCCTTTAATAACATGCTAACAATGCATCTATATCATTATAGTACATTGGAAAACTGGAATATATATAATAATTAACTTTATTAATATAATAATTTTAGTTTAGACCATTCACTAATTTAATAACGAGTACGAATTCGCTCGGATTGGAAAATGCCTCTCTAACCCAAAACGATTAGAAATCTTGGACCTCCTATCTCAAAGTCCAAAATCTGTAGAGGGCTTAGCTAAAAATACGCAAATGACGGTTGCTAATGTTTCGCAGCATTTACAGACACTACACAATGCAAAGCTAGTAAATTACAAGAAGCAAAGAAATTTTGTTTTTTATGAATTAGCTGACTCAGCGATAACTGATTTCATGCGCACATTGCATAGTTTACCCGAGAAGTAATTAGTTCAAGTACAACAAATTCAGAAAGAATTTCAAAGCAAGCATTTTCAGATGGAAGGATTGTCTTTGAACGAAGCTATATCTATTCCTATTGAAGAATTAGAAGAGAAACTTGCTTCCTTACCCTCAAATTGTGATGTAGTCGCTTATTGTAGAGGACCTTACTGTTTAATGTCCGTGGAGGCAGTCGAATTATTAAAAACAAAAGGGGTTAATGCTTTTCGATAGGAACAAAGCGTTCAAGACTAGAGTGATTTTGTAAAATAAAAGCAAGAAGATTATGGAGTGATGCTAGAAAGGCGGAAAATCTAATGTCGATGAAAGTTAGTGATTCTACAAGTATTAGCAATCAACTCCAGTACATATGGGGCATCATGGACATGAGGCTTCGTTGCATTATTGCTTATTCCAGTCGTTCTTTCGTCTCGAAATTTGAATAACAATAACAACAAAGGTTGGCCTCAAGAAATAAAATATTTTAAGCTTCATTGCTCCAGGGTATCATTGTCTTCCTGCAGTATTTCAAAGGTCTGTAGGTAGCATATTAATATTAAATTGCAATTTAAAATATACAGAGAGACAAAAAAGCCGACAGATAAACTCTGTCGACTTCCCCTTCATTTCTTCATTTTAATTAAAGTTCAACGATCTTCGTAGCAACATTGTTGCAAAATTCCCGATCATGCTCCACAAAAACAAGAGTTGGCGTGTATTCAAGCAACAGCTCTTCAATTTGCATACGTGAAATAACATCAATAAAATTAAGCGGTTCATCCCAAATGTACAAATGAGCTTTCTCACTAAGACTTTTGGCAATCAGTACTTTTTTCTTTTGACCACCACTGTAAGTGGATATGTCTTTATCAAATTGGATTCTAGAAAAATCAAGCTTTCGTAGAATAGATTTAAACAGACTTTCATCGATTCCATTGTCTCTGGCATAATCCGTTAGATTCCCCTGAAGATTTGAAGTGTCTTGGGATACGTAGGAAATGATAAGCTGGCTATCCTTTGTAAGAGTGCCTGTGAAATCTATATCCTCACCACACATCAATTTGATGATACTTGATTTACCTGAGCCGTTTTTACCCGACAGCGCAATGCGCTCACCCTGCTCGATAGTGAAGCTTACGTCTGAACATACCTTTTTTTCACCGTAAAAAATCGAAATATTGTCTAACTCAGCAAGTTGACGTTTATGATAGCCAAGCTGTGTAATTTCTAGATTCTCAGAATTTTCGATATTTTTTAGCAGCTTAGACTTTTCGTTAATCGCAGAATTTTGTCTTTGCTCAATGGCTTTAGAGCGTTTCATCATTTTAGCGGCCTTGTGTCCAATGTAACCTTTATCGACCTTTGAGCCGGAATTCCTCGTTCCGTTTTTTGTTTTTTCCACTTCATGTGACCAGTTGCCTGTCCGTTTAGAAGAAGCAGATAAGCGTTTAATATCTCTTCTGAGTTTCTCGTCCTCTGCTAGCTCAAAGTTATCTTGTCTGACTTTATTCTCCCACCAGCTTGAAAAATTGCCTTTTTGAATCTCTATATTCGTCTTATTTATGGACAAAATATGGTCTACACAATTATCAAGAAAAGATCTGTCGTGAGAGACCAGAATATATCCACTTTTCGTATTGAGATAATCACTGACTAGCTCTCTTGCCGTCATGTCCAAATGATTGGTAGGTTCATCGATCAACAGGAAGCTATTTTCCTTAATGAAGAGAGTGGCTAACAGCACTTTCGTCTGCTCTCCGTTAGACAATGAGTCAAAGGGTCGATATAACACATCTTCAGAAACCTTTAATAATGAAAGTTCACGCATTAATTTCCAATGAATATAATCCGGAAAAATCTCGCTGATCACATCAATGGTATTAAGCTCCTTGTTATCCACCTGAAAAGGAAAATATTCAAAAGTGACATGAGCAGAAATATTTCCGCTGTATTCATATTTTCCAAGCAATAAACTCAGAAAGGTGGTCTTTCCTCTACCGTTCCTTCCGGTAAATCCCAATTTCCAATCAGTATCGATTTGAAAGTTAACATTCTCAAAGATGTTATCGTAGCTGCCTTCATAGGCAAAGGTTAGATTTGTAACATTTATTAATGACATATAAGTATCCTCCTGTATGAAAAAAATAAAAGCCACAAGAAAGTTACTTTCTTGTGACTCAAATAAATACAGCAAATCTAGCCCCAAATGGAGTTAGATAAGGATATATTGTTCGAGTGAAAAGAAGTAGTAACTTTCTTGCATACAAAAAATAAAACAAACGAAATAAACCGTTTTTGTTGTTTTATTCATCATGTGTCGCAAGAATAATTACTACACTATACTTTTCAACTCCGATCATTAATTTGTATCCATGATACCATGCCGATTTGTTTTTTTCAACTTTCCGATCCTTAAATCGTTAAGAAATTCATTTATTAAGCGTTCGTTAACTCATCTGCCGAAGGCCCATAAAGGCCCGGCACTTGTATATTTAGAAGTCGGAAGTATACCCCAAGCTGTGCCCGGTGGTGAATCATGTGATTCAAACCGATGGTACGAAGCGCGACTGCCCGTGTCTGACGGCGGATAACCGCTGTACCATTACGCAGGGTCCACTCCGCACCAAGCGTCTCCACATTGCTTTCAGAAATTAATTGTTCAATCTTGCGAGCGCTCATATCAAACTCTTGCAGAACCGCGGCGGGGCTCTCCAGTGCCTCTCGTCGATATGCCACAGAGGCCAAATCAAACTCCGAGTGAAGAAGAATGGCTGTTTGCCAGTTTAGCAGATTGACGAGATGTGTGGATAGCCCACCGAGACTCATTGACTTTTCGTGTGGTTTCCATGTCATATACTCCTGCGGCAGCTTCTCCAGCATACGACGCGTACCAGCTAACTCCTGCAAAACATCCCCGATGATCAGATCTTTATCCATTCCTCTATCTCCTCTCTTCTTCAAGGCAATTTCTAATGATTTCGTGTGAAACTGTTGCTTAACAAAGTAATTGTCCTCTGCTAGAACTCTTTAGATACTCTCTACTAATTGCATAGTCGTTACACATGTATTATCACTCTTAAAAGTGGAAAGTGCGGCTTTCGCTTTTATACCATCCTGCTCAATCGTTACATTATATTTCTTATCGCGAGGTAACCAAAGATCAATGAATCCGTTAGATTGGGACTTCATAGTTTGATCCACAATCACGTTGCCCTCAGTGTCCTCGACATATACATTAAACTCTTGTTCTGTTAATTCCCCTTGGCATCCAGTCAAGCTATGTGTTGCACACGGGTGTGTACTCTTAACATATGGTGCGATGGAAACAAAAAACTCATCTTTGGGTAAGTCATATTTGGTTGATTTATTGTTGCTGTCGGTCACAATGAGCTGCTCTGAAGTGATGGAAGCAGAGAGATCTTTCATGCTGCTTGAACTATATTCCTGCACTAATTGTTTAACATTAGATGTATCGGTTGTTGCAGGTGATTCTTTATCGTTTCCCCCCACAAATAAAACTGCCCCTAAAGCAACTACAACTACAGCACCTGAAGCCATCCAGATTTTTGTCCTCATTGATATTCATCCCCTTCTCTTCGATTCAATCATTCTCATTACACCAATAGTTCACATATGTTTCCTATTATATCATTATTATTACATTAACATGAGATAAGCAGAAGCCTCGTCAAAATAGTGATTTTTCACGAAACCTTTATCATTGATGTTAACGATGCACAAAAAAAGCCCCTTCTGGTTATTCACCGAGAAGAAGCCTTGAATCATATTATTTAAGCTTGCAGACTATTTACTAAATCACGAATGACATCCGCTAACGGAGTGACTGGACGATTCAGTACGTTCTCCAGATCGCTACTTTCAATATCCAGCCATCCTTCGCGAATACCACGTTGAATCGCAACAACGAATGGCAGAGCAGCTTCTGGTACACCAACCTCAGCCATGATTTTCGCATAAGCTTCGTCGTCAACTTGCAGCACTTTGATTTCTTTACCGATTACACCACTTATAATTCCGGTCAATTCTTCTTGTGTTAAAGGCTTGCCAGACAGTTCATAGACAGAATTCTCATGTCCTTTCCCAGTTAGAACATTAGCAGCAGCTTCTGCATAATCTCCTCGTGCTGCCCAGCCAACTTTACCACTACCAGCAGAAGTTACCCATGGGGCACCTGCTACGGCGCCTTGAATAGATCCAATCTCGTTCTCCATGTACCAGTTGTTGCGAAGGAAACTGTAAGGAATTCCGGTAGCTCGAATGGCATCCTCGGTTACACGGTGTACTTCAGCAAGGAACAGCTCACTCTTCTCTGCATGTCCTACGCTTGTATAGGCAATGAATCCAACACCAGCTTTAGCGGCTGCATCAATAGCTGCTTTATGTTGGCGAATCCGAGTCTCGTTATCTCCATCTGAAGATACAATTAGCAGTCGATCCACACCGGCAAATGCTTCATCCAACGTTTCCGGCTTATCAAAGTCACCATGACGGACTTCCACACCACGCGCTTTAAGATCACTTGCTTTATCTGGATTCCGGACACTAACTACAAGGTCCCCTTCGGGTACAGTTTTAAGTAGAGACTCTATCACTAATGATCCGAATTGACCTGTTGCTCCTGTTATAGCTATTTTCATTTTAAAATCCTCCTCAAATTAGGATTAATTTCATCCTCTTAATAATTGTTAACCTGTAACCATTGTAGTTACATTTAAAAAAGATGTCAACTCCTTTATTTTTATAGCCTTGACTGAACCTAGTAAATACAAACAGCCCTCACGGTATCCGGTTGGAATACAGCGAGGGCTTGAATGAAGATATCAGCTCCATATTAACTTAATAACCGTTCCCTTACCTACGTGACTCTCGACAGTAATCTGGCCCCCCATACATTCGATCAGTCCTTTAGAAATCGCCATGCCGAGCCCAGAACCGTTGGAGGTAGACGATGTATCCGTTCCTCGATAATATCGTTCAAATAGCCGAATCATTGTTTCTTCATCCATTCCATCGCCGTCATCAGCAAATTGAATGATAATTCCGGTCTCCCTATCTTTATGAATAAGCGACACGGTCAACTTCGTATCCGGTGGGTTGTGGAGCAGCGCATTCGCAGTTAAATTGTTGACAACCCTCTCTAGCCATGGCGTATACAATTGAGCTCTAACTTCGGTTTGTGCAGGTAGAAATACTATTCGCTGCTTCCCATAGGCAGGATTGGCAGCAGCTTGTTCGAGAGCTTGTTGCAGCCAAGTGTTCAATTCAACTTCCATCGTCTCAGGTGGTTTAATTCCTGACTTTAGACGATAGGTCATTGCAAGATCACTGATCAGCATGTCCATATGGGCCGATTTATCTAACATAGTCGTTGTAAACTTACGGACTTCCTCTTTCGACCAATCGTATTTTGGTTCTGCCAGTAAATGAGCATATCCTGTGATAGAAGATAATGGGGTTTTCAAATCATGAGTAACACCGGCGATCCATTCTTCGCGTAAGCTCTCCGTCTCCTCCCGAATGACTTGATCTCTCTTTAAGGTTGCCGATAATTTCTCAATTGAAACCATCACATCAGCAAAAACACGGTACCTTCTCCTCCATTTCAAGGCGTGTGTTCGACTGCGACGAAGTCCTTTACGATCCGTTGGCTCTGTATAAATGGCATTTCCGATGGAATCGAGCCACACGAGCATATGCAGCATTGGCGCACCAAAACGATGCGCTTGCCATAAGGAGAGCAACACAAACGCGATCAATAAAGCGATAAGCATGGCAAATGAACCGATGATCACGACTTTAACTTCTTCTGGTACCCACATTTTTTTGCCTGGATCTGTCCCTTTGATATTGGGTTCTCCCACAATCCAAGTACGACCTGACTCCTTATCAAAAGAAGAAAGAACATGATACCCATATCGTTCACTGTACATGGTACGAAGTACAAGCTCTTGAACGGAGTACTGAGTGGGTATCATATTAGGTCTGTTATAAGAAAGCACTTCATTGCCTGATGAATCTATAAGTTGAACAAAAGCTTGGGCCGATTTAATTTCTTTTTCAAGTTCATCAGGAAGTACTGGCTCCCCTTTCGCAACAGCGAATGTCCCCTCACTCTCACTCACTTTCTTTAGTAGTGGACCTAATACATTAGGCGCACCATACACCAGTGCGAGCTGTTTACCATCCTTTTCTTGAATCCATAGTGCCAGATTATAAGGAAACGGCTGAGTGCCCGTCCAATAAGCAACTACTTCGCCAGGACCATATTGAATGGGTACATCTTTAGGTGTATTATAGGCACTCTCAACTTGCCCATCTTCATTTAGACTTTGTAGCCAGCCTTTATTTTTCTTCACTTGCTCCAATAAACTCGGAGAAAAATGTATGCCATCCTCATCAATCTTAGATGATTCTACCAATTGTTCAAGACCCACATTGGCAAAATCACGCGTGAGACTAATATCAAGAAACCGCAGCAAAATCCAAGTAAATGTTATGGCAGAAATAGCGAGAACTACCATGCCCGTAATTGCGAGCTGAAGAACAAACTTTAACGTTAACCGGCGCTTAATATTCATGGCGCAGACAACTCTTGGCGTTCTACTTTAACCAGTTTGTACCCAAGACCTCTAACATTAACGATAAACTTCGGATCGGATGGGTCTGCTTCTATACGTTCTCTTATGCGGTGAATATGCACCATGACCGTATTATCATCACTTAAGGCTTCTTCACCCCATACCTTTTCATATAATTCACTTTTGCTGAATATTTGATTGGGATGTTTACATAAGAACAGCAGCAATTGGAATACAAGTGCCGGACAAGAGACCGACTCACCCTCAACCAGCAGCTCCCCTGCTGTCTCATCTAGTTTAAATCTCCCGTAATCATAAACGTTCGCAGATTTGCTGTGAACTGTCGCTGTGATCTTATCAGTACCTGATGGAGCAGGTGAACTTAAGTATCGCCGCAACTGAGCTCTTATTCGAGCGACAACTTCAAGTGGATTAAAGGGTTTAGTGATATAATCATCTCCACCTATAGCAAATCCGGTCAGCTTATCAAAATCAGAGGTTCGAGCCGTAAGAAACAGGATAGGTGCGTCCGTCGTCTGCCGGATAAAAGGACAGATTTCAATTCCACTGCGCCCTGGCAACATTACATCCAATACAATCAAATCATATTTTTTGGCTTCGCAGGCGCTTATCGCTTCTTCACCCGTCACCGTAGTATCAATATTCAAATAACCTTCCTTGCGTAGCACAGTCTCCATAATCTCCAAAAGCGATTGTTCATCATCTACAAGTAAAATCGATGCTTCATTCATTGTGAAATTCCCTTTCCAAATAGCCCTTGTTTTTATCATCATAACATGATTCTTGAGGCTATTAATCGCACTTACCTTAACAGAAGCTTAATTCGTATTCGTCTACTACCCCAAAAGTTAAGATCGTATTAATAATGTGTTTCAGAAGAGCTAAGACTCATTTGCTATAATTTGGCTATTGGGAGGCGATATTATTGAAAAAAAGCTCTAAAAAAATTATCAGCATACCGGGAATGTCAGCAAAAACAGCTTTGGCAATAGGATCACTTACTTTGCTATTAACTGCTTGTGGAGGAGGAAAAGCGGATATGAATAATAATGCGGAAGTGAAGCATACATCCAGTTCAACCGCAGAATCAAACGAAACAGTATTCCTGCCAGATGATCTGCCAAATTTCCTGCTTAAAGGGTACTATAAAGAAATGCACGCCCACTTTAGTCAGCCTTTGAAAGATGAGGTTAGTGAAACTGAATTAGCTGAGACCGCTAAGGAATTCACTAAGGATATCCAGACACTGAATAAAGCTTCTGATATGCAGCTTAATGGATTTGATCGACGTACTTGGGTGAGTGATACAGGTAATAAAGGGCTTATCGGAATGTTTGATCCGGATGGAACCATTTCATTAATCCAGATTCAAGAACTGACATCATCCCCTGAAACCGACTCGACACTTAGCAAGCGTGAATACGCATTGCCTTTCGAAGGTGACTGGTTTGTATTTTGGGGCGGAGAGAATGTTCTCGTAAATTATCATTATGAAGTAGAGATCCAGCGTTACGCTTATGATTTCATCCAAGCCAATGAGAACTATTCTTATAAAGGCGATCAGCTGAAAAACAAAAGCTATTATGCCTTTGGGAAAAATATTCTCGCACCTGCAGATGGTACAATCGTATCGATTGTGAACGATATTAAAGATAATGAGCCCGTCGGTGTGATGAATCCAAACCAGGCAACAGGCAATAACGTGGTCATCGATCACGGTGGTGAATACAGCCATCTAGCGCATTTACAAAAAGGTTCAATTACAGTTAAGCCAGGCGATAAAGTCAAAAAAGGCGATATCATTGGACTGACAGGTAATTCAGGCAACACTAGTGAGCCCCATTTACATTTCCAGATTTCTGACGGAGTGGATTTATTCAACTCTCGTTCAATCCCTGTTAGGTGGGAGAATGGATTGAATCCGATCCAAGGCGAGACGATTACCGCTACTGAATAGCGATCATTTTTAGTTGATAAGGTTGTCTCCCCGAGGAGATATTCGGACGAGACAACCTATACCAAAGCTTAAATACATACAAATAGGTCGATTTACAAATATTAATAGGCCTATAGTGACTAAATACTGATCTCTTCTCTAAAGAAAGGAAGTGTTAAACCAGATGACTTTACTCCTAGGGTCACATGTATCCATGACTGGACCAAAGATGCTCCTTCGAGCTAGTGAAGAGGCAGCATCTTATGGAGCGACCACCTTCCTAATATATACCGGAGCTCCTCATAATACTCGCCGTAAACCCATTGAAGCTTTGAATGTTAAAGCTGGACAAGCTCACATGAAAGAAAATGGCATTTCTAATATCGTTGTTCATGCTCCATTTATTATTAATTTAGGGAATACGCTATCCACTCAGGTCTTTGAACATAGTATTGAGTTTCTTCAATCAGAGATTATTAGAACGGAAGCTTTAGGCTCTACACAAATTGTCCTGCATCCCGGTTCCCATGTTGGTGCGGGTCCACAGGCCGGAATTTCTCGAATTGTAGAAGGCTTGAACGAAGTGCTATCCCAAAAACGAAATGTTCAGGTTTCATTAGAGACCATGGCGGGAAAAGGTAGTGAATGCGGAATTACATTTGAGGAATTAGCAGCGATCATTGATGGAGTTACTCATAACGAGCGCCTGTCTATTTGTCTGGACACTTGCCATATCCACGATGCTGGTTATAATGTGAAGGAAGATTTTGATGGCATATTGGATCAATTTGATCGCATAATTGGAATAGAGCGCCTAAAGGTCATTCACGTAAATGATTCAAAGAATATCATCGGCTCACGAAAAGACAGGCACGAAAATATCGGACATGGATATATCGGCCTTCAGGCGCTTCGATATGTAGTCCACCATCCACAGCTAGAAACCATTCCTAAGCTCCTAGAGACCCCCTCCATCGGTGAAAAGAAATATGTCAACCCTCCTTATAAGCATGAGATTTCATTGTTACGAGGGGAAACTGATGAGCCGATAAAACAAGCGCCCTTATATGGACGGTAAGAGTTTAAGAGAGAAATATTTGATATAAAATATAAGTGAATAACTTACTTTATTATATTTAAATAAAAACCGCAAGGAGCGCGGTTTCTATCTGTGCAAGCTATATTCAATTTATCCTTTTGCAGGATCATTTGTAACAGATGCAGTTTCGTTCACTTGGAGTTTCTTTAGCGAGTTTTTCTTTGCGGTTAATTCTATTGACAGATCAGCTTGCATACGATTTAAGGTTTTTATCTCATCATTCAGCTTTTTGATTCGCGACATTTTACTGCTCAAATCTGTGTGAGACTTGCTAAATTTCATATCCTGTTCTAATTGATTAATTTTGAATTTAGATTTTTCTTTTTTGTTCTGCGTACTCTTGATTTTGTTTTCGAGCTCGGTAATTTCTTGTTGTAATTTAGTGATCATTGGTTTAGTAAAATTAATTGCCATTCTTACACCTCATATCATATTGTGTTGCTGAGAGACTATTCTACTATAAAAAGAGCAAAAAAGCACACTCATTAGAGTATGCTTCAAAGGTTAACATATTTTAAAAATAATCAGAGAAATAAGGATGCTCTGGTCTAATCAATCCTTCCAGCAAATGAATCGTGGCTTCATCTGTCTGAATACGTCCGATGCGAGCCAAGTAGGTTGCCCGCTTATAGCCCATTAACATGGTTGTTAAGGTAGGAATATCAATCGTAAGTGAAGGATTTACTCCCCCTTCTTGCAGGGTCCCCTTCCCTTCTTTATCTACAGTTAATGAAAATGTCCCTCGATTCCATTCCAGCATCGGATCGCTTAAGTTAAAAATGAGCTCACAGTCTTTGTCCTGCCGTTTAAAAGGATACTGTTCGATAAATAAACGGACATCTACAATCCGTGCCATAAAGTATGGAGCGATCGTTTCCTTGATATCCCCATCATCTAGTATGAATGACAATGGTTCTCCTTTATAAATATCCCCTTTAACCAGCTTAATCATTGAAAAGTGCGCACTAATAAAATTCCACAAACCCGTTCGAGCCTCTTCAACAATGTATACCATCTCTTTGATATAAAAAACTTCTTCGGCGACCCAATACAACAAGTACCCCATGGGTTCATCGTTGTTATTGTAATAAATGCCCACCGTCATATCATCCAAATCCCATCGCAAATATTCTTCCCAAGCTAACTCATTACGAATCATCGCCCCATGATGCTGCACGGCAAACTGATCGTAAATCACTTTGATATCTGGATGTTCAATAGATACGCGTTCCACATTTCCTGGGACATTTCTCATTTTTGGCAACTGGGTATCCGGCACTTCAAATGATATTTTATCAGTGATGATCTCCCAGCCTTTTCTTCTATAATAAGGGATTGAATACGGATAAAGATAAGATATCGATTGTTTACGATCCCGCATTTTAGTTAAAGCATGAAGCATCAGTTTATTCATTAAACCCAAATTGGCATATTCGGGATAGGTTCCAACACCCGTTAGTCCACCCATCTCATAGATATGCCCAAAAATATTAACCTGAAATGGGTATACGGCTAACTGAGAGATGAGCTTATCTCCATCAAACCAACCTACAACATCAGCATACTTAAGAACTGGCAACTTAGCCTGAGTAATTTCACGATTCTCCCAGCCAAAGATTTGCAGATCACGATTGGTCACTTGAAATACATAACGTAATAGATTATTAAATTGTTCTGCATGCTTGGTCTCGACATTAGCTAATCTTATTCGATCCTGTAACTTACTGCGACTCACTATTATTACCTCCGATAAATTGACCACTTTTTCAGCTAAGAATACTAGCTTGTTCACATTGACTCAACGCATAGTATTCTTTATCTACGTTGAATCAATGCATTTGGTGTCCTTTATCTTGAGATTTCTTGATCTTTACCCAATGAGTTCCTTTGTAATCTAGGGATCAACGCGTAAGCAAACGTGATGAATGGACTTAACCATAAGAAAGTTGCATAAGGCGCATATTCTATAACGGGTACACCCAGAGTCACTGCGAAGAAGGCACCACTGACACCCCATGGAATCAATGGATTAACGAGAGTGCCGCAATCTTCTAACGTACGGGACAATGTCTTCGCTGGAATGCCACGGCGATTATATTCATCTTTGAACATTTGACCTGGCAAAAGAATCGAAAGATACTGTTCACCCGTCATGCCATTTACCGCAATGGATGATGCTCCGCTCATCAGAACAATGCTGCTCTTACGTTTGAGCGGTTGAATGAGTTTACGGAAAAAGGCCTCAATGACCCCGCAATGCTGAATCAAACCACCTAAGGATAAGGCAATTAAGATTAGAGATACAGACCACATCATCGATTGCATTCCTCCGCGGTTAACGATAGAAGCAACCATTTCATTCGCGATATTACTGTTATATCCGCTCTGCATTACACTAAACCAGACATCGATTTCAGTCTGCTGCTGAATCAAAGCCGTCACAAGAAGACCACTGACAATACCAACAACTAACGTAGGCAGGATCGGTATCCGCTTGATCGAACAAGCGATGACAGCTAGCGGAGATAGCAGCGTTAACCAATGAATATGGAATCCATCTTGCAACGCAAGCTTGATGTCTTTAATCGAGGATAAGTCGATCGAATTCCCCTTTGGAGCGAACAGAAAAAAGAGAGTGGTGATAACAAGCGCCGGCACCGTAGTGTATGCCATGTTACGAATGTGTGTAAACAAGGATATGCCAGCCACTGCAGGTGCAAAATTCGTTGTATCGGAAAGTGGCGACATTTTATCACCAAAACAAGCCCCACTGATAATCGCTCCAGCAGCTAGAGTTGGGGAAATTCCCGTAGTTAAGGCAATTCCCATTAAAGCAACGCCGATCGTGCTTACTGTCGTGAATGAGCTGCCGGTGAACATCGAGACGATGATCGTGACATATAATGCGCTCACCGCAAAATAATTCGGATTAATATAATCCATCCCATAGTATAAAAGCGACGGCACCGTACCGCTCATCATCCACACAGCGATCAGAATTCCAATCAGCATAAGGATAAGAATTGGCATAATGGCCGTTTGTATCCCTTGAATAATGGCTGATTCGATCTTCTTCCAAGAGAAACCAAACATTCCTAGTAAGACGGCCGTGCCTATTGTAGTTACGAGAAGCGGTAGATGCGGCTCCGCTTTCAATAGAAAGATGGATACAAATAGAAGTGCTAAAATAAAAACGATGATGATCATGCTTTTTGAGAAACTAAGCTGTCGTTCCATGAAGATAATGCTCCTTAACATTGTATTGGGTATAAAAATAATGATCGAATGCTTACACACTTTTAAGCTTTTTTGCTTTTTGGCATTGAAGCGCAGAGGTAATCTTAATGAAAAGAATGGGAACAGTCAATGTAAAGAACATACATTGAAGGAATTTCCATAAAAAGTTCATAAGTATATAAAAAAGTGCTGGCAATTATGCCAACACTTTTGACTTGATTCTATACCCTATTTTAATTGCCTGCGCTTCCACTACCATTAGGTTTTTTCGATTCAGTTGTTTTGTAAGTTATCGGGTAGGATTGACTCCCTAGCAACACCCTATGACCCTGGAATTCATCATATAAATTTATACGGAAGCTTCCTCCCCTTAATTTATTGTAAAGGTTACTATTAAATGAAGTTGTGTATGACTTATTTTTACCCATTGGCAAATCAGTCCCCATTACCAAAGTCTTCTCCATAGATTGTCCGTAAGGGTCAATCATTTCTAAGACTAACTTATGCTCATAGGCACCTGCTTCTAAATCTTCTTGTTCAGATAAGCTATAATTTACAGCTATATCTAATGTGTCCCTCTCTTCAGTAATGTAACCCACTGCATTTGCAACCGAAAGGTTGTAAGGGAATAGATCAACACTTATTAGATTATTCTGTGAGATTACTGCTGTAGGGGTAAGTGCTAATTTAACACTATTGATAAATCCTGTTGATGTCCCCCCTAGATCTGTAAGCTTACCGTCAGCAACCCCTTCTCCAATATATAGCACAAGCTGAGAGGTATCCACACCTTGGGGAAGCTTACTCCAGATGGTAACCATTTTTTTACCATTTGGGCTTGTTAGCGTTGTCGATTGGCTAACCATCGCGTTGAAAAATTGGTTATCAGGTGTTTTGTAATAAGCTACCAGCTGTACCTGTTTCGACTGGCGTGCTTCTTCGCTAATCATTTCCAGTTCCGTATAGATCAAATTAGATTTATTAGAATTATATGTGGTTGTCCGACGCTCACGGACTTCTGCTTTTTTGCCTAACGAATTCATATGATGAGATTCACCTGCAGCAATCGTATGGATCACATTATTTAGCGAGTTTGAATACATGGAGAGAAACTTCGTGACTTCATCTCCAGAGGTATCTTGTAGCACAATTTTCAGCTGATTGAAGCTATAAGAATATGGCACTTTCGCTATCACAAATATATCTTTTGTTTCATTAGGAGCTAGTGACGTTTGCGAATTTGTGGTCACGATCTGGGCTGTACTGCTCAGATCACTCATTCCTGCTTTGACTATAGCTTTTAAAGAAGGTAGCTGTACTGAGGTTAAGCCTGTGTTGCGGATGCTGATATTAGTTACAATTTGATCACCATCATCCCAAGGTAACCGCTGATAGGATCCAAGCTTCACCATGAACTTCCCGTACCTGTTCTCGACCATATACTCTTGTCCCATCAGATTATTATGTTCTAGAGCATACGGAATGTTATACAACGCAGTTGGAAAAACAACCTTGTCATCAACAGCGGGTTCCGTCCACTCCAGCTTTAACGTACCTTGATTAAGTGTTAATGGCACATCCGCACTGAGACTGACGATCTTTTCTTCAAGTGGTTTCAATATTACATTCGCAAGTGCTTTTGAATCTACCGGAATACTTAATCCTTCAGCAGCTTTAACCGTAAGCTCATATGCAGGTAGCGTGACAGGTTTATTCCCTAGATTCTTTAAGCGGAATTGAAGATTCCATTTCGCAGAGTCATTTTCCGAATACACGGAAGCACTCTTCAATTGCGTTTCAACCGTGTTATTCTTGATAGAAATCTTTTTCACAGCATAATTAGCCACAGCCAAGTCAGAAGCTGTTACTGAAGGAAGCTTAAAAGATTTAACAGGTAGTATTATTTTCAAAGTTTCATCTTCTTGTGCGAATTGCAAGATCATTTGTTCAGTCTTCATATAGGAAGGAACTTCCGTTAAATAGAAAACCGTCTTCTTCTCTTGAGACTGTACATTGAAACTTGTGTTAGCACCCTCATGCTTAAGTTCGAACACCGAACCACCCGCTGAACTCAGGTACGCCCTATAAGTAGAATTGCTTAGTGCTTTTTTACCTAAATTTGTGAAACTAACACCAACTCTCATATAGGCTTTTCCATTCCTATTAAGCCTTTGTAGACTTTCCGCTTTGATGTTTACTGGTAGATTATCCATCATGAGCTTCTTGCTCTGGCCCTGAGGAACGACAACTGAATAACTTGCTGGAATGGCGAATTCACCTAGCTTTTTCTGATAATCCCGGCTACTGAAATCCCACTTAAATAGGGTCACTTTAGTGCCGCTTAATTTTGTAGACTCGCCAATGTTCACGTAGTAGGTTACATTTTGGGTACTCTTTGGAGGGATGTTTTTTTGGGCAACATCTCTCGTGACAGGTTTGCCTTGTATGACTAATCCCCCAGTTGTAATAACCCTTGAGAAATAATCTACGTGAGCTACACTATTGGTGCTACCATTGCTATAACTAAGCGTGTATATAAGTATATTACCGTTCGATTGCTCTAAAATATCCATATCTATTAGCTTCACGTTGACATTACTTTTCAAAGCTATAGAACCAAGTTTGTCAAGAGTGAATACCGCTGCGTCTGAAACTCCAGTCGACGCTGCGTATGTGCTGTTTGCAAAAGGTTGGCTTAATAGCATTGCGCTGAGCAGAACTACAGCATATGTCTTTAGTGATTTGTGCATGAGTCCCCCTCCTTATACAAAATCCTGTTTAATACATCTATTCGTTTAGAACGATTGTTACTCGATTCTGGATCAGCTTTGCAACATCTTCCGCAGATTTTTGTCCACTGAAGAATGATGAGGACTCCTCTCCAATAATAGAAAGCACTTTAGTATCCAGTTCCGCATATTGATCTACCGTATGAATGATTTCTTTAAACATAGTAAATTCTTCATCAGAAACCTTAGCCGCTTTTCCGGTTGGAAGCTTATATGCTCCACTTTTCACCTTTTCCTGAATATCGTTTAACTTCTTATCGTTCACGGATTGGAGCAGAGAGAATCCTTCTCTATCTTGCAAGGACTGTGCTTCTTCAGATAACAAGAAGGTCATAAACTTATAAGCTTCTTCTTTCACCGGAGTATTGGCTTGTATGGCGAGCGAAGATGAAGGAATGATTCTCATACCACCAGTCTGACCTGCATGTGGCTTTTGAAGGTACACCGGATTTTCAAAGTAAGAATATGGACCATCGATAAAGTCTGTTGGTGACCATATAACGATGGAGTTAAAAAGCTGATTACCTATCTCCGCTGGCTCCGAAGTCATAACTTGTTCTTTATACATTTTCTTGACTTGTTCCAACAGCTCCACAAAATCAGGCGAGTCGAACTTCGCTTGTTTCGCTTCACTATCAACAAACAAATTATAATTATCAATAGCCATTTCTTGGAGTGTCATTTCCGCTGGGTACTCCGTTAGGGCATAAAGTTTGTTTTTAGCGTCCTTCCCAACCTGTTGTATAATTTCCTTCGATTGCTCCCCAAACTCTTTCCAAGTCCAATTCTTATCGTCAATCTTCACATTTGAGTTCTTAATCATATTTCCATCACCTATGAACGCTCTAAAAGCGAACCCGGTAGGAATGAAGTATAGACCGTCGTTCACCTTCATTGCGTCCAAAACATTCATTTCTAAATCGCTCTTATTTACCGTTTTATCTTGTTCAATATCATTCATGTTCACAAGCAACTTTTTACTCACATAATCATTGATTGAAAAGGCGCTTACATCAAAAATATCTGCACCTTTTCCGGAGAGTAGTGCTGTATTCGTTGTTTTTTTATATTCTACATAACCATTCTCCCCCCAGTCATTTCCCACTTCTTTATATGCTTTAATTTGTAGGTCGATATCCGGGTATTTCGCTTCAAACTTTTTCTCTAGCGCCTGATAGAATGCACTCGATTCTGCTAGAGATAGAGTCAAGATTGTCTTCCCCTCTTCAGTTGCCGTTTTCCCCTTATTTTCCACTTTCTCATTACCTCCGGAATTACATGCCGTTGTCATTATCAAAGCACCCATTAATAGTACAAAAATAGACCTTTTGATCATTTGATTTCCTCCTATTTTCTCGTTTATATGATTTCTTATTGCAGTCGAACTCGGTTCCCGTCTTCTAGAGGTTCACTACTTTCCAGAATAATTGAATCCTCCTCATAGAGAATATCCGATTGAATCATCGTTTCTTTCTCGTTCTTTTCACTGGAGTGAATACGAACTTTTTGAGCGACAAAGACATTGCCTAATGCCCCCCGCTGCTCGTCAACTTTATAGACAAACAAACCTTCCCGATCCTCATGAATCGCTTCATTCGAAAGGAGTAAACCCTCTTGGATGGATTGTTTCTCGAATTTGATCCGCGCCTGTTCACCCCCTTTAAGTTCTGGATCAACGATTTTGATTCTCAGGGCCTTTTGAGCAATGGTTTGTGTCTTCCCTGACTCATTACTAGCAGAGCTATCAGTACGTGACTCTGAATTCGCTACTTCTTCGATGGAGCCGCTTAGGGTACGGGCTTCTTGACCATGATTCATATCAACCTCGACCTCTATCTTTTCTCCAGCAGAAATCCCTAAACTAGACAAATGCGCGGAATCCACAATAATATCCAATCTATAACCCTGACTGCTGTTCGATACAATCACATCCGGTTCTCCCATTGAAGTTAACCCTTCGACGGCATTCAGTTTTGAAATCAGACCATCGAACGGAGAGAGTAGTTGTTTTTCGCTTGTTAGACGATTTTTTAGCCCGCTAATCTTATTTTCCTGGGCTAAGATATCTAACTTCCCTTTTTCGATATCACGTCTTGCATTTCTGATTTTGAATTCATCCTCTTCCAGCGCGGACTGGATGTACTGATCTTGCCTATTCTGTTGATCAATTTTCTGCTTTTCTAAATTTGTTATTTCATCTTTCAATTCTTGCTCAGCCGTTTTGCTCTCATAGATAATAAGCTTTTGTCCCTTTTTTACACGTTGTCCTTCTTTCACAAGAATTTGTTCGACCTTCAGTCCGGAAGTATTCGAAAGTTTAACTTCAGCAAGTGGCTGCAATATCCCACTACCTTCAATCGTAAATAAAAGATTACCCTTTGTTGGTTTTTCGGTTCTCACTTTCGGCAAGGTCAAAGATTGTATCGTATTACTGAACAATGTAAAAAACAACAATAATCCCATAAAAACCATGAAGACGACTTGAATATTTCGTTTACGTCTACGATCAGTCGGCTCTATACCTAACTCCATATCCCGTCATTCTCCTCCAATCAACCTTTGATACCAGACAATTGAACGCCTTCAATAAAATACGATTCCGCATACAGAAATAGCATCACCATGGGAGCCATATAAAGTATGGATGCAGCAAAAGCAATTCCTCTCTCGCCTTCATTGATCCTCGATAAATAGACTGACAATGGCTGCTTAAACGGATCATCTAGAAAAATAAGCGGCTGCTCCACCATATTCCAATAATCAACGAACAATAATATGACAAGTGCTGCCAGGCCAGGTTTAATCATCGGAACAATAATCTTGTAAAAGATAAGCAAATGTCCGGCTCCATCCATTTTGCTCGCTTCGATATAGGCGTACGGTATATCCAACATGAATTGCCTAAGCATAAACACACCAAAAGCTGCGAAAATTCCTGGCAATATAATCGCATATGAGCTATCTAATAATCCTAGCTTATCCGCCATAATATAGTTCGGTACTAGCGTCACTTGGAAAGGCATAAGCATCGTTAGGACGTAGATTAGAAACAAAGGATCTCGTCCCCGAAATTTAAGCTTCGAAAAAGCATAGGCAGCGAGTGCTGCTACCAATGTTTGTCCTGCAATGATGGGCACAACCATGAACACTGAGTTCCAGAACATCGTCAGATATTTAGGGTTGTCTAGGAGAACCTTAGTATACTGGTCCAAGGACACTTGATCCGGCAGCAATTTTAAATTTACAAAAGGATCTTCTCTCCCTTCAATCACCTCATTCATCTGCCCGATAGGGCCATAATTGATCTCAATTTCTTTCTCTGTCATAAGCGAATTTGTGAATGTGATCACAATTGGGAATAATAACAAGACTGCAATAACAGCCATGACGAATGTTAATGCCCCTTTTCGTAATACTTTAACTACTGGCACAACCCTGTTCACCCCTATTCCATGAATTGTCGATGCCTACGCTCAAATGCAAACAATCCCAACACAATCAATAAAATACAACCAAACATTAAGGTCGCCGCAGCTGTCAGCTTCTGAATATCGAGCGACATGAACATGTTGTTCATATAATGCTGCATCATATATATGCTATCGTGCGGATAATCACCTGCGATTAAATACGTTTCGCGAAACACTTTGAATGAATTAATAATCGACATGATGACTACAAAAAACATCGAAGAGGTTAGATAGACAAGCGTAATACTGCGAAACTGCCGCAATCGTCCAGCACCTTCAATTTGAGCCGTTTCATAATAATCCTTCGGAATTTGCTGCAATCCTGCCAAGAATAAAATCACGTTGTAGCCGATGTTCTTCCATAAATAAACAACAATGATTACATTTCTAGCCGCATTCGTCTTCATCCAATCCACACGATGGATACCGAAGTTGTTCAGCCATGCGTTAAGCGAGCCATTCCAATCGAAGAGCATCTGCCAGATCAGAATAATAGAGGCGACAGGTACGACAAGCGGCAACACGTATCCAGTCCTCAGCCAATTCCGAAGATATGTATTTTTATTCAATAACATCGCTAGTCCTAACGAGAGTACAAGCATTAGTGGAACACTTATCGCGCTAAAATAAAATGTATTGGATGCTGCTTTACGGAAGGACTCGCTCTCTAACAGCTCTCGGTAATTATCAAACCCTACAAAATGGCCCTCTATCGTGCTGTCCATAAAAGAATAGAATACTCCCATAACAAACGGTATAAGGTAAAACAACGCGAAGCCGATACCGCTTGGTGCCAGGAACATCATTGCCGCTGAGCCATCCTTTCGGAGCCATTTCTTCATACTTGGGTTTTTCATTCTTTCAGTAACCTCCTTCATGTACTTAGAATAAGAAAAACTATTTAAAAAGAAGTGCGGTATATATTAAGTATTTCTTAAATTTCAAGGAATGAAGAGGTGGGATCACAGAAAAACCGTTGATAGAATTATCAACGGCTAATGAGTTAATATAAAATTCATTCTTTTGTCTAATGATTCATTGCTTTCTAATTCTTCGCGTACAACTCCACAGCCTGCGTATCCATAATTGGATTTATATATTTCTCTAACGTTATAGTCAATGGCTGAGGATAGTTCTTCGCTTCTGCTCCAAAAATATAAATAAACTCATCCACGCCTGGCCCATCCTGTGACCTCATTAATCCGCCAAAATTTAATACCGCGCTCCTATTTGTAGTATATCCAGACTGATGCACTTTCCCTTCTCCGTCCGTGAAGGTTTCAGACGTACGGGTATAATGGTTCAAATATTGAGCATTCTCAAACTTATGTCTTAAGAGAATCGTTCCTTCCATAGCATCATTCTCTGGAGTTGGCGTGACTAACTCAAGTCCACTTCCGGGCGCTTCAATAAGCTGATACTTGTTAAGATCGACGACAATTTTCATTTGATCCTTTTCGACTGCCGAAATTCCAAATGCTTTCAACGAGACGCTGTCTGGCTTGCTCTCTACAATCTTTTTATTGTCTCTGAACACCAGCGTAGTCTTGGAATCGTCCGAGTAGACTTCAGAGTTATCAGCAGTGATAAGTGTGGGATAATAAGACTTCTCCTCAGTGCCTTCATGCTTACTGATTAGAACTGGGTTGATCAATTGAAAAATCCGTTTATCATTGTTTTGATCATACTCCAGATCCACATAGGTGCTAAGCGGAGTAAATTGGACCCCAGCTACTTTAATCTTTTGTCCGTCTACGGTCAGCGTTCCGTCTGTATCCAGTATACGTTCATGTGCTTTGAGCATATCAGGATCAAGCTCGAAAGCAACATCTAGGCTAGTCCGATACTTATTGCTACTGGATAGGAGAGCCTTATCTGAAGTTTCGGTAAGAATAATATTATAGTTAACTTTCTTTGGATATTTAATTGTTGGTGAAAGATTATTTGAGTATATAAAATCCATAGACTGCCCAGGTTGAATTCGGCTCTCGCTAGCGAGCATACTTAATGATGCGCCTTTGTGAAGAGGCGACTCCTTTATTCCTTCAAATTGAAGCTCAAAATCCGCGTGTATAACTACTTCGTCCGTATTGTTCTGAACACTGTATAAAACATAAACTTTCCGTCCATCTGTAACGGCACCTGTCACATCTATCCGGTAACCCTTGTTTTCCGCACTTTGACCGACCGGCACAATGAGATTCTGCTCAAGAGCACTGGCCAGTGCAGGCTCTAACCTTGAGAACGAGCGATAAGCTTTGAAATTATCCGTGTTTTTAGTGCTTGCCGATTGTACTGAAGGTTGTGCCACCTTATTTGGTAATCCGATTGTTGAGTATGTAAACAGTAACGCAACCGCTGCAGCTGCAACCACACCCATTCCTGTAGTATAAATGCGCCGTTTCTCTTGCTTTTTCCCTTTTGCAATTCCTTTTCTCATGGCGTTGTAAATTTTCATCTCCTGTATTGCTTCGACATTTTGCTGCACTTCATCGATGTTCTTATGTAGAATACGTTCTTCTTTTTCTGTCATTCCGTTCACCTCCAATATTGCTATAAATAGCTCCGAAGCTGTTTGAGTCCCTCTCGAAGCCAAGTCTTAATGGTACCTTCTGGTCTTTTTAGTACTTTAGCAATTTCGATTGTGGTCATGTCATGGTAGTATTTCAGCGTTACGACATGCCGGTATTTAGGTTTTATCTGATTCATCGCACGCTCCAGATCAATTCGGTCATTACTCTTCATTTCCTGTGCCGCTTCCTCCACCATCTTTTCCGCAACAATCACACGCTTTTTGCGCCGTAGCTCATCCATACAGCAATTAATCGTTATTCGAATCAGCCAGGGTGTGAAGGACTGTTCGTCCTTTAATTTTTTGCGTTTCATCCATGCCCTGCATGACGCTTCTTGGATCACTTCCAGCGTGTCTGCCTCTGTTCGCAGATAACTGTAGGCAATAGCGTACATTTTTCGATGCTCCACATACAAACGACTAAAAAAAGCTTCTTCATCCATTTGTGCAAAATCCACCATTCTGACTTCATCCATTGTGTTTTCCACCTTCCACCACCCCCTCTTTCTTATATCAGGAAAATGCATCCACATCATATATCTATAAGTAAGACGGAGTTGTACGTAAAAACGATTGATTTTTTTCAAATTCATTTCATATGTAGTAAAATAGTAACGTTAAGTACAACCTTTAAAGCATTTTGTGAAAAGAGGTGGATCGGTGCTAAAAGCTGACAGACAGGCGTATATCCTAAAAAAAGTAGAGACCGAAGGCCGCGTCGTTGTCCAAGAATTAACACATGAATTAAATGTAACAGAAGATACCATTCGAAAAGACTTACAAAGCCTGTCGAAGCTGGGACTTCTCAAACGAATTCATGGTGGAGCTCATAGCCTTATTAGTGACATGAAAGATTTCAATTCACGTGTAGAATTTAATAGCCAGACCAAAGCTGACTTAGCTAAACGAGCTTGCATGCTTATTGAGAATGCAAAGGTTATCTTTATTGATGGCGGGTCCACAAATTTAAAAGTAGCTGAGAACATCCCTGAGCATTTTGATGGAAGAATTATTACGAATTCCCCCTCCATTGCGTTATCGCTATGCCGGTTGTCCAAAGTTAGTATAACCTTGTTAGGTGGCGACCTCGATAAAAAAAACAAAGTGTTATTAGGAGCCGCAACGCTTAGAGCGATACAGCAAATCCATTTGGATCTTACAATCCTTGGCGTATCCACGCTGGATTCAAAGGTGGGCATAACTGTCCCCTCTTATGAGGAATCTATTATTAAGAATCAACTCTTTGAACAGTCCTCCTTGGTTCTCGCTATAGCTACGAAAGAAAAGCTGGAGAAAATATCATCCTTTTTTGTAGCAGACGTATCCTCATTGGACTATTTAATCACTGAAAACTCAGTAGATAATAAGACTATTGATACCTATACAAAACTTGGAGTTAACGTGGTTACAATATAGTTCATTTCTTCTGAAGACCAAAAAAAGAACACCATTGAAGATTGTGCTCATCTCTCGTTTATAAAATTCTTGATCGCGTCATACGAATCATGATTATGCTGCAACTTTACAAGCTTCATAGAGGAAACGCCACAGTCTTTCTATGACCTCGAAAATCTAGTGAGATCCCTCGTATTTGATCTGTTTGCTTCATTAACCCGAAAGTTGATTGACGTCTCCGCCTAAACCATGAAGAAATATAAAAGGCTCTCCATCATCTTCATAATGAAACCGAATGTGATCGTAGGTAAAGTACGGCACATTATTCCCTCCTTTATAACGGACCAGAAACGTCACTTAGGTAAATTGTATCTCCAGTCTTCATTGATTCTTCAACAGCGAGCATCGCTCTCATCGTAGCCATCCCATCCTCAATTGTTGCACCTATGCCTTGCTTATTGTGCAGAACAGAATCTGCGAAACCTTCAATCTGCAATCTATAAATATGGCCATCGGCTCCAAGTGGTCTGTGGTAGCTACTATCACTAGCTTTGAAGATTTCTACATCGCTTGATTTTAATGTCCAAGGGTTGTATGTCTTTCCTACTACTGATCCGAATTCACCATAAATTTGGAATCCTTCATGCCAATCCATCCGAACCGCAATGGTCAAATCCAATTGAGCTACAAAGCCGCTTTCAAACTCCGCAGTAATAAACCAACAATAGGCACCGAACTTTTGCGTATTCCATGCTTTCACACTTACAATATTTCCACCTAGATATCTTGCGGTATCGAACAAATGGCTGCCATGACCTAAAATATAGTAGCGTTCCTTGTTCGCTTTTGGATCTCCAGCAGGTCTCTTTATATTTTTACCGGATATAATCACTGGCTGAACATTCTCGGTGACGGTATATCGATAGGTGGAATCACAATACCAAGCTTTTAGGCCAATAATCTCACCCATTTCATGATCCACAAACTCTTTAGCTGCTACTATACCGGGGTCAAATCTCTTCATATTCCCCACTTGCACTTTAAGATCGGTACGATCCACAAGCTCTTTTAATTCTTCCACTTCTTCGATGGATACGCCTAGAGGTTTTTCTACCAAGACATGTTTGCCTGCACGCACCGCTTGTTTAGCTGCCTCTACATGAAATTGATCGGCAATGCCAATAACTACAGCATCTACGCTCGGGTCCGCCAGCATTTGATCATAATCCGTATATATCTTGTCGGGTTCATAGATAGCATTCATTCTTTGGAGCAAGTATTCGTCCACATCGCATATTGCGTAAAGATGAGCATTACGTGAACGCCTTATAGAGTCAAAATGTGCCGCTTGTGAAATCTGACCGCAGCCTAACACACCAATGTTCAACAATTTGTTTTCCTTTTTCATATTCATGTCCTCCTATTCTAGTTAATGTAATTCAAAGCATGCGCTACATCGTCCTCAGCTAACCCATGCATAATAACTGGACCGTCATAAACCTTACTTAATTCATTCAGATATTCCTTTAAGGGCAAGTTTCCTTTACCCACTGGTGCAAAAGTGATCTTCTCTTCGGTTACAAAAGCATCTTTGCAATGCGCAATGGCAATGTGCTCCTTCAGCACTGTTAGGGTTTTTGAAATCTTACCTAAGAGGTTCTTATGATCCTGTGGGGTTACTAGATTTACTGCATCGTAGAGAACCTTAAGGTAAGGTGTATCCAGATCCCTCAATAGTCTTAAAGCATCTTCTGCCGTACTCACCACATTGGCTTGTTCAGGTTCAAATACTAGCGTTACTTGATTGTCTTCTGCAATATTCAGCATCCATGTAAGACTATTACGCAATAGTGACCACGCCCTCACTGAATGATTGTCAGGATGAGGACTCCAGAAATTTTCTTGATTCAAGCTACCCGTAGAAATAGAAACATACGGCACAGCTAATGCTGCAGCAGCCTCAACTACAGTCTTAAAACACTGCTGATTCTCAACTTTCTTCTCCTCATTTAGCTCCAGCGTATTAAACGTCCCTGAGATCACAGCAATGCTAACTCCACTGTTTATTGATGCTTCTTTGATTTGAAGGATAATCTCCTGACTAATTTCTTTAGGTAAACTCGCCAACCCCACGTTAGCAAAATTAAATTGAACGGTACTCATGCCTTGGGCTTTGATTTTGTGTAAGGCGATCTCCAGTTCATAGTTCGAGTATACTTTAGAGAAAATCCCTAGCTTCACAAGTTACACCTCTATTATCTATTTTCAACTTCATCATACACGCAGTTTCGATTATAAACAATAAAATCCAATTACCGTAAAGAACTAATAATCTGCAAAAAAATACAAAAAGTGCTGGCAATAATGCCAACACTCTATAATCAATTATCGATTTCGATTAATCATGTAATTCAATAAATGCTTCAGAAAAGCAATATTTCGAGGAATCTCCTTCAACGCTTCCATGGCGAGACAGTAGTGTTCCCACATTTCTTTTCTTGCGCCGTCTGCTCCAAGGATAGCTACAAACGTTGAATTGTTATTCTCCACATCCTGCCCTATCGGCTTCCCTAATAAATGATGATCCCCTTCCAAATCGAGCAAATCATCTTTAATCTGAAAGGCAATCCCCGCATGGTAGGCAAATTTTTTCAAAGACAGAATTTCTGACTCCTTAATCTGAGCGAGAATGGCTGGCATCACTAATGAAGCTTCAAATGCAATTCCGGTCTTATAAAAGCAAATCATATTTAATTGCTCTAGCGTCAACGCTTTCCCCTTAGAATTCAAATCCATCGCCTGACCCATACATATATCTTCTGCTTTTTGGGCTGAATACTGCATCAAGGCAAGCACAGCTTTTGCATCAAAAGAATGAAGCGACGCCTGTTCCTCGATCGACTTCTGAATCAAAAATAGACCCGTTAACTCCGCTGTGGAGCTATTATACACTTCGTGTAGAGTTGCACGCCCCCTTCGGGTTGAGGCATTATCCTGGGACGGAAGATCATCGAAGATTAGAGAAGCGGTGTGCATATATTCCAAAGATCTCAGAAGCGGCACAATTGCTGATTCATCTAGACCATATTCGTTAACACCCATGACCCAAGTCAATATAGGTCTTATCCGCTTGCCGTCGCCTGTTAGACTATAATTAGCCGCATCAATAAGCAGCTCTTTCATTTCTGGCGTCCCGTCTGGCTTGGCTATCAGCAATTGTTTATTGATTTGATCGCGGACCTTTTGGATCGTATCTCGAAATTCCACTTTTTCCTTCTTGCTGTTTTTTAGATTCAAAAGCAACTGATCCCTGAGCAGTTTATCGAAAAAATCCACATCATCTGCTTTCTGCACCATCTGCTGCACAACAAGGTTAAATGCTGGTTGACCAGAAGCAAAGATCTCCATGATCTCTTTATACTTTTCAACCCCTACACGTTCTTTACAGCGCTTGAGTCCATTGATGGCTCGATCTAAGATTACCTCACGGGTTTTAGGATCAGAGCGATACACGGTGTGTATTAAATGGGAAATAACCGTCCAGTATAATTCAAAAGGATTGATCAGATCTGTACGTTGGCCACGGTATTTTAAATAATAAGTATAGGGGGTTACCGCTCCCGCTTTCATATCGTCAAACATATCCGCAAAATCATCAGCCAGCTGATTATATAACCCATAGAAAAAGGTGCGTTGATCAAATCCGTCATCTGCTGGAGCACTAATTACGGATCGGACAATTAAACGGGAAGAAGAGGATTTTAAAATGATGGGTATGAAAAGCTCTTCATTGCTGTATTCAGAATTAGAAAGATCCTTCATACGATCCAATTCCTGTGAATGGAAAAATACAAAAGACTGCTCGAAAAATGCATCCTGTATGTCTTCCCGCTGATACCCTCTAATATACTCAAAAGCCTCCTTGAGCTCCGAATGTACAAATCGAATGAACGGCATGTTCTCTCCGGACCATTCACCCAATTCCGGTACAACTCTATTAAGGATCGCGGTGCGTATCATATGAGAATACTGTTCTTTCTCTTGGTCGGTTAAGACACTGGAATCAAGAAGATCATCAATGAATGGATAAGTTAGGCCATATGAATAACCAAGTCTAATGGCTTCACCAATCCTCTTGGATCGCTCCACAGGCGGTACGTCATCGTCCATTTCTTCCATCACATGGAGAATCACCCCAATAATGATCTTGATTAATTTACGCTGCGCTTGCTCGGGATTCATTTCCTTCGGAAGATGTGCTGATACCTGCTTAAGTTTGTCTATCACCCAAATCGTGGCCGTTTCAACGCCTTCCTTCTGAGCCCAACGGTAAATCCCGGTGAAACTCATGAAATCCGACTGATCCTCCGAACTTGTGGAGCCTGGAAGAATCATCTGATTTCTAATGTCGGCAACCATACGCTTAATCCGGAGCTGTGTATTCGGCGAATCCAAAGCTTGCCCCAGATCTCTCATATAAAGATAGGAAACACTTCGATCCAAATAATCATCCAATTTACCGGTTTGATTCAGCCATCCTAGATATCTATGATAATCCTGAGAATCAGGTTTCCTTTTTCCTCTTGATAAAAAGGACAACCATGAACGGCGATGAATATGGTTCTTCTTCCACAATTGAAAATCTTCAATCAAGGTAGACACATAAGTTTTTTCTTTGAACTGTTCACGAAGAGATGCAAAATACTGAGCCGCCTTCTGCTCAGCGATCGAATATCCTGTATCGGCGTAATCTGTAAATTTTTCATTCATAGGTGATGACCTCAACTTCTCTTTTTGTTAACATGACCCATTAGGGAAGAACAGAATTTCTTCCTGAATGAAATGTTCATCAGTTAATACGGTCAAAACTCTTTTGGGTTACGAAAAAGAAGCTTGACTAATCAAGCTTCTTTCAAAATTACTATACACAAATTATTCTATTTAGATTAATCTGCATTATGCTCCTTTACTTGGATCTTTAGCGAGAGAGTCGATCCTAATTCCTTTTGTATAAATGCTAAGTCTGTTATCTGCTCGACATGATAGGCTATAGCCAGCATTTTAGTAACGAAGACTGAGTCCAGACAAAATCGTGTGGAGACGGACGATGCTTTGAGCGTTCGGGCAAGCGTCTGTTGATCTGAGAATGGGAAACGATAGGCATGGCAACTCCCTAAATCGTCACCAAAGTGATTATAGGTATAGATATCACAGCTATCTAACTCATTTATATGAACATTATTTTATAGAAAAAAATAGTTCCCTCTCTATCCATTATGAGGAACGAACCGAAGGGGTACTATTTAAAATTACTTCGTATCTATGGAAATAGACAGCCTTCCATTGGATTCAATTAAAGAAACTTTAGCGTTATCCGTCTGCCATACCCTACGAAAGTTTGTACCTTCGCCCTCTTTTTCCATATCTGCTGTGCTACCTTCACTGTTAGTGGTAGGCTCACCGAGCTGTTGCGTAATCTCTTGCATTAATTTTTCCTTGCTAGCTTCCTTAAAGTGAATCGTCTCTCCAATCACTTTTCCGGTGTCATCATACGCGACCTGAAGAGCTGCCTCGTGATTCACAATCTTCTCGTTATATTCGCGGGATAAAAGAGTAGAATTCGTACCTTCATTACGTTTAGGTGCGCCTTCGCCGAGAGATTGGACAACTTGCGTATCCTCTTTTCCAATTAAAGTGGCTAGTGAGTCAAGGCTATAACTTTCCTCAGCTCCGCTTGGCGCAATTGTTGGAGGTGGTAGCTGGGATTTATCTGGAACTGGTTTTGAGCATGCACTAAGTGCAAGGACCGTAAGCAGTAACAAAAAAGTCTGTTTTAATTTCATCATGGGTTTCATTCCCTTCGTTGCTAGCTCTTGATGTATTTTTTACAATTTACTGAACGATTATGTATTGGTGGAACCAAATCCGTCCAAAAAAGACGATATCTCATGAAGTCAAATGACTTTGAGATACCGTCCTGCATCATAAACCTTTCAATTAAAGGGAAGCTGCGGCTTGGCTGACCCAAGTCACTAATTGAGCTGCATCAACGGTATCCCCTTTTCGCAGTTTCAGCGTTTTTCTCTCTGAGAGTCCTTCGAACATCCCTTCTGGAAACACGAGCTCATTCGTATTAAAAATAACAAAGCTTACCGCGTCTTTCGATGTTGAGATGGCTGCTGGACCCTGATGTGGCCCAGAGAAACGTGAAGTAGTAATACCATCAAGCCCAGTACCATTAATATTGATGATGTTAAACACGATATTCTCAAATCCACCGCCATAACCGAACTGGATTGCATCGCGTTGTGTATTGATGATATCGATGTTGGTAAAGGTGACGTTCTTGATGGCATCATTCGATGCCTCTAAATCGATGGCTCCACGTTCTCCACCATATAGATCTTTACTGGTACCACTTGTGATAATCGTAGTGTCTGAGAAAACTATGCCCGCATTATTCTGGAAATGGTAACCAGGGAAAACGGTGTTCATACGAATACCAGAACCACCTACAGTGTCGATGATGTAGTTATGATCAGCCTTATGACCGCCGCCTCCAAAGAATGCTATGGCTGCTGCACGCCAGTTATTCTCAATCGTGTTATAGGAGAAAGTGTTATTTACACCCGCCGGAGCACCATTGGTGTTACTAGTCCATACTGCAAGACCATCATCACCGTTATTTCGTACGTTAGTATTTCGAACAATCGAATTACTAGTGCCTTGGGAGTAGTTGATGCCATCGGCAAGATTGTTCCGAATCCGGTTGTTTTCAACCACAAGCCCACTGGCATAAATAGCAGGTGTATGAGCATAGTCGCCTACCCACATGCCACATTCAAAATGTTCAACCCAGACATCATGGATAATTGAATTGGTACCGAAGTTATCCATAAACCCTTTGTAAATTGCATTTTGTCCATAACGGGATCGCAAATTTGAATTCATGTAAACATTACTAAAATCTAGCTTGCCGCAAATACGGAGTGAAATGCCGCCTCCTGCCGCATGGATACTACTAGCGACCATACAACATACTTGTTACGCATTTTAATTTTAATCCTCCTTAAATATGTTAGATTCTCAAAAATTCACGAACCTATCAAAGTGCTCAAATGGTAGCGTTTTCAATATAGATCATCCAGAGCACATTAAAAAGAACAACACCCTCCCTTCACTTTCAGACACACTCATTATAGATAAATAGCTGCTCAAACTATAAGATGTAATTCTACGGAAAAGGTAAGTGATACCATTATCGCGAAACTATGCGATTTATGGAATCTATGACATCCGTTTAATTAAAAAAGAGCCCGATTTAATTTAACGAGCTCTCTCTTTATCTGCAGAAGGTGCGTTTAATAACACTACCCCTCCTACAATTAATACGATTCCGGCAAAAGTTAGAATACCAAATGGATCTCCCCACACGATAATACCGACAAACGCTGTTAGAACTGTACCTACACCCGACCAAATCGCATAAGCTAAGCTTAACGGTAATTCTCTAAGACTTATGGATAAACTATAAAAAGCAATTACAAAACCAATAATAACCCCTATAGAAGGGAATAATTGCGTAAATCCTTCTGACATTTTCAGCATAGTAGTACCTACGACTTCGCTAGCAATCGCGATACTTAGAGCTATATATCCTACATTTCTTTTCATGCTACAGCCTCCAAATTCTAATGAGCCCCACCAGAAAGCTTCATAATAATTACACCACCAATGATGAGAAGCAGACCAAGTAATTTCTTACGATTAAAGTTTTCTTTATAAATGACTACGCCAATTATAGCTGTCAATGCTGTACCAACCCCTGACCAAATCGCATAAGCCGTACCTAATGGAATTGTTTCAAGCGCTAGAGAAAGACTATAAAATGCAAAGCCCATTCCAAGGATCACACCAATAGAAGGGAATAACCTTTTAAAACCGTTAGATACTTTTAGCATTGAACTGCCAAATACCTCACAGAGGATCGCTGTTGCCAATAATACATATGAATTCAAGATCGCCACTCCTTACTTCGTCATATTTATCAATTCATGAATAACTTTAGTGCGTAATTCATCATCTAACACACCTAATCCGAACATCTCGGAATACCATAATCCATCAGCTGCCAACCTAACGATAGTAGAACGTACAGGATCAATACCATCGTTCTCTATATTTTGTTGCCATGTTGCATATTGATTTTGAAATTTACTAAGAATATCTGGATTCGTGAAAAGAGCAGCCGTTAGTGCGGTGCCGATCTCTTTGCCTTCCTTAAGATCTTCATCTATAGCTTCAGTAATAGCACGACTCCACTTCCCTTTTTCAACCATTTCACTCATAGCCCTATCTTGAACATTGTTAAAAAAATCATTCGTTAGCTCTTCGACCATCCCTATGATCAAAGCTTCTTTATTTGGAAAATGGTGCAGTAGCCCGCCCTTACTAACACCGGCTTCTTTAGCAACAGCTTCAAGCGTAAGCTTCTCTACTCCATTATTCTTAACAACCGTGGAAGCAGCCAATAATATAGTTTTACGTTTAGAATTACTGTTCACGTTCATCACCTCTGCTATTTACTATACCGTCTGGACGGTTTTATTGTCAAATAAAAAACAAGCCTGTTTATTCAGGCTTACAAAACAATAATTAAGATAGCTCTTTAATATACCACGCATCACACGCGAAATGCTCCGAGCCAGCCAAGGGCGCAGGTAAAAGCTGAAATCCATTTTTCGTATAAAAACGGTTAGCTGCATGCATGTTCTGCAAAGTCTCCAGATAACACTTGTTATAATGAAGCTTGGCATAATCCAGAGCCGTAATTAAGAGTTCCGAAGATATCCCACTACCTCTAACGGACGGAGATAAGTACATTTTTTGCAACTCACATATATTGCTCTCATTCCCGAACGGCGCAATTCCGCAACCTCCTAATACTTCTCCTTCCGCTTCTACAACCCAATAGGCCCTATTTTCACTCTGATTGTAATATTCATATAAATGATGCAGGCTATCATCTTCCCAGGCAAGCCCTGCCCTATTCCCGCCAAACTCAATTAGGCAGTTCCTAATGATCTCTTCGATTGTATAATTATCCTTCATTTGTATTCTTCTGATGTTCATGATTAATCTGTCCCCTAACTTTCGAATACCATTTTATTGTTATTCTATTGTACCACCTCAATGAAAGGATAATTATTAAGGGTTTCATACATAATATAGGTGAATTTATAAAAGGAGGGACTTTAATGAAAGTGGCAGCTAAGCAGCTCTGGATTGCAGCGTTAGGCGGTGTAAATGAAATTGGTAAGAATATGTATTTCCTGCAATATGCTGATGATATTATTGTCATTGATTGCGGCTCTAAATTTCCGGACGAAAGTCTATTGGGAATTGACCTCATAATTCCTGATGTTACGTATTTATTAAGCAATCTTGATAAGGTTCGAGCATTAGTAGTTACACATGGACATGAGGATCATATTGGAGGAATTCCATATCTGCTCAAACAACTAAATCTTCCGATCTATGCATCCCGGTTAACCTTAGGCCTAATTGAAAATAAACTGAGGGAACACGGGATATTACGTCAGACTAAGCTTCATGTCATTGATTCTGAGTCTACATTAAAGCTAGGAGCGATTACTACAACGTTCTTTAATACGAATCATAGCATACCGGATTGCCTTGGTGTTGTATTCGATACCCCTGAAGGGACCGTTGTTCATACTGGGGATTTCAAATTTGACATGACTCCCGTTAATAAGCAGTATCCCGATATACATAAAATGGCCGATATCGGGAAGAATGGTGTAAAGTTCCTGCTCTCAGAGAGTACTAATGCAGAACGACCAGGCTTCACCCCCTCTGAGAAGCTCGTTGGTGCTCATATAGAAGAAGCATTCATGAAAGCTGACCGCAGAATTTTTATTTCTACTTTTGCTTCAAATGTACATCGACTACAACAGATCATTGAAGCTGCTCAGTTAACCAATCGTAGATTAACCTTATTAGGCAGAAGTATGGTGAATGTTGTTCGGGTAGCCCAAGAACTAGGATACTTGACCATTCCGGATAACATGCTGATCGAGCCTACAGAAGCTGCTAAACTCCCCCCAGAGCAAGTAACTGTATTATGTACAGGCAGTCAAGGTGAGCCCATGGCTGCGTTATCGCGACTAGCTAATGCAAGTCATAGGCAGATGGAAATCCAGGCTGGAGACACCGTTCTGATTGCAGCTAATCCCATCCCCGGGAATGAACGTAATGTATCTAGAATTGTCGATAATTTATATGTACTTGGTGCTAAAGTCATCTATGGGTCACGCAGCGAGCTTCATGTGTCTGGGCATGCAAGCCAAGAAGAGCTTAAGTTAATGTTAACCTTGATGAAACCTGAATATTTCATACCGATTCATGGTGAATACCGGATGCTTCATCATCACAGCTTGTTGGCGGAGGCGGTTGGTGTGAATCCCAATAATATCTTTATTTTAAAAAATGGGGACATCGTCGAGTCTTCGTCAGGTGTTGTCCGCCAATCGGGCAAAGTGACTGCTGGACAGATCCTAGTGGATGGTCTTGGGATTGGGGATATTGGGAATGTCGTACTTCGCGATCGTCGCCAGCTGTCGGCAGACGGCATTCTTATTACGGTGATTACACTAAGCCAAGCCGATGGACGTCTATTAAATGAACCGGATACTATATCCAGAGGATTCATCTATGTCCGTAATTCAGAAACTTTAATGGATGAAATCAACCAACTTGTAACTTCCACCCTTCAAAAGATGAGTGAGCCTGACCTTGGCCAATGGAATATCATCAAGCAGACCATCAAGGAGACTCTGAGTAGATTCCTGTATGAAAAAACGAAACGACGTCCGATGATTCTTCCAATCATCATTGAGGTTTAATGTAGTAATTGCACCTGAATAGATATAGGCGAATTTACACTCAATTATGAGTGAGAATCCGCCTTTTTTTTGTTTTATAATTTTTATTACTCTCCTTTTATATATCCTGCTGATAGTATTAGATTCAAGTGCAATTTTCTACATACAGAAGTAGAACTAAGCAAGAATTATCAAAATCCCTTTAAATGGGTGAGGTATATTAATACCAGAACAAGGAGGTGTTTAGACTGTATTACAAGATGATTCATAATAGTATTGAATTTATTGAAAAACACTTGGAAGAAGAACTGAATCTGGACAGAATTGCGAAAGAGGCTGGATTCTCCAAATTTCATTTCCACCGACTCTTTCAGAAATATGTCGGCAAAAGCGTAGCTGAATACATCCGTTCCCGTAGATTGAGTTCTGCTGCCCAGCTACTGCTCTATTCCGAAGAACGCATTCTAGATATTGCAATGCTTTATGGTTTTGATAGCCAGGAGGCTTTTACAAGAGCTTTTAAAGGACTTTATGCTCTCCCCCCAGCTCAATACAGATCTCAGATAAAACTATTGATTCAGGAAAGAGAGGAATTTACCATGTCCGATATTAATGGTTGGTTCATCACCGGAACATCCCCCAGCAAATATAAGGCATCATTAGATATGCAGATTTACCATAAGGGAAGGAACTCAGTATCATTGGAATGTGCAGCAACTGAACCACTCGAAGGGAATGGATTCGGTACTCTAATGCAGCAGTTTGACGCAAAAAAATATCTTGGGAAACGGATGCGGTTTGCCGGCTTTATCCGGACCGAGGAAGTCAGCGACTGGTGCGGCTTATGGATGCGTATTGATGACAAGCTCCAGAATATGCTGGGCTTTGACAACATGCAGTACAGAAGTATTAAAGGAACGGCTTCCTGAAATTTTTACGCTTGTGTGCTAGATATCCCTACAGAGGCGGATTGTATCAACATTGGCATTCTCCTATCGGGATCCGGTAAGATTTGGCTAGATGACTGCACCTTTGAAGAAGTGGGCGTGGACGTTCCCGTCACCGATTCCCGCGCACGGAAAGATGAAATTCCGACGGAACCGCAGAATCTGAAGTTTGAAGCCTAAAGTTTGTTTACCGGAGCAAAGTCTTGAGAAATGATCTATTTTTTATTGTTAAAGTGTCTCACGTCTTGCAGGCTGGATCATCGGTATCCTGGTGGCAAGATTATCCGGACTTATCATAGAAGGAGGAATCGCTCCACACGGTGAACTTGCTTTCTATAAAGTGGGATCACTGCTGTTAATTGTTTATGACTTCACTGTGATCTTTTCGCTCTTTGCCCGGAAATGCAAGATCAAGCTGCCTCAGGTGTGAGACCGTCTTCGGACGGTCTTTTTTTAATTAAAGTTATACATATACATCTATTATATAAAAAAACAGGATACCCTTCGGAGAATCGAAGTAAGGTATCCTGATCCTGTTTATAAGATTCGTTAATTGAACTAGTATACTTAGAATACTTTTGTTGTCCAATCTTCGCAATTCCAGATATCGGTCACAATGTCTTGATAAAAATCTGGTTCGTGAGAGATCATGAGAATGCTTCCCTTATATGCTTTCAGTGCACGTTTCAGTTCATCTTTGGCATCGATATCCAAGTGATTCGTCGGCTCATCCAATACGAGAATGTTGGTCTCACTGTTAATGAGCTTACATAGACGCACTTTAGCTTTTTCTCCACCACTTAGAACAGCAATCTTACTTTCGATATGTTTCGTGGTCAGTCCACATTTGGCAAGGGCAGCACGTACTTCGAATTGTGACAGGGATGGGAATGTATCCCAGATCTCCTCAATACAAGTCTTGTAATTGCCTTCTTTCATTTCTTGCTCAAAGTATCCAATCTCTTGATGGTATCCACGTTCTACCGAACCGGACAATGCTTGGATTTCACCTAAGATGCTGCGAAGCAAGGTGGTTTTACCGATCCCGTTCGCACCGACCAACGCGATCTTTTGTCCACGCTCCATTAACAAATTAAGCGGTCTGGACAACGGTGTGTCATATCCGATAACCAATTCTTTAGCTTCGAAAATCATCTTGCCCGCAGTTTTACCTTCTTTAAAGTTAAACTGTGGTTTTGGCTTCTCTTTTGCAATCTCGATGATTTCCATCTTGTCGAGCTTCTTCTGTCTGGACATCGCCATGTTACGAGTAGCTACGCTCGCTTTGTTACGCGCAACGAAGTCTTTAAGCTCTGCAATTTCTTGTTTCTGACGGTTATAAGCAGATTCAAGCTGTTGTTTTCTCATTTCGTAAACCTGTTGGAATTGCTCATAATCACCCACATAACGGGTCAGCTTTTGATTTTCCATATGGTAGATCAGGTTGATAACGCTGTTCAAGAAAGGCATATCATGTGAGATCAGAATAAATGCATTATCATACTCTTGAAGATAACGTCTCAGCCATTCAATATGCTGCTCATCCAGATAGTTCGTAGGCTCATCTAGGAGCAAAATATCTGGTTTTTCAAGTAACAGCTTCGCTAGCAAGATTTTGGTACGCTGACCACCACTAAGATCAGCTACGTCACGATCCAATCCAATATCTGTGATTCCTAGACCGCGCGCGGTTTCCTGTATCTTCGCATCGATCATGTAGAAATCTTGATTTGTAAGCGTATCTTGGATCGTACCAACTTCTTCAAGCAGCTTTTCCAGCTCTTCAGGCGACACGTCACCCATTCTGCCGTACATGTCATTCATCTCTTGCTCAAGATCAAAGAGGTATTGAAAAGCGCCTCTAAGTACATCTTGAATGGTCATGCCTTGGGTCAACACTGCATGCTGATCGAGGTAGCCAACACGCACCCGTTTGGACCATTCGACTTTACCTTCATCTGGCTGCAGCTTGCCTGTAACAATATTCATAAAAGTGGATTTACCTTCGCCGTTAGCGCCGAATAATCCGATATGCTCGCCTTTTAGAAGACGGAATGAAACATCCTTGAAGATCGCACGATCTCCAAAGCCATGACTTAATCCTTCTACATTTAATATGCTCATTTATGGACACCTTTTTCTTATTTTTCTCGCTATATTATAAGCAGGATTACACAAAAACTCAATGGAGAAGCAAAAAAATATCATATTATGGCCCATTATGCGAAATATCGCAGGTATTCCGTTCCTATCTGCCTCATGAAGATTTTGCGCTGGCGATTACACACCAACTTTTATATGATAGTATGCAGAGATGCTTATAGCGTTGAATTGAGGTTCTAAGGAGAGTCAGCGATGAACAAACTTGTATTTTTTCTGGGGCCAGCTGGGGCAGGCAAAACGACATTAGCTAAAGCGATCGCTTCAGGGCGCAAAGTTCCCTTCTTTGATATGGATATTCTCTTACGACCGGCCGCTGACGCCATCATGACCTTACACGGATTGGACCCAGCGGACAGAGACTCTGCCGAGTACAAAAGATTATGCCGTGATTTGGGTTACCGGATTACGATGGACGCTGCCTTAGATAATATCGGTCTGAATGTGGATGCATTTGTAGTTGGACCATTTACCCAAGAGGCTGCCAACCCTGACTGGATCAGCAGTGAGTTATCTCGAATTGGACGTTCCCTGCAAGATGTTGAGGTTAAAGTTGTTTTGGTTGAACTAGCCAATGAAGAATTGTATCGGACACGAATTCATGATCGACAATCACCATTAGATGAATGGAAGTTCCAGCATTGGGATGAATTCCGCAAATCTTTTGGAAACCGTAGTGTGAAGTGGCCGCTTCCAAGTTCCAATGTGAAGGTGATCGATAATTCTAATCCAGACATAACGAAGACTGTGGCTGTGGTGGAGCATTTTATCTACGACTAGGAATTAAATAGCTCTTCCATGATCATTCGTTTTACGAACAAGCATAAACGGCTCCAGCGTCCTTATAAGGACGGTAGTGTTTAAGCGAGAAATATAAGGATAAATTATAGTGTAAAACTTATACTTTCTTATATTTGAATAAAGACCGGCAAAGAGAGAACTCTCTTGCCGGTCTTTTATTATTACTGAATATACTTCTGACTTACTAGATCCCCTGCTATGGCTTCAGTTGGGATCACGAATTCAACGGAACCCATAGCACCTGGGGCTACATCATATTTATTAAACACAATTACAAGCTTGTCATCATTATTGATAAAGAAGCTTTGATCTTTTGAAATAGAAGTAAACATATCTGTTGACACCTCATCCCCATTCTCCGGGATCCAATACACAATATCGGGGTCAGCCTTCATTTGCGCAATCATCTGCTCTTTAATATTTTGGCTAATCCGCTCAATGTATTGCTCATCCTTAAATAACATTGGCAATGTAATAAGGATTTGGTTCACTTTGTCTATCGTATCAAAATTGACTTCCTCAGAAGAAGAACCTGACGTTTCCACAACATATCTTCCAATGGAGAAAATACGATCATTGTCCGTTTTGACTTCATAACCCGTGTCCAGACCTAAGTGACCTCCACCTTGCTTCTTCAACTCTGCGATCTCCGCTTGGAACTTATCATAAAGTGCTTTGTTCTCGCTTAAGTACTTGTTATTCAATCCAAGTTCCAGCTCTTTGTTCTCCATGTTCGTAACGGCCGGCACTTTGATATTGGCATCGTAGTTTTCTTCCGCCACAATATATTCTTTAATGGTTAGTACTTTAATAAGCCGATCGACACCTGGAATAGAGGATAATGCGCTCGCCACGGTTGTACTAGTGTTAATCGCAATCAAAAAGACAATAGCAGCAACCCCCATACTGGCAAACCATTTATATTTTAACCGTTTTTTTCTTCTTTCTTTAAGTGATTGCTTCAGAGAGCGATTCACCATTAAATCTAATTGTTCTGGAATAGGAACCTCGCTATATTCCTTATGTAAATCTTTTAAATGGTCTACCATCTTACATAATCTCCTCTGAGGCTTCATCCTTCAGTTTCACCCGCAATAACTGAAGTGCCTGATACAGTCTTGTTTTTATCGTATTGGTGTTCTCGTTAAGAACTTCCGCCACTTCACTAATCTTCATGTCTTCAAAGTATCTCAATACGATCACGCTTCGGTATTTTGTCGGCAGATCTTCAAGGGTTCTTTTCAAATCTATATCCGAGTAAACATCCTCTGCACCAGGACAATAGACATCTATCATCTCTGGCTCCATCGTCTGGACCTTTTTGTTTCTGCGCAGAAAGTCTAGTGAAGTATTCACGACAATACGGTAAAACCAGCTTTTCACGGCATCAGGATTCTTCAATAATTCAAGATTATCCATCGCTTTATAAATGGAATCCTGAACAATATCGAGAGCATCCTCTCTGTTTTTGACATAGCTGTAGGCGAGTCTGTAGACATTCTCTTTGTGTTCGATGATACAATTGGTTAGTATTTTCTCAGTTTTCCTATTCAACATTGTAGATTATCCTTCTCTGTTTGTTATCTAGTGTTGTAATAGGTGTAAGACGTTTAGCGAGTTCAAAAAGTTTGGAGAATTAATTATTTTTTCACTCACTTTCCAAAACTTTCGCAAGAAGTGAGGCGTAATACTTAGAACCCTCAGGTTTCAGATGCACGCCATCTTCATAGAAGAGATTGTCTTTCCCTTCACTAGCAGTGTACCAGTCTACTACGGTCGCATTACTATATTCACTGGAAACTTTTGAAATGTTGTGATTCACATTATTCTCCCACTTCCTTGGGACACGTGTATTGACCAAAAAAATCTGCTCAGCATCACTTAGTGAATCCAGTAGATTACGTAACTGCTTTGAACTAAAAGAGCCGTTAGTGCCCAGCTCAATGATCACCTTTTTACCTAAACGGCCTTGAGATTTAAGCTGATCCACTACCTCCTGAGCTTTCGCCATCTGCCGACCGATCTTCCCTTCGATGACAATGCCAGGTAATTTCTCTGAGAGATATGGTGCTACGTCCAAAATGACAGAATCCCCAATGGCCGTAACGTCATTCCCAGCTTGACCCTTCACAGCCACAGGTTTTTTTTCTTCAGGAACAATTTTGTTCACATCTGATTCAGGCTTAGACACTTCTGTATTTATAGTTCCCACTTTAGGATCAGGTTTGTTCACTTCAGGTTCAGATGTAGCTGTTGCCATGGCTGGTAATGATGGTTTATCAGTTACACTCTTGTCTATCGCTTTATGATCTGTGGAATCATCCTTTATTCCCAAATCTTGTTGTTCTTGCTGCTGCAGTTGTTGTTGTTCATACTCCATATTTGCCGATTCGATCGCAGTAGTATCCGATCCAGCGTTTAACAAATAACCTTTGCATGCGATAGGGATAAGAATCACAGCAATAATAGCCATTAAGAAGCCTGGACGAAGACCACCCCGTCGTTTTACACTAATGTTCTTCCAAGTTTCCTTAAGTGAACCTCGACGAATAGGCTCCTCCACATACTTATATGACAATGCAGCTAGAAGAAAACTTACTGCTACCTGAATGATGATACGAAGCATGCCGCTTTCTTCAGTACTCACATTCGGACTACTAAGGATAATAACTGGAAAATGCCATATGTACAAACTATATGATCGCAACCCGATCCAACGCAAAGGTTTACAGCCTACGATCGATCCCAGACGGCTAGCAGGATGAGCGAGTACGGCAATAACTACTGCAGCAATCAAAGAAATCACTAAAAACCCACCACGGTAAAGCAAATCATCAAACTCATTAACCTGATTAAAAAGGACTAACAATAGTATGAGTCCTAATCCCCCAACAATATCAAGCACACGCTGAGCCGGTTCTGAGACCTTATCATTAAGTTTCTGACTTGGCCAAGCAACTGCAAGTGCTGCTCCAATGAGAAGTGCAAATACACGAGTATCCGTTCCATAATATACTCTACTTGGGTCTGTGCCCGGTACATAGATCAAAGCCATCGCTAAAGCCGAGACTGCAGCGCAAGCCATAATCCATGCAATAAGCTTACCTCGCCGACGAGCGATCTTCATCACGATGATGAGAACTATTGGCCATAGAATATAAAACTGTCCTTCAATTGAAAGCGACCATAAATGTCCGATCGGAGATGGGGGGCCAAAGCTTTCAAAATAGGAAACATTATGAAATATTAGCCACCAGTTGTTGAAGTAAAATAAGGAAGACATAAAGTCACCCTTGAGCCCAAACAATCTTGAAGGTTCTATAATTAAAAGCCATATGGCAACCACAAAAAGCATGACGATCATCGCAGGCAACAGCCTCCGTGCCCTGCGAACCCAAAAGTCTAAAAGGTTCAGTCTTCGGTGCCGCTCCCACTGGGTAATGATTTGGTCAGTTATGAGATATCCTGAGATAACAAAAAATATTCCAACGCCGAGGAGTCCACCCTCAGCCCAATTCAGATTCAAATGATATGCGATTACAGCGAGTACTGATAAAGCCCTTAGACCATCAATTCCTGGCACATAACGCCTGCCGCCTACAGATTGTATAGAAGACTGGCTCCTCATATTATTTCTGAAAAGCTTCGTGTTGTCTTTCATAATGTTTCAGTCCTTACCGTCGATTTATCGTTCCATAAGTAAGACGCTGTAAACGCATGAAAAGTTCTGTAAGCAAGTGAAAATGTTATTAAATAAAAAAAGTATCTGGCAGAGAAATCTGCCAGATAACATTTTTTATTAAATGCCCTGCACTTCAATCTGTAGAATATCTGTTACAAATTGGACAGGGACAAACGTTTTGTTATCCTGAAGCACTGGTGCAGTACCTAATGCTTTAGGAGCCATTCTTGCTATAAAATAAGAATCTTTGTTAATAGAAACACTCGTCCACTGTGCTCCCTTCCTTAACTCAGATGTTTTGGTAGATTGATTCCACTTTAATTCAAAGTTTAATTGATTGGCTAAATCACGTAATGATAGCATCAGCACACCTTGCTTGTTGGTGAAACTGGGAACTTTTTTCAAATCAAGCTTAGCTACGTCCGTGGAATTACTATTCAAGCTGAAACGAAACTCTGGTGATCCTACATATCCAGGTGCAATACTATATTTAGGGAAGACAACCACTAAGTCACCTTTATCGATATAAAATGACTGCTCAACTGAAGTTCCTTTGTACTCTTCCAAGAAATACTTGTCGGAGTCTTTTTTAATCTCCGCAAGAATATCTACATCGAGCTTTCCTTTGTAGTTAGCACCGAGCAGGTCTGAAAGAGTAACTAGTTGTGCCTCAGCTACATTTCTCACATTATAAGTATCATTCCGCGGCAGGCTAGTTCCGCCTTCAGATCCTTCAGTAATAACCGTCAAGGAGATAACATCTGCTGGATTACCTGTTCCATCTGACTTCAGCTCATAAGCGATATTAAGAGTGTAGGGATGGTAGTCTTGTTTATCTGCTTGTGCTTTTTCACCCATTTCAGCGGCGTCTTTCTCCCAATGTGCCAAATCCTTTTCAGCATGAGACAAAATAATATCATTCAGCTCATCTTGGTATGGCTTGTCTAGCATGCCTGTTAGTTGTGGCACTTTAATATCAGCGATTAGATATTTACTTGTTGTGTTAAGAACTTTTTCTTGAATCTTAATGCCAGTAAGCGCTGGGGTCGTAGATTGCACCATTGAAGAAACACTAGCTGCTACTGATGTGGATGCCATAGCATGAACCGGTAAGGAAGCTAAGCTCACCCCCAAAATTGCCGCACATCCAACTGCACTCATTTTAAATAGATTTTTTGTTGTTTTGTTCATATCTCGTCATCCTCCATCTCTATTTATAAGTGCCTTCCGATGACACTCATTAGCTAGGACGCAGGGGGACCTCTAAAAAGTTTGCTAATTTTCTAATTTAAATATAATTTCTTCTATATCTGTGCCCTGTAACTCTACGTAAAAAGGCTGCACTGCATCATTTAGGCAATACTCTAGCCGCAGTCTTAGGTTTTTCCATGTGAGCATATCCATTGCTTGTTCTATTGAGAAAAAGCCCACTTCCAAGCTTTCAGAACTAGTAGCGGGCTTACCACCGATAGCTGTACCCAGAAATAATGTAGTGCAAATATACCGATCTACATTTTGAAAAACGCCGCAGAACTTATAAATCTCTATATCAATACCCGATTCTTCTTTGGCTTCCCTGATCGCCGCCTCTTTAAGAGACTCTCCTTCTTCGACCTGTCCACCAGGCATCTCCCATCCTCGGCGTGGCCCTTTTATTAATAAGATTTCTCCCTGATCATTGAATACAACGGTAGCTGCAGAAAGAATATGTTTTGGAGGTGTCATATTGGTTAGCTCCGTCATTAAAGCTCTAAACAAGCTATGTCATTTAGAGCATCTTGAATATTGCAGGCAAGCCACACTCTATTCTCCTCACGTTGTGACTCCGAAAACTCTTGAAATAACAAAAGCACTAATTCCAGTCGACGCTTCTCAATAAAGAGCGGGAGCACTTCTAGCCACTTATTGTCGAGAGCATACTCTCGATTATATCCCTTCATAAAGGACTTCAACATGGCTGCCGCAAGACTAGAAGTTCTACTCTGCTCTACTTCCGGTTTTCGCCAATCCCCAAAGATGGTCGAGTAATAAACGGCAATGGCAATATCATGCACCATATAGTCGTATCCGCAATCATCAAAGTCAAACACGGTGATCTGCCCCTCATGCACGAAAAAATTACCCGGATGCAAATCACGGTGACATAGTCCATAACCTTCTCGATTCCGCGGCAACTGGTTAATCCGATCATTTATATGAAGCAACTTTTCAAAAAGCAGCTGTTCAACAGTACCAAAGTTAGCAAAGTCAAACTCTAGCTTACCCTGATGTGGTCTTGCCAGAACAGTCTCCGGACGCTCGTATTGCAGAGCTAAAGCATGCATTCTTCCTGTTACCTCACCCCATTGCTCATAGAGCTCCGATCCCCAATAAGGGTCGGAAGCATTAACATGACCACCTGGTGCTTTCTCCATCACACAGATCATAAATCTTTCCTCATCTTTGACTAGCGTTTGTACCAAACTGCCATCCTTAAAGGGAATGGGGGGAGCCAGTTGCACTCCATGCTTTGCAAGATGGTCCATAAAGTCAAGTTCAGAGATAACCATCTCCTGCTCCTGATGAGAATGATGAGTTACACGTAAAATAAATTCATGATCATCTTTTGGAAAGCTATAGACAACATTTTCAAAGCCACCAATATACTTTATCGTTGTCCAATCGACTTGAATCTGTTGTGCAGCTTGCTTAAGCATCTCTTCATCGAATTTCACCTGCCAGTTAGGCATTTCAATCACGCTCCTACCTTCTAAGAAAATACCATTTTAATGGTATATTTTGTATAGTTGTGCTTTATAAAGATATATTAACACTTCACTACCAATAAAAGAAGCAATCAAAAAGGTAGGAGCAGCCTAGAACTTTAACAAAGTTCATGACTACTCCTACCTTGATCTTTTTTCATTACTTATGAACTTAAATTTCTATTGGTTACTTTATAGCTGAAAGCTCGTCTTCCGTTACCCATTTATGATTTTTCACTTTATCTTCACCCGTAGTTGGCATGTAATCAATCATATATACCGCAGTTTGTTCCGCAGCGTTAATTTGAGCCGTTGCACCTTTCATACCTTTCATATGGTCAGCTTCCATTATGACTTCCGAGCCGGATTCATAGGGTTTGTCGGCTGCTTTTTTGATTTCCTCATGAATAATCCACTTGTGATTTGTAACTGGAAATCCGCCTGTTGCGGGCCTATAAGAAACGTTATACGCAGTGGTATCAAAAGCTCCAACTATCGTTGCTATTGCCCCTCTCATACCTTCCATATGGTCCGCTTGGATAATCGCTTTACTTCCTATTTTAAAAGTAGGATCCTCTGCCACTTTCAAATTTTCAGGTACGTCGCTTGAACTGGAATGCGAGGTATCTTCCATTATTTTATTGCCATAGCTATTATCATTACCACATGCGCTTAAAGTGAGTGCAGCTGCGATTATGAATAGATATAATTGCTTTTTCATATATAAAACCTCCGAAGTTGATGTGCCCCTGATTATTCATTTACCCATTTCATAAGATCACAAACCGAATGAAGGATTTTTGAAAATATAAAATGATTATTAGATTACCAATAAATGAGTGTTGTCTCAGTTATTGAAGGTTATTTATAATGTTTTCTGAAAGGAGGCTACTACAATGAAGACTAAAATATTCACTTTGTTGCTTCTTTTGGGTCTGGTAGGTATGGCTACTATGATCGGTTCTGCTAGTGCTGCTCCGGTATTAACCGTAGGGAGTTCCTCTGGAGATGTGTGGGATCTTCAGTATCGATTAAAAACTCTGGACTTCTATACTCAACCTTTAGATGGTGTATATGGATCACAAACGAAAACAGCCGTTACTAAATTTCAAAAGGCCTACGGATTAAGTGCCGATGGAGTTACTGGTACAAAAACTTGGAATGCTCTAAAAAAATACACGCTTAATATTGAGGAGATGGATATTCTGGCGAAAGTCATTTACAGTGAATCTCGCGGTGAGCCTTATAAAGGTCAAGTCGCAGTTGGCGCTGTAGTTATGAATCGCATACAATCTAGTCAATTCCCAAACAATATTAAAGAGGTTGTATTTCAACAGGGCGCTTTTACAGCCGTATCTGACGGCCAGTACTGGCTTACTCCAAACCGGACTGCCTATTTAGCTGCTCTTGATGCTGTGCGAGGTTGGGACCCAACATACAATTCGATCTATTATTTCAATCCAGATACAGCTACTAGTGCATGGATCTGGACTCGTCCTCAGAACTTAAAAATTGGTAAGCATATATTTGCGAGTTAACGCTTCAAATAAATGTAATAGCCGGTCAACCACTACGGTTGACCAGCTATTTTTTAGTATAAACAATTTTCTTAATACTATCTTTAGAAAGACAGTATTCACCTGAGAGCTGGTCAACGGTTGCACCAGCAGCAAACCTCAGGCAGATCTCAATATTTCTTGATTTTAAATATTTTCTACTCCCTGACTTCTCGCCCCATTTCACATGTAATTCTTCAGGCTTTGGAACGTAGACCATACCGCCGTTTATATATTTCTGTATTTCTTGTAGTAACTCTTTTGGGAAAATCGTATCTGCATTTACATATTTCATAATTAATCTACTCCTTAAAC
>NZ_CAKMAB010000042.1:0-55518 GCF_924513355.1 Paenibacillus pseudetheri
TAAAACGTTATTGTAATCTGCATGCCCATGAGTGACGGACATCGGAAAGCCGTATGAGGGAAAACCTCACGTACGGTTTGATGAGGAGGGGCTGAATTTGTTCAGCCTTTTACTCTAGAACCTGATAATCATATTTACATAAAGTACCATACGAATTATATTGAAAGAACAGCATAAAGGATGAGGGGTGATATATTTGGTGAGGATTTTTAATGAAAATACAGTTTCATTTAAACAGAAGTTATCTCCGATTCCTGAGTTTGCTTGGCATACGAGTGAGAGGTTAGCTGAGATCGCTAATTCTAAACATCTTGTCTTCGACATAAGGTCGCTTGATCCAGATAAATATTCCTTTCCTTATCATTTTCATAGAAATGCTGAAGAAATATTTGTGATTTTGACGGGAAAAGCGATGTTAAGAACTCCAGAGGGTTTTAGCGAGGTTTCTGAAGGTGATGTGATATTTTTTGAAATGGGACCTGAAGGAGCGCATCAACTTTATAATCATACGGATGCACCTTGCAAGTATCTTGATCTCCGAACGAACCAGGGCATAGATGTTTGCGAATATCCGGACTCAGGTAAAATCAACATTCTCCCCTATCAAGAAATTTATCAGGCGGATCAACAAGCGGACTATTATAAAGGAGAAGAGCAGGTAAGGGAGAAATGGAACGGAATGGAGGATCACGCTTGATTCAAGATCGATGGTTCACAGTCACGAAAATGGATCCAATTACTTATGCAATCAGTGAATATGGACATTGGGAAAAGGTGCACTCTTTTTTGTTGTTAGGGAAAGAACAAGCGGTGTTGATTGATACGGGATTAGGCATCGATAATATAAAAAGAATAACGGATCAGTTAACGGATTTACCTATCGCTGTCATCACTACGCATGTGCATGCAGACCATATAGGCAGTCATGGACAATTTGAGACGATCTATGTTCATAAAGAGGATGAGGATTGGCTGATTAATGGAATACGAGGTTTGTCCCTTGCCCAGATCAGAAAAGATATGAGCCGAGATATTACTCTTCCTGTTCCTGAGACGTTTGATCCTAATACGTATACGCCTTATCAAGGGAAACCAACAGCTCTATTGCGAGAGGGAGATGTGCTTGATTTAGGCGGGCGTAGATTAGAAATTTACCACACACCGGGTCATTCGCCAGGTCATATTAGCATCTTTGATCATGCCAACGGGTATCTGTTTACAGGGGATTTGTTGTATGATGTTACGCCAATTTATGCTTTTTATCCCTCTACTAGTCCGGCAGATTTAGTGGCTTCTTTAGAAAAGATTACGCAAATTCCAAATGTATCTCAAGTATTCGGCTCTCATAATACGTTGGGTCTAGATCCAGCTATTTTGCAAGAGGTTATTAAGGCAGTTCGTGAATTACGTGAACGGGATCTTGTTGCTCATGGTACGGGCATTCATCAATTTAACGGATTTAGTGTGCAATTTTAAAATGAATGTTGGATGCAGCGAAAACGGCCCTCTCAAAAGGACCGTTTTTTTGTCCTTCCTTAAGGTTTTCAAAATTTCTAATTGGGAAAGGTAAAGTGAAGTAATAATAGTCGGAAAGGGGGCATTTATTCGGATACGATCGACCTGAAGAATGCATGCAATTGTTGGACTTGGGAGTAAGCTTCTTTGAACTGTTTGTCGGATTGTTGAATGGGCAATAAGCCTGGCAAGAAGGAAATGCTATACACAGGTATTTCATTACTGTTCATGTATATTTTAAGCGTAAGTTCCTCGATAACATCAGCCTCTTCGTCAGCACTATTAAGCACATGAATATCCGCACTTGAAGCAGTTGTTTTGCTGTTTTGTTGTCTTTTAGATACTTTTGAAAGGGTTAGTGCGTTAACAACAATCTCTGATCCCATTACATTGTCGAACGAATATAGCTTTGCTATTGCCTTTTTGCTTGTCTTCGGATTGCTGGTACCTATTGCTATTTTTTTATAAGGTTCGTTAAGGGCGATCAAGTGAGATTGATTGGGCGGAATGAATGTTTTGGTGAATATAATATTAAAAGATGAGGTTGCGTTTAAAAGCTTAGAAAGTTCAGAAGAAGTAGATAGTTTTTTTAATTCTAGAATAACGGCACTTAGAATTAAGACTCCTCCTACAATGGCAAACATATACATCAAGAAAATCAGCATGTAATCACACCTCCAATGATCTCAGTAGAACAAGATTTATTGCTTATTGAAAGATATGCCTGAATCCTCTCTACTAGTATCTGTTAAAAGCGGAAATCGTGGGAATTTAGGATATGACTACTGAATAGAAAAAGAGAAAGCACCCAGAGTTCTGCCGATTTTGCAAGCTGAGTGCAGAATTGGGGCAACTGCTGGAGTGCTTTGTCGAGAGCTTTTTAAAATAAATATGTCCTAATCATATGAAATTGAAGGCTGTGATTTGATCGGTATAAACAATTAGCTGTTTGTATTCGATCGGAGATTCATAGTGAGTATAGGGTCTTACAGAAACATCATTAAGGACTACAAAGTTATAGCTGAAATTTTTATCGGGATGTTCCGCACCTAAATAAGATATGTATTCATCTACAATGACATCATCCATTAGAGATTTTAAGTCAAAAACATCCTCTTTATTGGAGGTGGAAGGGGAGATGGTCCCTTGAATACTGCCGAATGAGGTGAGTAGATTTACTTTTTTTCCACTAGCTTGATCGTTATTTAACAATAAGCCAGAGAGTTTAACAAGTGCATCGACTTTAAAATCGACGAGGGTTCTGATTTTTGAGTTGTTCAAAACGAGACACTTCCTTTCAATTTGAAATCCTGTAAACATTATTCGACATATAACCACATAATTCCTATTAGGTCATCAAAAATACATATATACAAACACACCCCCCTCCATTGAACAATGAGTGAGGCGTGTTTATCTATGGATAGATTTAATTCCTGATCGTTACTCGTGTTCCAATCGGAACAATCGCAGCTAGTGCTAACACATCCTCATTGTACATACGAATACAACCGTGGGATACCTCGTGCCCTATGGATGAGGGATCATTGTTTCCATGTATCCCGTAGTGAGGCTTAGATAGACCCATCCAAAAGACCCCAAATGGACCGCCTGGATCGGGTTGTTTGTTAATGATTGTGAATTCACCGAGTGGTGATTGAGTTAACATTTTACCGATTCCGACTGGGAAGCCCCTGATCACAATGTCGTTATCAAGAAGATAAAGCATACGCTGCGTCAGATCAACTATAATCCGGTAAATTGGCATTGTGCAACACTCCTTTCTAATTAAGATATGAGCAGGATGCCTAAACGGTTATTCATTAAAAATGGTCATTTTAGCCTATGGGAACAAATGTTCCTGTATAGATAAATGGAGTTAGATAACAGTAAAAAAGCTGTTCTGCATTTGCAGAACAGCTTTTTAAAAAATAAAAGAAAGTATATATTTTACGATATACACTATCCTTATACTTCTCGTAGAAACGGATACCGTCATTTAAATGACGGTATCCGTTTCGTTTGGTAGGAGTGCAACTTAGTGGATATCTCGAAATAATCCGATAACTCTGCCGAGAATGGTCACGCGATTAAGGCGAAGAGGCTCGTACGCCGGATTCTCCGGCTGAAGACGTATATGATCACGTTCTTTATAAAAAGTCTTAACGGTTGCTTCATCTTCTTCGGTCATAGCTACAACGATATCTCCGTTATCAGCCGTTTGTTGTTGACGAACAATAACATAGTCGCCATTCATAATCCCAGCTTCGACCATACTGTCACCTTGAACCGATAACATAAATACTTTGTTATCTCCAACATAGTGAGTTGGAAGCGGGAAGTAGTCTTCAATATTCTCAGTAGCAGTGATAGGAACCCCGGCGGTAACCTTACCTACGACAGGAATGCGAGCGACGGTTTGCGCAAAATGATGGACATTCTCGGAATCCTCTTGGCCAAGTAATTCTATCGCACGAGGCTTCGTTGGATCTCGACGGATAAGTCCCTTCTTCTCTAGCCGATCCAAATGACCGTGAACTGTGGAGCTGGAAGCAAGACCAACAGCTTCTCCAATCTCCCGGACGGAAGGAGGATAACCCTTGCTGCGGACTTCGCTACGTATAAATTCCAGGATCGCCAGCTGGCGACTTGAAATCTTTGACATTGGAATCAACCCCATATAGTAATGTTTGGGAAAATTATAACATAGAACTACCGTTCGCACAAACATAAGTTCTAACTATTATAAATATTAATTCGAAATAGTTAATAAATGGTAGTCTTGTATTGATTGCGTTTCCTTCATCTAAATGAAAAGAGTGATTCTTTATATGAAGTATATGGTAAATATTAACCTCTGAAAAAAAGAGAACAATTGTTCTAAAATAGTATTGAACAAAACACATGTTCGTGTTATTATAATTTCAAAAGTAAGAACAAGTGTTTGGAGGATGATATTCATGTTAAAATACAGTACATACCGTAGCATCTACGATAAAGCCCCAGTGGTTGAATCTTTAGGACATAATCCTATTACCCGTTGTTCAGCTCAGATTAAAGAGATTACAGAGCTTTTGCTTGAAGGCTTGATGCGTTTGTTCCGTAGAGATTATGTTATTAAACTGACATTGATCATTGTGCTCGTACTATCAGGACTTACAGTAGTAGGTAATGTATTTGCAGGATCTACTACTTTAATGAAGGATGAGAAGCGCGTAGTGGTTGAACGTGGAGATACACTTTGGAGTATTGCTCTTGAGAATAAACCTTCTGATATGAAGACGGCTGTATATATAGAAGGAATTAAAAAATCCAATGGCATTAAAGGTAGTCAGATTGATGCTGGAGATATTCTCACTTTACCTATTTATTAATATGCTAAGAACATAATAAGAGGACATGAAGAGCTTGCAGGGAGTAAACCTTGACAAGCTCTTTTTCTCATGGCAGAGTTAGAATTAATTTATAAGGGGAGGGAAAGTTTTGAATATTGATGAGTTGGTCGCGCGTATTAACGAATTGGCACGCAAACAGAAGAGCGTAGGCCTTAATCAAGAGGAAACGGCGGAACGCGCCAAGCTTCGTGAAATTTATTTGGGGAATATTCGCAATAACTTCCGAGCACAATTGAATACGATTGAATTGGTCGATAATGATGAGCATGAACAAGGTAACAAGGGGCGTAAGCATTAACACCCTGTTCCTTTTCATAGATATTACTGGATGACTAGGGGGAACGCATATGGCCCGTTCTTGGGAAAGAATGGTTCAACGCAACACGCAGCAAATTAATAAGCAAAGAAAGAAACAGGGGAAGGAAACGATTTACGCATCTAAATCTAAATCTAAATCTCCTGGTAAGAACAGCGAAACCTTTAAAGGCCGTAACATTGCATTTCCAGTAGTGTTATTAGTGCTTGGTACTATGTTTTGGATGATTGGTTCAGTGGACCAAGCCAAAGGTAATGGTATGCTTATGAACTGGTTAGGAGTCGTCTTGTACTACTTACTAGCGGCACTTCTGTTCTTCCGACGTCCGTACTTGAAGGTAGAGAATGCTAGACTATCTACTATAAAATTCAATCGCGAACGTTATCTGCCAGCTTCTGATATTGAGAAAATTATCCTTTCGCGTGGAGCTGTTGTAATTAAGCATAAAGGCAAACGCACGAAATGGATTTTTACCAGACTTATGAATCGTTATGATACCAATGCGATGGGGACTCGACTGGAAGCATTCGCAAAAGCTCACCAAATTGAAGTAGTTCACGAATAGAAATTAACCAGCCATGGGAGAGGGAGACCTGTAATGCCAATTTCCGCCGTACTATTTGACCTTGATGATACACTGCTCTGGGATGATCGGAGCGTTAATGAAGCATTTCGTTCTGCATGTGAAGCCGCTGGGGATACGATTGATCCACAAGAACTGGAACTTGCGGTGCGTAAAGAAGCCATTGGACTATATGAATCCTACGAAACGAACCCGTTTACAAAGATGATTGGGATTAATCCGTTTGAAGCACTTTGGGGGAACTTTACTGCAGGTGAACAGCCGGAATTCCGTCAATTAGAGCAGCTTGCACCGGGATATCGTAAAGAGGCATGGCGTCGTGGTCTTGCAGCACTTGGTGTAGAGGACGAAGCTCTTGCTGAGACATTATCAGCCAAATTCGCAGCAGAGCGTAGAAATCGACCTTACATCTATGAAGAAACGATTCAGGTGCTGGAAGAACTGAAGGGAAAAGTGAAGCTATTGCTTCTGACTAATGGATGCCCTGCATTGCAACAAGAGAAACTAGATGGCGTACCAGAAATTGTTCCTTTCTTTGATCACATCGTGATTTCTGGAAGCTTCGGCAAAGGAAAGCCGGATAAGGAAATTTTTCTGCATGCCCTAGAACTTTTAGACATTGCACCTGAGCAAGGAGTTATGGTCGGAGATAAGCTTACAACGGATATTCGTGGTGGGTTGGCAACAGGTTTGACTACGGTTTGGATTAATAGAAAAGGCAAACAGCCAGATCCGGAAATTCAGCCGGATTATGAAATCAAACATCTTGGAGAGCTTCTTTCATTAGTCCAATCTTTATAAAATAGAGTGAAGCTTCATTCATTTAAGCTTTAAGAAGGCAGTGAGTTCCTAGGTTACTAGGAGACTTGCTGTCTTTTTTATATTTACATCATATTTAGTCTGATAGATGAGATTCACTTGTATATGATTTAAGTCACAGGAGTTTAGATGAATTGATGCGAAATACTGAAAAACCAATAATAATGTGTATAATAGATGGAGAATGTATAACATGAATTGGTAGATTCTTAATATTCAAATCGACTGGGAGGAATCTAAATGAAGATTTCAAGAACAATATTTCCTTTATTATTAGGTGCAACACTTTTAGTATTGGGAGGATGTTCATCAGACCAAACTAAACATTCTGGCGTACATAATATGAATATGAACATGGACATGTCTATGGAACCTATCAAGGTCGAGTTACATTGGAGTCCTAAAGAGGTTGTTGTAAATCAGAAGGTGACCTTTGAGGCAGTGGTGACGCAAGACAACTTGGTAGTGGATGATGCGAAAGAGGTTCTGTTCGAAATTGTGAGTAAAGATGATAGTGAACAGAAAATTGAATTTAAAGGGAAGCTAGTCGGTGATGGAATCTATCAAGCAGAAGGAACACTTGCGAAAGAAGGACAATATATTGTTACATCACACGTAACTGCTAGAACCCAGCATTCTATGCCTAATAAAGAACTCTCTGTGAAACCATAATTAAAAGAATAGCATTTCCTATGATTACAGATAATGCAGAGTGGAAAGGAAGGCTTTTCGAAATTCCTTTATTCTGCTAAACTTACTCTAATGTTTTACTGGGGGGACTATACGTTGGCTAAATATACACTTGAGGAAAGCTTACAACAAAGAATATTAATTCTGGATGGTGCAATGGGCACAATGATCCAACAGGTGCCTCTGACAGGTGAGGATTTTGGTGGGGAAGAATTGGACGGCTGTAATGAAATGCTAGTATTAACACGTCCAGAAGTAATTCAGACGATTCATGAGCAGTATCTCGAAGCAGGTGCTGATCTCATTGAAACGAATACATTTGGTGCAACGTCTGTTGTACTTGCTGAATATGATATTCCGCAGCGGGCTCGTGAAATTAATCTGGTTGCAGCAAAGCTAGCCCGTAATGCCGTTGATAAATATGATACACCAGATCGTCCCCGCTATGTCGTAGGTGCGATGGGTCCTACAACAAAGACACTCTCTGTTACAGGAGGCGTCACTTTCCAAGAGCTCGTTGATAGCTACGAGGAACAGGCAGTGGCATTGATTGATGGTCAAGTAGATGCGTTATTGCTAGAGACCTCTCAGGATACTCTGAACGTGAAAGCTGGAAGTATTGGTATTCGAAATGCATTTGAGAAGACGGGTATCAAATTGCCAGTGATGATTTCGGGAACAATAGAGCCGATGGGTACCACACTTGCCGGTCAGAACATTGAAGCATTCTATATTTCTTTAGAACATCTGAAGCCTATCTCTATAGGTCTGAACTGTGCGACGGGTCCAGAGTTCATGCGTGATCATATTCGTTCACTTTCTGCAATCTCTTCAGCGGCGGTGAGTTGTTATCCGAACGCTGGACTGCCAGATGAGAATGGGCATTATCATGAATCTCCTGATTCTCTTGCGCGTAAAATTGCTGCGTTTGCAGAAAAGGGATGGCTTAACATTGCGGGAGGTTGTTGCGGAACGACACCGGAACATATCCGTGCTATGTCTGAGGCCCTTTCACAATTCCCTCCACGTCCGCTTGCAGGAAATCATCCACCGGCACTTTCAGGGATTGAACCTGTTTATATTGAGAACGACAACCGTCCATACATGGTAGGTGAACGTACGAATGTATTAGGGTCGCGTAAGTTTAAACGTCTTATCGTCGAAGGTAAATATGAGGAAGCCTCAGAAATTGCCCGTGCACAGGTGAAGAGTGGTGCTCAAGTTATCGACGTCTGCGTGCAAGATCCGGACCGTGATGAGACTGAAGATATTAAGCTGTTTCTAGAATTAGTTGTAAAAAAGGTTAAAGTTCCTTTGATGATCGATACTACCGATCCGAAGGTTATTGATCTGGCATTAAAGTACTGTCAAGGTAAGGCGATAATTAACTCTATTAACCTTGAAGATGGTGAAGAAAAATTTGAGCTGGTCACTCCATTGATTCATAAGTATGGCGCAGCTATCGTAGTAGGTACGATTGATGAGACAGGACAAGCAATCAAGGCTACGGACAAGCTGGAAGTTGCCAAACGCTCCTACGACTTACTAGTGAACAAATACGGATTAGCTGGAGAAGACCTTATTTTCGACACGCTTGTGTTCCCTGTAGGAACCGGGGATGAACAATATATTGGCTCTGCTAAAGAAACTATTGATGGGATTCGTCTAATCAAAGAAGCACTTCCAGGTGTTCATACGATCTTGGGAATCAGCAACGTTTCCTTTGGATTACCGGAAGCAGGACGTGAAGTGCTGAACTCAGTATTCCTCTATGAGTGCACTAAGGCTGGATTGGATTATGCGATCGTAAATACCGAGAAGGTAGAACGTTATGCTTCTATTCCTGCTGAAGACCGTCGTCTTGCGGAGGAATTAATTTATAATACGAATGACGACACGCTTGCTGCTTTTGTAGCCGCCTTCCGAGGGAAAAAGGTTGAGAAAAAAGAGAAAATTTCTAACCTGTCACTAGAAGAGCGTCTGGCTTCATATGTAGTTGAAGGCACCAAAGAAGGGCTTATTCCAGACCTTAATGAGGCGCTAACAAAATCAGGACCCTTGGAGATTATCAATGGCCCGCTAATGGCCGGGATGTCAGAGGTTGGACGGCTGTTTAATAACAATGAGTTGATTGTAGCTGAGGTACTGCAAAGCGCTGAAGTGATGAAGGCTTCCGTTGGTCATTTAGAGCAGTTTATGAAGAAGGATGAGACATCGGTAAAAGGTAAGATTATGCTGGCAACCGTAAAAGGCGACGTGCATGATATAGGTAAGAACCTGGTGGAGATCATCTTATCGAATAATGGTTATCAAATCATTAATTTGGGTATAAAAGTACCACCTGAGACCATTATCGAAGCGTTTCGTCGTGAAAAAGCCGATGCGATCGGATTGTCTGGACTACTCGTGAAATCGGCACAGCAGATGGTGCTGACTGCGCAAGACCTACGCACGGCTGGGATTGATGTGCCGATTATGGTAGGTGGTGCTGCCTTGACTCGCAAGTTCACCAAAACACGTATCCGGCCGGAATATGATGGGCTAGTATTGTATGCTAAGGATGCTATGGATGGACTAGATATTGCTAATCGGCTTATGAACCCAGTTGAACGGGAGAAAATTGCCGAGGAAATTCGAGTGGAAGCAGAATCAGCAGTGGCAGTTGCTCCTAAGCAAGAGCTTCCTACGCTGACTAGAGCTGTACGCTCCAAAATTTCTCCAGATGCACCTGTATTTAGTCCACCGGATTTAGAGCGACATGTCATTCGTAATTATCCATTGGGGCATATTATCCCTTATGTGAACATGCAAATGCTGCTCGGTCATCATCTGGGGTTACGAGGTTCTGTAGAGGCGCAGTTAGCTGCTGGTGATGAGCGGACTGTGGAGTTGAAAGGTACTGTGGATGACATTCTACATCAAGCGATGCTGGAAGGTACGATTACTCCTCATGCGATGTATCAATTCTTCCCGGCACAATCAAGTGGTAACGATATTATCGTGTATAATCCACAGAATACAGCTGAGATTCTGCATACCTTTACTTTCCCAAGACAAGGTGTGGAGCCTTATCTCTGTCTAGCGGACTTTTTGAAGTCGGTCGATAGTGGAATGATGGACTATGTTGGATTCCTCGTAGTAACTGCGGGACACGGTGTTCGTGAGCTCTCTACAGCCCTTAAGGAAAATGGAGATTATTTACGCTCACATGCCTTACAATCTGTAGCTCTAGAAGTAGCTGAAGGATTAGCGGAGCGCGTTCATCACATGATGCGTGATACATGGGGCTTCCCAGATCCTGCGGATATGACCATGAAACAAAGACATGGGGCAAGATATCAAGGGATTCGTGTATCCTTTGGTTATCCTGCATGCCCTGATCTAGAAGATCAGGGACCACTATTTAAGCTGTTATCCCCAGAGGATATCGGTGTCCACCTTACAGAAGGCTTTATGATGGAGCCCGAGGCTTCCGTTTCAGCGATGGTATTCGCTCATCCAGAAGCGCAGTATTTTAATGTAGAGAAGCTGTAATTCTTTCATGTATACACCCGGTCTGTAGGGGGATTGTATCCCTTTCAGCGGAACCTCCCGTAACTGGGGGGTTTTTTGCTGGAAGAAGGACGTTTAGAATAGATAAGAGATTGTTCAGCCAATAAGAAGAAGGGAGGAAAAAGGATGGAATTATATTTTTTGGGTACGAATGCAGGGGTACCAACTATTCAACGCAATGTAACGTCGATTGCATTAAGACTTTTGGAAGAACGCCGTAGTATTTGGATGTTCGATTGCGGGGAAGGGACTCAGCATCAGGTTCTTCGCTCACCGATTCGCCTAGGTAAGCTGGAAAAGCTATTTATTACACACTTACACGGAGATCATCTATTTGGTCTTCCAGGTCTATTATCTAGTCGTGGTTATCAGGGAGGGACTTCGCCTTTAACGGTTTATGGTCCACCTGGATTGAAGGCATACTTAGATATATCCTTAGCTGTGAGCCAATCCCGAATTCCATACAAGATTGAGATTGTCGAGCATACAGGAGGAACGGTATTTGAGGATGATGGTTTTAAAGTGGAGGCAGCATTATTAGAGCATCGTATTGATAGCTATGGTTACCGGGTAACGGAAAAGGATAGTCCCGGGAGCCTCAATACGGAATTACTAAAGAGTTATGGCTTAAAACCTGGACCGTTATATGGAAAATTAAAAAAAGGTGAAGATGTTATAACGGATGAAGGTGTTCGTATCAGCGCTGCTGATGTTGTTAGAGAACCTAAAAGAGGGCGTATTGTTACGATCTTGGGAGACACAAGACCTTGTTCAGGAGCTTTAGAACTCTCACTTCATGCAGACCTTATCGTTCATGAAGCAACCTTTGCTCATGATCTGGCAGAAATGGCGTATCAATACCATCACAGTACAGCACGTCAAGCTGCAGAGCTAGCAAAGGAAGCCAATGCAGGCCAACTATTGTTGACTCATTTCAGCTCTCGTTACAGTTCGTCTGAAGAGTTGATTCCTTTGCTGGAAGAAGCTGAGCTCATTTTTCCAGAGACATTGTTAGCTGAGGAATTCAGCACATATCCAATTTATCGAAAACAAAACGGGCAATTGGAGAAATGATTATTTTCCGGGAAAGCGCAGGAAATGACAGTGCTATGCTAAAAAATGCTGGATGAGTCTCTCGTTCGATTTCTTTCGACGAAGTGTGTTAGATTTAAAGTAATCACAGCGTGAAAGAGGAACGAATAGCTGGAAATCTTGCCGAAAACAAATGGGCAGTACCACCAACAAAAAGTATTATTAATCATTCAAAATCCAAGCTGGGCTTAGGTTGAATGTTTATTAATACCATTATTCATTTATCACATTAATTAAATTTCTTATGGAAATAGAGGGATTTATAGTGGAACAGATTAAAGGATTATTAATTGATCTAGATGGTACGCTATATCATGGGCATAAAATGATTTCTGGTGCTGATTTACTGATTAAAGGTCTGCGTGAAGCGGGCATTCCTTTTTTATTTGTTACCAACAATTCATCGCGTACAGCGGCTAATGTGGCTGCACATTTATGTGGAATGGGAATCGATGCGAAAGCTGAGGAGGTATGTACCTCATCAATGGCGGCCGCACGTTACATAGCTGAGGAATCACCTGGGGCTGCAGTGGCGATACTTGGAGAAGAGGGTTTGCATGTGGCTTGTACCGAAGCAGGGCTCCGCATCGTCACAGACTCACCCGATTATGTACTGCAAGGTATCGATCGCTCCTTCAACTATACGTCGCTCTCGCAAGCTTCGCGCTGGATTCTGGGAGGAGCAAAGTTTGTACTCACTAACCCGGACTTAATGCTGCCATCAGATGATGGCATTATGCCAGGCGCAGGTACGATCGGAGCAGCCATAGAGGCTGCTAGTGGTGTGAGTCCGGTAGTGATTGGCAAGCCGGAATCTCATTTAATCAAGTTTGCAACAGATCTTCTTAATATCGAGCCTGAACATGCTGTGGTAGTTGGTGATAATATGCGTACAGATATAGCTGCTGGAGTAAATGCGGGCTGTCGTACAGTTCTTGTATTTACCGGGTTAACAAATGCAGGAAATCTTGACCACTATAAAAACATTACAGGGATCTCACCAGATGAAATTTGTGCCGATTTAACTGAACTTAAAACGTTTCTCGGTGTATAATAGCTAGGATCTTATTACTTCACCAACCTAGAGGGGACGATGAGCTATGCCGGAACTGCCGGAAATGGAGAATTATAGAAAGCTGCTCAGTCAGCATATTATAAATGTGCCAATATCTGATGTAATCGTGAACAGAGAAAAATCAATTAACATGGAAACAGACGCTTTTAGTAAAGCATTGATCGGCGCACGTGTTGTTTTTGTTGAGCGGCGTGCCAAGTATATTTTATTTCACCTACATGATGGACGAAGACTACTTCTACATTTGATGTTAGGTGGACTGCTTTTTTATGGTACAGAGGAAGAACGTCCGGATCGTAACACACAGGTTGAAATCGCATTTGGTGATCATACCCTTTACTTCATAGGACTTCGCTTAGGGTATTTACATTTGCTGTCGGTTAAGGAAAGCGAAGCCACAATGGGTAAACTTGGACCTGAGTTGCTGGATCGTCGAATGACGCTGGAACGATTCACAGGACTAGTAAAGGGACGGCGAGGTGCGCTCAAAAGCCTGTTAGTAAATCAGCATGTGATGGCTGGAGTCGGGAATTGCTATGCCGATGAGATTGCTTTTGAAGCTAGCCTTTTACCTTCTGCATTAGTACAGAATTTAACAACTGAATCTATAGCCCGTCTCTATGAGAGCATCCAAAAAGTACTAACTGAGGCCACAGAAATTGGTGGGTACATGGAAATGCCGTTTATGACTGGGGATTCTGTTACAGGTTCATATAATAATCAATGTAATGTGTATGATCGTGAAGGCGAGCCTTGTCTTCGTGATGGGGGAACAATTATCAAAACAGAGCTGTCTGGACGCAAAGTGTTTTATTGCCCAGACTGTCAGCATGACCAATAGTCTTCAAATAGGGGCTCATGTTAGCATTCGCGGTGGATATGGGAGAGCTGCCCGATTCGCTTGGGAGAGCGGTGCAACATGCTTTCAATATTTCCCTAAAAATCCGCGTAGTTTGAAACTTAAACTGGTAGATGTTCGAGATACGAGGGATTGTGCGCTCTTTTGCCAAGACAAAGGGATTGCTTCGATTGCTCATACACCCTATGGGATTAACATGGCAGCTGGTGTAGATGATGTTACTCCGCGAAAGGTTTATATAGCCTCTCTCTTAAATGATCTAGAGATTGCAGAAGCTTGTGGTTCATTAGGCATCGTTGTTCATTTTGGACATTTTGGTGGAATGGAGCCGTTACAAGGCTATCAAAATATTATACAATGTATGAATGAGGTGCTTCAGTCCTGGGAAGGTCGTACTAAGCTGCTTATAGAGAATCAAGCGGGCAACCATGGAAATGAAGGGATTACACTTGAAGAACTCGTGAAAGTTCGAGAGCTTAGCCAATTTCCGGAGAAAATAGGATTTTGTTTGGACACCTGTCACGCTTACGCAGCTGGGATCTGGAACCCTGAGCGAACGGAAGACTTCCTTGAGCGAGGAGAGCAACTTGAATTTTGGCCACATCTTGTTGCTGTTCATTTAAATGATTCTAAGTTTCCTTTCGACTCAAGACGCGACAGGCATGCTGGAATCGGACAAGGACATATTGGAGAGCAGGGGCTGAAAAGCTTATTATCCTCCAAGCTTTTACGAAGCTCAGCTGTTGTCATGGAAACTGAGAAGGGTGCGGATGGCAGTCACCGAAAAGAAATTGCTACTGTGCGTGGTTGGTTTGAAGCGGAGGCGTAATTGTGATTCATATCTATATGGATGATCTTCGAAAGGTACCTAAAGGGTTCGTTCTGGCTCGTTCGACGGAAGAATGTCTTCTAATGCTGCGTGAGTGCGAGGTGGATATTTTATCACTGGATTACGATATGGGGCCGGGTGATTATTCGGGTGGAGAAGTTGCCAGACGGATCGTACTGGAAGGACTGTTCCCCCGAGAAATCTATTTGCACACTTCCAGTCTGTGGGGGCGAAGAGAAATGTATGAGATCTTATATACTGCTAAACCTGAGGGGATGCTTTTGGTAAATGGTCCCCTGAGTTCTGATAAGCTTCGCGATATCGCCGAGGAGACGGACTTGAAATGAAGGCAATGAATGAAGTGGAATTACTGGAGGCGCTCAAGAGTTCAGGAGAACCGCTTGTAGTATTCTTACACACTCCATTGTGTGGTACTTGTAAGGCTGCTGAACGAATGTTAGAGGTGGCGTCTCATTTATTGCCTGCTGAACTCCAGATGGTTGGAGGCAATGTGAACATGCTGCCGAATTTGGTACAACAATATCGTATAACGAGCGTTCCTGCACTACTTGTTGCTTCTGCAGAACGGGAAAATGATCCGAATGTTTATTATTCCATGGTTTCAGTTGAGCGAGTACTGGAATACATAAGGAGTGTTATATCATAATCATTTCATTACAACATTTATCTCTCCGCAGAGAAGAAAGCTTAATCTTGGACGATGTGTCGCTAGAAGTTAAAGAAGGTGAGAACTGGGTCATTTTGGGACGGAATGGCTCCGGTAAAACCACAATTTTAGAGATGATGACTGGTTATTTGTTTCCTAGCAAAGGGACTGTAGAAGTGCTGGGTTATAAATATGGTCAATGTGATATACGTGAGGTTCGTAAAGAAATTGGCTATATCGGGCCTTCCTTGATGGAAAAGATGAGCTTAAATGATCCGGTGTGGGAGGTCGTAGCAACAGGTGCTTACGCTTATTTGCGTTTCTACGAGACGATCCCTACCGAAGTAAAAGAGAAAGCAATCAGCATGCTGGAAGATATGAATCTAGGCAATATGGCATTTCATCCTTTTGGGACCTTGTCACAGGGGGAACGTAAAAAAGCTATGTTGGCAAGATGTCTTATGGCTGACCCTAAGCTATTAATTATGGACGAGCCATGTGCTGGCCTTGATCTATATGAAAGGGAAAAAATGCTGGCTGAAATAGATAAGCTGAGACAGCGTAATGTTTCTGTAGTGTACGTAACTCACCATGTGGAAGAAATTGTCCCGCTTTTCACGCATGTTGCATTAATTCGTGAGGGTAAGCTAGCTGGATCTGGACCGAAAGAAGAAGTATTAACGAAAGAAATGATCTTGGCCACTTATGATATTCCTGTTGATGTTGAATGGGATAGCGGTCGTCCCTGGATTAAAATTAGACCTGGAGGCAAAACGATTTGAACGATTTAAGACAAGATACCGAAGAGCAGAACCTTGCTCCGGAAGAAGACGTGTATTCCCGATATATTTGTACAGCTAATCACGGATTTGCGCCTTATACGCAAGAAGAGCTTCGCCGTTTATTCGGTGCTGTGAAGAGTACCTTGTTACTACCAGGAGAAATCTTTCTGGCTACATTGCAATGTGAACCAGAGGAAGTAACCCGGCTACTCACACAGAATCTTCCCATTTTCCTGCGTCATATACAGCCTGTTCAGTTTCAGGATGAAGGAACCATGGAAGCTCTACAGCGTTTGGCGGTGTATTTAAGTCGCCACGCTGAGCTTGAAGGTGAGAAGGTATCCCTGAACGTTCGTAAAGGTGATCCATCCTTTTGGCAGGAGAGTCCAGGAGAACTTCGTGAATGGCTCCAAGAGCAATTACAGAGCTTAGGCGCAGAATTTACTGTGCAAGATCCAGCCTGGGTTATTTCAGTCTACGCAGACGGGAATGCCTTATATGCAGGTGTGTCCAGACCAGAAGCTAATTTATCCAGCTGGAATGGCGGTGCCATCCGTTTCCGTAAGGAGGATGGACAAATCTCACGTGCCAAGTTCAAACTAATGGAAGCCGAGAAGGAGTTTGATATTCCTTTTTACAGCTTCCGTAATGCGTTAGATATTGGTGCTTCTCCAGGTGGGTGGACTTCTTTCTTACTGGAACGTGGAATGAAGGTTACGGCGGTAGACCCTGCGTTAATGCATGAGTCCCTTCGTAATTATCCGGGCTTGAAAATCCTTCGTAAAAACGCAGGAGAAGTAAAATTCCGGGACAATGAATTTGATCTGCTCGTGTGCGATATGAGCTGGAGTCCTAAGCTGATGGCGAAGCTAGTAACTGGGTTACTCCACAGTCTGTCACCGGGTGGGACAGCCATTGTGACGGTAAAACTGATGCATAAGAAACCACTTGCGATGATCAAAGAAATTATTGCGATGTTTGAAGGGGAGCGCATGCAGATTCAGCGTGCAAAGCAGCTATTCCATAATCGTGATGAAATTACACTTTATATGATTAAGTACTAAATCAAACATATTCTAAATACAGAGGGAAAGCATCCCGTTATTAACGTGACCGTATTTTGCGGTAAGAACGTTAATGGCGGAAGCTTTCTCTTTTTTTTGCGAAAAGGGGGAGTTAGTTTGTATTTTGAGACGAAGCTTAAGATTGGACAGGTTATTGATGATAGATACAGAATTACAGGCCTGATTGGTTCAGGTGGGATGAGTATTGTTTATCTTGCGGATGATTTGCGTCTAAAGGGTAAACGATGGGCTGTTAAAGAAAGCTTATGCTTAGATGAGCAGCATTCTGACATTCAAGCGGAAGCGGATATGTTAATTACACTAGACCACCCACGATTGCCGCGTATTGTCGATTTCTATCTTCCAGATCGAGAAGGGTATTCCTATTTAATCATGGACTATATTGAAGGTGTGAGCTTGAGTCAGCTAATGAAGAATAATCCCGGACCTTTGCCGAGTGACTTCATCATTCAGGCGGCTAAACAGCTTTTAGAAGTCCTTCAATATCTGCATGGTCATCATCCACCGATTATCTATCGTGATCTAAAGCCTTCAAATATCATGTTGACACTGCAAAAAGAACTGATGTTAATTGACTTTGGGATCGCACGAAGCTACAAACACGGTATCTCTGAAGATACGGTTAAGCTTGGTACGGTTGGCTTCGCCGCACCTGAGCAATATGGAGGTGGACAGAGTCAGCCGGTATCCGATTTATATGGGCTAGGAGCATTAATTCTCTATATGGCAACTGGAGGCCAATGTAGTCATTGGGAGTCTGGCATGGAGGATCGGCTATATAACCATATGCCACCTGGCATTATTCCAATCACAAGACGCTTATTACGACATCACGCTGAAGAGCGTTATCAGAATGCAGAAGCAGTCCTTCAGGCACTAATTTGTGTGGAATCCGAAATGGATAGAGGAAATGATTTTGCTAATTCAGTTCCACGTTCTCTCGAAAAGCGAAAAGCGACGGTCATTGCCTTACTCGGAGTTGCTCCAGGTCTTGGAACAACACATACTTCATTTGCGGTGAGTAGCTTACTTGTACAGAAGGGGGCAACTGCATGGGTTGATTTTTCTCCTGATTCACCGGTTTATGAACGCATTCGCAGCATGCTACATACACAGATTACAACTGTTGCATCCAAGGATGAGAAATCTGCTTTTTCATGGAAAGGGGTACATTATTGGAAACGTCCTATTCACGGAAAAATGGCTGATTTGCTGAGAGGGGATTATCAATTTGTAGTGTTGGATCTTGGTACCGGTGGGTATGAAGGGGCTCTCGATGAGTTCAAATATAGCGATGTGCCGATTCTAATTACTTCTGGTGCAGATTGGCGACTCGAAGATTTACTAGTGTGGCTTAGGCGTAAAAGGTTACAGCCTGAAACGAACTGGAGGGTGGGGTTACCACTCGCAGAACGCTCAACAGCACAACTGTTACAGACCGCTATAGGTACAGATAAGGTTTATGGACTACCTTTCCAGCAAGACCCATTCAAGCCTAAGGGAAAGTTGACAGAAGTGATCAATGAAATGTTTGAGGGAGTATTAGATGCACCTAACAAGGGGAATAGGCGTAGTTTTTTTCAAAAGAAAGGCTGAATAAGGCGGTTCTCTATGCTTCCTTTTTTTCACTCAACTAACTTTTAGTTCAGTGTTGCGTTAAAGTGTGTTAAAATATATATTTATACGTGTTTTGAAAAATATAAGAAAGTATAAGTTTCACACCATACTTTATCTTTATATTTCTCGCATAAACGCCTACCGTCCAATAGGGACGCCGAAGACGTTTCTGCTTGAAATATAAGAAAGTATAAGCTTCACACTATACTTTATCCTTATATTTTTACGAGAAACGGTTGTCGTCTTTAAAAGATGACAACGTCGTTTCTTCTTATTACGCATTATTTAAGAATAGACAGGAGCTTGCGGAAAATTTATGAGTTTACTTAGTGTAGAAGACGTTTCCCATAATTTTGGGGATCGGACGTTGTTTAAGAATGTATCTTTCCGGTTGTTACCGGGTGAGCATGTAGGAATCGTAGGAGCAAATGGCGTAGGAAAATCGACGCTTATGAATATTTTGACTGGAAAACTGTTGAAGGATAGTGGAAAAGTAGAGTGGACGCCTCGCGTCCGTTACGGTTATTTGGATCAGCATACGATCTTAACGCCAGGTAAAACCATCCGTGATGTATTGAAGGACGCTTTCTTGCCACTTTTAGAGCTGGAACAGGAAATGCTAACTATAACTGAAAAGATGGGTGACGCTTCTCCTGAAGAGTTAGAGATGCTACTCGAGCAAATGGGGGACATTCAGGAACAGCTGGATATCGGAGATTTTTATCTTATTGATGTAAAAGTGGAGGAAATGGCGAATGGTCTTGGCCTTTCCGTCATTGGGCTTGACCGTGATGTCGCTTCACTAAGTGGGGGGCAGCGCACAAAAGTTCTGTTGGCGAAGCTTCTGCTTGAGAAACCGAATGTACTATTACTGGATGAGCCTACTAACTATTTGGATGTTGAGCATATCGACTGGTTAACAAACTATTTGAAGCAATATCCATATGCATTTATATTGATCTCTCATGATACGGAATTCATGAATAAAGTCGTAAATGTGGTCTATCACCTGGAGTTCGGCAAACTTACTCGATACACTGCGAACTACGAGAAATTCCTGAATATGGCCGAGATGAATAAGATCCAACACATAGATGCTTATGAGAAACAACAGGATTTTATTAAGAAACAAGAGGATTTCATTCAGCGAAACAAAGCTCGTGCCTCCACATCTGGACGGGCGAAGAGCCGTGAGAAACAGCTGGATCGTATGGATCGAATTGATCGGCCAGAAGAAGCTGCAAAACCTACCTTTAAGTTTAAAGAGAGTCGTGCCAGCGGCAAAACAGTCTTCGAAGGCATTGATTTCGAGATTGGTTACGACCGTCCGTTGCTACCGATGCTGAACATGACCATTGAACGTGGAGAGAAGATTGCTATAACTGGTTGCAATGGTGTCGGTAAATCGACGCTACTGAAGACTATTCTTGGCGTGATTCCTACGTATAGCGGTAAAACCTATCTAGGAGATTATCTGAACTCAGCGTATTTCCAACAAGAAGTGAAAGCAGCTAATCTTACACCTATTGAGGATGTCTGGAATGAATTTTCTAGTCTAACTCAGAATGAAGTGCGTGGACATCTAGCTCGCTGTGGTCTGAAAAATGAGCATATTACCCGACCGCTTAGCATGCTGAGTGGTGGCGAACAAGCTAAGGTCCGTCTCTGTAAGCTGTTGATGCGTGAGAGCAACTGGGTTCTGTTCGATGAACCTACCAATCACCTTGATGTTATTGCCAAGGCTGAGCTGAAGCGGGCATTACAAGAATATAAAGGCACAGTCCTGCTCGTCTCCCATGAACCTGATTTCTATGAAGATTGGGTTACAAAAATTTGGGATGTTGAACAGTGGTCAGCAGTACAAGTATAGAATAGAATCATCATATTCCCGGGGAATAGCAGACTATCTGCTGTTCTCCGGTTTTTGGATACGGGGAGGGAAACCGAATGATTCATACAGATGGTCGTGAAGATCGTTATTCTCGTCAGGTACGATTTGCGCCATTTGGAGCAGAGGGACAACAAGGGCTGGCGCAGTCTAGTGTATTAGTAGTGGGAGCAGGTGCGCTTGGTACAGGGATTGCAGAGACATTGGTACGCTGCGGGGTCGGAAGAATTATTTTAGCTGACCGTGATTATGTAGAGTGGAGTAACCTTCAGAGGCAACAACTCTATACCGAGGCAGATGCACTAGAACGAATGCCTAAAGCTGCAGCTGCGCAGAGCAGACTTCAACAGATTAATTCGGAGGTCGTTATTGAAGCCCACGTTATAGATGTTCGGGTCGAAGAGTTGGAAGGGCTCATTTCAGGGGTTGATCTGATCATGGATGGTACAGACAATTTTGATACTCGACTCATTATTAATGATATGGCGCAAAAGCACGGTATTCCTTGGATCTATGGTGCATGTGTAGGCAGTTATGGAATAACCTATACGATTTTGCCTGGAGAAACTCCATGTCTCCATTGTCTTCTAGGCACAGTACCTCTAGGAGGTGATACCTGTGATACGGCAGGTATACTTCCGCAAGCAGTACAACTAGTTACGGCAAATGCTACGGCAGAGGCGCTGAAACTACTAGGTAAGCGTAAAGCTCAATTAAGGAACAAACTGTTAACGTTTGATGTGTGGCGGAATGAATACCATGAAATTGGAGTAAAAGCTGCCAAAAAGAAAAACTGCCCTTCTTGTGGGAGTCATCCGATCTATCCATATCTTATGGCAGCAAATACCGAGCGAGGCGATGTTCTTTGTGGAAGGGATACAGTACAAATTCGCCCTGCGAGACCACAGAAGCTTAACTTGCAGGAAATTGCGAATCGTTTATCTCGTTTAGGAAGCGGAAGCGTGGAAAGCAACGCTTATCTGGTTTCTTTTATAGAAGGGCCTTATCGGTTGGTTATTTTTGCTGATGGTAGAGCGTTGATTCATGGGACAAAAGATATTGCTGCTGCTCGAAGCTTTTATCATCGATATTTTGGATAAAAAAGCTGTAAATAGGTGTTCAGGCCATTTCTTAGGAATGGTCTTTTTGTTTTCCGGGAATTCTATACGTACCGCAGTGATGCTGGTGCAAGTCATATGGATATGGGGGAACTTTGTGATTGAGCAAATAATATGGTATATGGCTGATAGCAGTAGTAGAGAAGAAGATCGAGTCGTTATAGAAAGTGTGCTACAAGATATTGGACTTGAAGCAACAATAAGCGAAGATCCCGAGGATCTCCGCTTATCCATATCAAAAGTAGAACCGGTACTGCTGCTTGCTGAGTTATGCGAGGTGGGGACTTGGGAAGGCTGGGACATAATTTCCGCTGTAAGAGCTGGGGGGATGATACTACCGGTAATGGTGATTTCCGGTGAACAATCTGAATCTGGAACCGGGGCAGTTTCGACGTTCTCAGCCGGGGGTAATGAATATATGACAAAACCTTTACATACCGGTGAATTCAAGCACAGAATTCTAAATTTGTTAACCCTTACTGGACGGCGTCGAAATTTAAATCATATACTAAGAGTCGATGGTTTAATGCTCGATCCCAGCCGCAGATTTGTAAGCCGCGAAGGGATCGAGTTAAAGATGACGCCCAAAGAATTTGATCTATTGTATTATCTCGCTGCGAACCAAGGAATGATATGCTCTCGCATCGAGATACTTAAGGAAGTATGGGGTTACCAATTTCACGCAGATACCAATGTTGTAGATGTTTACATCAGACATATCCGTTTGAAAGTTGATAAAGGTCACCGGAACAAGTTGATTCATACTGTTCGCGGAACAGGATATGTAATGAGGGCGCCCGAAGGCGGCACCACATCCTGAGACTATTTCTCTATTATAGTTAGAACTCTACTTCAGAGTCGTTGTTTACAGTACGCGGCGAGCTTTTAAATATGTTCTTTTCCAAGTACCAGAGTTCAGATCGGAAATCGTAACACCTGGTTTACCGTAAGTGTGCAGAATTTTACCATTGCCGGCATAAACAGCAACGTGAGTTACGTTTTTACCAGTTGCTCTGCTACCGCTGGAGAAGAATACGAGATCGCCTACACGAAGATTTGCTTTAGATACGGCTGTTCCTTTTTTGGATTGTTCTGCAGCCGTACGAGGCAGTGTCACGTTATATTGTTTAAAGATGTATTTTGTAAAAGAAGAGCAGTCAAAAACTTTTGTAGTAGATGTGGATGCACCGAACTTGTAAGACACTCCCATATATTTCTTTCCGAGATTCACTACGCTTTGACCTTTAGACACGGAAGCTGCTTCAACTTTTGTTGCTCCTATGCCAGTTGCCATCATTGTACCTAAGCCCATTGTAGTAACCATTCCTATAACAATCGCTTTTTTAATCCATTGTTGTTTATTCATGTTGTAGTACCTCCAAGGTGTTAGTCTTTGTTGTTGTGTTTGTCTGTCTTGCTTGCCTGATTCGTAGTATAGCAGGTTATCTATGACATAAAAATTGGAAGAGGTGCAATAAAGTGAAGCTGGGCATGGGTTGTAAGCGTTTTATTAAAAAATCATTAAAAGTTACAAAAAATTAATAATTTGATGTAAAAGGATTCTAAAAAAGCCGAAAAACCCTTGGTACAAAAGGGCTTTTACGGCTTTCTCGAATTTGAGCTAAAAGTTACAATGATGTTTCTAAACTATAAAAAAGTAGCATTTTTACGATAAACATGATCCCTATGTATCTAGTCTTTACTCTGAATGATCAGCAACAATCCACTTCGAATGGAAACCGTTCCTGAGGATGATACCAGTTTGTTACTCACACCAAGTGATTGTCCAAGCTTTAGTGTTGCGTCAGTCAATGGATATTGAAATCCTTCTAAGGTAATACCGGACACTTCTGGGGTTAGAGGCAGTAAAGAAACGTAGGTGTAACCTAAATCGTTGATAACAGCCTGGGATCCTGTGAGGGTTATATAGTTATGAGTGTCCATGACGTAGCAATTGATTTGACGTTGTAGGGCTCTAGTCATCATTTGAATGCTAGCTAGGGAGTGGTCAATTCGAGTACCCGTAACACCTAATAGTAGAATAGAATCGGGTTGCTGATCCATTGCAATATCTAGCGCCATCTCACTATCTGTCAAATCTTTGTTCACGGCATCACAGGTGATGGTCTTTTTACTTTTGGATTTAATATCTTGAAGCGCTTCAGGCGAAACGGAATCAAAATCACCAACTGCTATATCTGGTGTATATCCGTGTGAAATGAGAAATAGCGCTCCCTGATCCGCACCGATAATAAAATCATCTTCATCTAATAGGTTCAAATATTCTGGAGAAAGTTCTCCACCTGCAAAAATAACGACTCGTTTGGATGACATAACATCCATTCCTCCTCTTAAACCTCTTGTTGAGTATCCTGTCCAGTATAATGCAGATCGAAAGGTTGCACAATTGACCTCGAGAACGCTAAAATGATAGTGTGTAATCTTTTGAGTATAAATTCACATATATTTAGGTTTAACAACTGGGAGGTGAACGAAATCGTTAGAGTACTGTTTGTATGTCTGGGTAATATTTGTCGATCACCTATGGCGGAGGCTGTTCTCCGGCATAAGATTAATGAACGAGAACTCTCTGATAAGATTCTTGTAGACTCAGCGGGAACTGGAGATTGGCATATAGGAAAAGAGCCGCATGAAGGAACAAGACGTATCCTTGATCAGAACGACATTAGCTATGAGAACATGTTAGCACGGCTAGTCGACAGTGAAGATTTTCAAAAATTTGACTATATCGTCTGTATGGACAAGTCTAATGGAGAGAATGTTCAAAAGATTCCTGGCGGGAAAGACGCCGAGCTAATGTTCTTCATGGATTTATTGCCTGAGGAGGAGCTGCGCGAAGTGCCGGACCCATATTTTACAGGTAATTTTGAACAAGTATATGATTTGATCAATGCGGGCTGTGATATATTGTTGGAAAGAATGATAAGAGAAAAGCTGTAACCCATTCGGATTACAGCTCCCTCTGTATGTTTCATATGGTTAATCGAGGAAAGTTGCTTGGTTTAACTGTAAGCGTAATCAAGTAATCTACATACTGTTCTTTAGATGTTCACTATTTACTACTATCAATAGGTCATTATGCGTTTAAGAAATAGAGTAGTGATTCTGGTAGCTCTTTCTGCCAGAAGCCCCAGAGATGATGTCCGTCTTTCTCTCGGTAGGATACGGTTGCTCCACGTGATTCAAGCAATGTTTTTGTTTCTCGGTTCATTTGAACGAAATCATAAATGCCAGTATCCGTTTTGTAGTCTGTTTCCTGCAGACCAACGACCATATTAATGTTGAGCCAGGAGAGATCTTCTTCTTTAGCCAGCATGTCGCGGGATTCAGGATAGAATGCACCGGAAAGACTGAGGATGCGTGTGAAGATCGCAGGATAAGCAAGTGCAAGATGGAGTGATACACTGCCCCCAAGTGAATCACCGGCTAGGATTCGTTCATCCGGAGTACGACGTACAGGATATTTTTGTTCAATGAAGGGAATAATCTCTTCGGAAAAGCAAGATAAGTACTGCTTGAATCTGCTACCAAAAGGAGCGTATTCTTGAGTCCGAACAGTGACGTCTACTTCGACACCAACAATGATGAAGGGCTCCACGTCTTCTTCTATAATAAGACGTCCAGCGAGTGTAGCGATGCGGCCAAAGTTAAAGAACTCTTCGCCGTCTTGGCAGTACACCACTGGGTAGCTTAAGACTTCGTTGTAGCCGGGAGGGAGATAGATGCGTAATTTACGTTCCTCCTGCAGATGTTTACTCCAAAGTGTTTCTTTTACAATTGTGCGTTTCAGAAAAACAGAATCGCTCATAGTTGCCACGTCACCTTTCTTGTCGAGTTTTGCAATACACAACGGTATGCTCTAAAATAAATAGCTGAGTAACTGTGTGATTAATCATTTACTTGTTTCGGAAGTTATAAACTGTTATATAAAAATAGGTCACCTGTTATACATACAAAATTTAAAGGAATATAAATTTTATAAGTATTTCTTTGACGAAAGTAACTAAACAGGTGTATAATAATATTATAACAGAGGCAGCTGATATTCAAATTTTTTTATTGAGGTGAAGATAATGAGTAAAGTTCCTTATGAAGTGTATACAGAGGACGTCGAGGCTCTAACGGTACTTTCCCCGGATGGAGAAATTATCAACAAGGATAAAATGCCTGATTTAACCGACGATCAACTGAAAGAAATTATGTATCGTATGGTATTTACCCGTACTTGGGATGATCGTGCAGTAAATCTTGGTCGTCAAGGCCGTCTTGGTTTCTACGCACCGGTATCCGGTCAAGAAGCTACTATGATTGGTAGCGAGTACGCTTTGGAGAAAGAAGACTTCTTATGCCCAGGCTACCGTGATATTCCGCAGCTAGTATGGCACGGACTTCCGTTGTACCAAGCATTCTTATATTCCCGTGGACACCAACATGGTGGAGCTATTCCTGATGGCGTTAATGTATTGATGCCACAAATTATCATCGGCGCGCAAATCCTGCACGCTACAGGAATTGCAATGGGCTTTAAATTGAAGAAACAAAAGAGTGTTGCAATTACTTACACTGGTGATGGCGGTTCTTCTGAAGGCGATTTCTATGAAGGCTTGAACTTTGCTGGTCGCTTTAAACTGCCTGTTATCTTCTTTGTTCAAAACAACGGTTACGCGATTACGACTCCATTCGCAAAACAAACAGCTTCCAAATCGATCGCTCACAAAGCGGTTGCAGCTGGTATCCCGGGAATTAAAGTTGACGGCATGGACATCTTTGCAGTAATCAGTGCTGTTCGTGACGCTGCTGAGCGTGCACGTAATGGCGAAGGTGCTACATTGATCGAAGCTGTAACTTACCGTTTCCGTCCACACTCCCTTTCTGACGATGCAAGTAAATATCGTTCGAAAGAAGAAGAAGGACAATGGAGTGAAAAGGATCCAATCAACCGTCTTGCCAAGTATTTGGAGAAGAAAGGTCTTTGGACTGAAGAAGATACGCTGCGCGTGAAAGACGAAGCGAAAGCTACTGTTAACGAGCAGATTAAAAAAGCTGAACAAACCGAAAAAATGACAATACCTGGCTTGATCGACAGCATGTTCGAAGTAACACCTAAACATCTGGAAGAGCAAAAAGCCGATTTTGAATAAGGGGGATATCAGGCAATGGCACAAATGAATATGAAAGAAGCGATCCGCGACGCGATGCGCGTTGAACTGAATCGTGACCCTAACGTTCTTATCTTCGGAGAGGATGTTGGTAATGTAGGTGGCGTTTTCCGTGTAACGGAAGGGCTGCAAAAGGAATTTGGCGAAGATCGTATTTTTGATACTCCACTAGCTGAGTCCGCTATCGGTGGTCTGGCATTTGGTCTTGGTGTACAAGGCTTCCGCCCAATTGCAGAAATTCAATTCGTTGGTTTTATCTTTGAAGCACTGGATCAGATCGTTGTTCAAGCGGCACGTCTGCGCTGGCGTTCTGGCGGTAAATATAATGCTCCAGTCGTATTCCGTACTCCTTTTGGTGGCGGAGTTAAGGCAGCTGAGCTTCATACAGATTCACTCGAAGGTTTGATTGCACAAAGCCCGGGTATTAAAGTAGTAATTCCTTCAAACCCATATGATGCTAAGGGACTTCTTATCGCGTCTATCCGCGACAATGACCCTGTATTCTTCATGGAGCATTTGAACCTTTACCATGCATTCCGTGCTGAAGTGCCAGAAGGTGAATACACTGTTGAACTTGGAAAAGCTAACGTAGTACGTGAAGGTGCTGATGTATCTATCATTACTTACGGGCTGATGGTACATACAGCTACCAAAGCAGCCGAGCAACTCGAAAAAGAAGGCATTAACGTTGAAATTATTGACCTTCGTACTGTAAGTCCAATTGACATCGACACTATTGTAGCGTCTGTGAAGAAGACTAACCGTGCTATCGTAGTTCAAGAAGCTCAAAAGAGCTCCGGTGTTGCTGCTGAGGTTATTGCACAAATTAACGAAAAAGCATTGCTGCACTTGGAAGCACCTGTGCTTCGTATCGCAGGCCCAGACACAGTATATCCATTCGCGCAAATTGAAGATACATGGCTTCCAAACCCTGCACGTATTATTGCAGGCGTGAAGAAAGTTTTGGATTTCTAAAATACTTTTCTATGAGAAACGGTTGTCATCCTTTATGGATGACAACGTCGTTTCTTCTTCTGAATTCTAACCATAAGATCAGTCCCAATTTCACAAGGAGGTTTTCAAAGTGGCAAAGTTTGAATACCGATTCCCTGAACTAGGTGAAGGTTTGCATGAAGGTGAAATCATCAAAATGCATATCAAAGCCGGTGACAAGGTAACGGATGATGATATCGTAATGGAAGTTCAAAATGATAAGGCGGTAGTAGAGGTGCCTTGTCCAGTGAACGGTACCGTGTTGGAAGTTTTGACTAAAGATGGCCAAGTTTGCCGTGTTGGCGAAGTTGTAGCTATTATCGAAGCTGAGGGCGACGTGCCTGAGCAAGAAGGTCATGCTGCTGAAGAAGCTCCAGCTGCACCTGCACCTGCTGCACCAGCTCCTGCGAATGCTAAATCAGCGAACTTTGAATATCGGTTCCCAGAACTGGGTGAAGGTCTGCATGAAGGTGAAATCATCAAAATGCATATCAAAGCCGGTGACAAAGTAACCGATGATGATATCATCATGGAAGTTCAAAATGACAAGGCAGTAGTTGAAGTTCCTTGCCCAGTGAACGGTACTGTGTTGGAAGTTCTGACTAAAGATGGTCAAGTATGCCGTGTTGGCGATGTTGTAGCTATCATAGCTGCAGAAGGTGACGTTCCTGAACAAGCAGGTCATGCTTCCGCAGAAGCAGATGCAGCGAAAGGAAGTGCGAATACCACTTCTTCCCCAGCAGCAACTAGCCCTTCTGATGCTAAACAAGGCGGTTCTGTTAGTGCAGCTCCAGCGCCTGACCGTGATGTATTGGCTACACCAAGCGTTCGCAAATTTGCTCGTGAGCAAAAAGTGGATATCTCTAAAGTGAACGGAACTGGAAAAGGCGGCAAAATCACTCGTGAAGATGTTGAAGCGTTCTTGAAAGGTGGTTCAACACCTGCGGCAGCACCAGCAGCGGCAGCTTCTGAAGCTCCTAAGGCTGCTAAAACTGAAGCTAAAGCAACACCTGCAGCAGCGAGCGGTAATGTTAGTCTTGAAGAAGAACGTGTACCATACAAGGGCATTCGTAAGGCGATCGCCAATGCAATGGTTAAATCGGCTTACACTGCACCACACGTTACAATTATGGACGAAGTAGATGTTACTGAACTGGTAGCATTCCGTACACGTATGAAACCAATCGCTGAGAAAAAAGGCGTTAAGGTTACTTACCTTCCGTTCATCGTTAAAGCATTGGTTGCGGCTTCCCGTCAATTCCCAGCGCTTAACGCTATGATTGATGAAGAAGCAGGCGAAATTGTTTACAAGAAATACTACAATATCGGTATCGCTACTGATACACCAAACGGCTTGATCGTTCCAGTTATCAAAGATGCTGACCGTAAGAGCATCTGGATGATCGCTAGCAGCATCACTGACCTTGCAGTTCGTGGTCGTGACGGTAAATTGTCTGCTAACGAAATGAAGGGCAGCACGATCTCCATCAGTAACATTGGTTCTGCTGGCGGTATGTTCTTTACTCCAATCATTAACTTCCCTGAAGTGGCTATCCTCGGAACTGGCCGTATCAGTGAAAAAGCAGTTGTGAAGAATGGTGAAATCGTAGTTGCTCCTGTAATGGCGTTGTCACTCAGCTTTGACCACCGTATTATCGATGGTGCGACTGCTCAAAACTTTATGAACTACATTAAATCGCTGCTCAATAATCCTGAGCTGCTGGTTATGGAGGTATAATTATGGTAGTAGGAGACGCTTCTCTAGATATTGACACATTGGTTATTGGTGCAGGTCCTGGTGGGTATGTGGCGGCAATTCGTGCCGCCCAGCTCGGCCAAAAAGTCCTCATCGTGGATAAATCGGAACTCGGCGGTGTATGTTTGAACCGTGGATGCATCCCTTCTAAAGCACTGATTGCTGCTGCACATCAGTTTGAATCTGCTAAACATGGTGAAGTTTTCGGTGTTACTGCTGAGAACGTTAAAGTGGATTTTGCTAAAACGCAAGAGTTCAAAAACGGCGTAGTTAAGAAAATGACTAGCGGCGTGACTAGCTTGATGAAAGGCAACAAAATTGAAGTATTTAACGGCGAATGCATGTTTATCAGCGACACAGAAGCACGTGTGTTCAATGATCATGAATCCCCACGTTATCGCTTCAAGCACTGTATCATTGCTACAGGTTCCCGTCCGATTGAACTGAAGCCTTTCCCATTCGGTGGACGCATTCTGTCTTCGACTGAAGCTCTTGAGCTTCCAGAAATTCCGAAGAGCATGATCGTAATCGGTGGTGGATACATCGGTGCTGAGCTTGGCCAAATGTACTCCAAATTCGGTACCAAAGTAACAATCATCGAAGGTTTGGATACTGTACTTCCAGGCTTCGATAAAGATATGACTCGTCTTGTTGCGAAAAACATGGCCAAAACTGGCATCGAAATCGTAACTAACGCTAAAGCCGAAAGTGCTGTACAGAACGACAAGGAAGTTACCGTGAAATATTCTGTTGGTGGCGAATCCAAAGAAGTTACTGCGGATTACTTGCTTGTTACTGTAGGACGTCGTCCTAACACTGATGGTGAACTTGGACTAGACCTGATCGGTCTTGAGCTCGACGAGCGTGGATTGATCAAAGTCGATCACCAAGGTCGCACAAGCATTCCTAACATCTTCGCTATCGGCGACGTTGTTCCAGGTCTGGCGTTGGCTCACAAAGCTTCTTACGAAGGTAAGATTGCCGCAGAAGCGATTGCAGGACTTACATCTGTTGTTGACTACAAAGTCATCCCAGCAGTTGTGTTTACAGATCCTGAGTGCTCAAGCGTTGGTTTGACTGAGAAAGAAGCGAAAGACAAAGGCTACAAAGTGAAAGCTGGCAAGTTCCCATTTGCAGGGAATGGCCGCGCAGTATCTTTGAACAGCCCAGAAGGCTTTATCAAAATTGTTGCTAACTCCGAAAACAATCTTGTGCTTGGTGCACAAATCGTTGGGATCGAAGCTTCTAACTTGATCGCTGAACTTGGTTTGGCTATTGAAATGGGCGCAACACTTGAAGATATCGCTTTGACTATTCATGCGCATCCAACCCTTGGCGAAATCGTCATGGAAGCTGCTGAACTGGTTGAAGGTCATCCTATTCACGTTATGAAATAATAATTTCTCTACCCAATTGCTCTAGCAGGCACTGAAAGGCGGAACGCATTTGCGTTTCGCCTTTTTGAGTTTTCCACTTTTTTGAAAAAAGATATAATGGGAGGAGATGAAACAAATGGAGCGAATACACTATAAAATCATTCATCCGTATTTTAAAAACTTATATAGGGAGGACAATTGATGAAACCCAATAAGTTAAAGCCTGGTGATGAGTTGCGAATCATCTCACCTGCCAGAAGTCTGTCGTTAATCGCTGCTGAACAAAGGAAAATTGCCAAAGAACAGCTACAAAAGTTAGGTTTTCGGATATCATTTTCCGTAAATTCCTTTGAGAAGGATGATTTTGTTTCCTCATCGATCGAATCTAGAGTGGAGGATTTGCACGAAGCTTTTTTAGATCCGAATGTTAAAGGAATCCTTACGACCATTGGAGGCTTTAATAGCAATCAACTGCTACGTTTTATCGACTATTCCATCATTGCTGGGCATCCTAAACGATTATGCGGGTATTCGGATATTACTGCTTTAAGTAATGCAATCTATGCTAAAACAGGATTAGTTACATATTCCGGACCACATTTTTCTAGCTTCGCAATGCTTCACGACAATGAATATACCACCGAATATTTCCGTAAGCTGATGATGGACAACAAAGAAATAGTGGTGAAGCCTTCGAAGCATTGGAGTGATGATGAGTGGTATCGGGATCAGGAGAACCGTGTATTTATCAGAAATGAGGGCCCGTTCATTATCAATGATGGAGAAGCGAAAGGGACAATTATCGGTGGGAACCTTTGTACTTTAAATCTTTTGCAGGGTACGGAGTATATGCCAAGCTTAAAAAATTCGATATTATTTCTAGAGGATGATTATGAGTCATCGCCTGCTACCTTTGACAGGGATTTACAATCGCTGATTCATCAACCGGATTTTCAGCATGTCAAAGGATTGGTAATTGGCAGGTTCCAACAAGGATCACGCATGACTAAGAATCTGTTGATCAAAATCATAACTTCGAAAGAAGAACTATCAGACATTCCTGTCATTGCGGACGTGGACTTTGGACATACATCCCCTATGATTACTTTCCCTGTAGGTGGACAAGCCTCACTTCGTGCTTATGGGGTTAGAGTAGAGTTAAGGATATCGGAGTAGTGAACTCCTCAGATTATTAAATAAATTTTTAAAAAATATTACCTTCTACAAAAATCAATTTTTCAGATATAATATATGAGGTGAAATATTACGGAGGTGCAGTAAATTGAATAATGAGTTAGAACAAACCTATTTGAATTTTTTACAATATATTTTAGATAATGGTGTAAAAAAAGAAGATCGTACCGGAACGGGTACAATTAGTGTATTTGGTTATCAAATGCGATTTGATTTATCAAAAGGCTTCCCATTATTTACAACAAAACGGACACCGTTCCGTTTAATCGCAAGTGAATTATTATGGTTTATAAAAGGCGACACAAACATCCGTTATTTATTGAAAAATAATAATCATATCTGGGATGAATGGGCTTTCAAAAGATGGGTTGAATCAGACGAATATACGGGTCCAGATATGACTGATTTCGGGAATCGTTGTTTAATTGATGAAGACTTCAATCAAGTTTATCAAGCAGAGATGAAAACATTTTGTGATCGTGTCATAGAAGATGATGCGTTCGCAGCGAAGCATGGTGACCTAGGGAATGTTTATGGTAAGCAATGGCGAAATTGGACATCTTCTACGGGTGAATCCATTGACCAATTACAAGATGTTATTCATCAGATCAAAACAAATCCTGATTCTCGTCGTTTAATTGTAAGCGCATGGAACCCGGAAGATGTTATAAATGCTGGGGCAAAAGGGAGTAAAGCAGCGTTACCGCCTTGCCACGTTATGTTCCAGTTCTATGTTGCAAATGGTAAATTAAGCTGTCACTTGCTGCAGCGCAGCGCGGACTCTTTTCTTGGAGCTAACTTCAATATCCCATCTTACTCATTACTTACACATTTAATAGCACATGAGTGTGGTCTAGAAGTAGGCGAGTTTGTATATAGCATTAGTGATGCACATATCTATTCAAACCATGTTGATCAAGTAAAAGAGCAATTATCAAGAGACTTAAGACCATTGCCTACATTGGTTATTAATTCAAATGAGAAATCACTTTTTGATATTGAGTTGGAAGACCTCGTAATTGAAGGGTACAATCCGCATCCTTCGATAAAAGCGCCGATCGCAGTGTAAATTAATTGTTATCAAGATTTTTGGATCTTTATAGTAGGAAGGAGTTTTTTTCATGAGTATCAGCTTAATATGGGCAATGGGCACCAATCATGTTATTGGAAAAGATAATGATATGCCTTGGCATTTACCGCTTGATTTCGCTTATTTCAAAGCGGAAACACTGGGGAAGAGAATGCTTATGGGCCGCAAAACTTGGGATTCGCTCGGAGGGAAGCCTCTAAAGGGCAGAACAAGCCTAATTATGACTAGAGATACTGATTATGCTCCTGAAGGTGCAGAGGTTGTACACACGCTTGAGGAAGCTCTCAGTGAGGGCAGAAAAGACGATGAGCTGATGGTGATCGGCGGTGCGGAAATTTATAAGCTGATGTTGCCATATGCTGATAAGTTGATGTTAACGCAAATTGAACAGGATTTTGAAGGAAATACCCGGTTTCCTGATATTGACTGGAGTGTGTGGAAAGAGGTTTCCAATAAGAAGGGAATTCGTGATGAAAAGAATCCGTATGATTACCGTTTTCTTGTTTATGAACGTACGGAATAGTAATAAAACGTTTTCTCTGACATAACATGTGAAATAGTACAAAAAATCAGTAGATTAATCCATTACTGTGCAAAAGTAATGAGTGCTACTATAATTAAAATTAGAAATGATAATCTACAGGTATAGAATGTGCAGGTACTTCATTGCGCTGCTCACGACCATACGAAGCCGCAATATGCTACAATGTACTATACTTCAACATGAAGAGAACGGATGGGGGAAACGTAAACATGTCTACACCTACAGGTTTTATGGAGTATAAACGGCAGCTCCCAGGTGATCGGGATCCTGAGCAGCGGGTAAAAGACTGGGAGGAGTTCCACCATCATTTATCCGAGGACGAGCTTCAGACACAAGGAGCGCGCTGCATGGATTGCGGAACGCCTTATTGTCATACAGGAATTGATATGGCTGGAGGAACCTCGGGTTGTCCAGTTCACAATCTAATTCCAGAGTGGAATAATTTGGTGTACCGCGGACTATGGAAAGAAGCACTGGAACGTCTGCATAAGACGAATAATTTCCCTGAGTTTACTGGAAGCATTTGTCCTGCTCCTTGCGAAGGCTCTTGCACAGTGGGTCTAATTGGACAGCCGGTGACCATTAAGACCATTGAGCTAGCTATTATTGATAAGGGTTTTGAAGAAGGCTGGGTTGTACCTAATCCTCCAGAGAAACGTACAGGCAAAAAGATTGCAATCGTAGGCTCTGGACCTGCTGGACTCGCAGCAGCAGCTCAACTTAATAAGGCTGGACATACTGTAACTGTATTTGAACGCAGTGACCGCATCGGCGGACTGCTGACATATGGCATTCCCACTATGAAACTCGATAAGAGAGTTGTACAACGTCGTGTAGATTTATTAGCTGCTGAAGGTATTAATTTTGTGGTGAATACAGAGATTGGCAAGGATATTCCTGCTCAACAGCTAGTGGATGAGTATGATGCGGTTGTTCTGTGTGGTGGAGCTACAAAGGCACGTCGTTTTAACGTTGAAGGCAGTGAGCTTAAGGGTGTTATGTACGCCATGGACTATTTAAATGGTACGATTAAGAGCTATTTGAATTCCAATCTTGAAGATGGCAACTATGTATCTGCTGAAGGTAAAGACGTGATCGTCTTGGGTGGCGGTGATACTGGATCTGACTGTGTTGCTACAGCACTTCGTCATGGCTGCAGCAGTATCACTCAATTTGGTACACATGAAAAAGCACCTCTTCAGCGTGATCCGATTGCTAACCCTTGGCCACAATTCCCGAATGTATATAGCCTAGACTACGCGCAAGAAGAAGCTAAAGCCATATTTGGGGATGACCCGCGTGAGTTCTCTATCATGACTACTAAATTTGTTGGTGATGATGACGGTAACTTGAAAGAGCTGCATACTGTACAGATCCGCCGGATCGTGGATGAGACAGGTCGTAAGATCTATCAACCTGTTCCAGGCACCGAAGCTATATACCCTGCTCAACTTGCTCTGATTGCCATTGGTTTTGATGGCCCAGAACAAGATATTATTCAGGAGCTTGATCTTGAGACAGATCGTCGTTCCAACGTGAAAGCACGTTATGGTAAATTCAATACGAATGTGGATAAAGTATTTGCTGCTGGCGATATGCGACGTGGTCAAAGCTTGGTTGTTTGGGCCATTAACGAAGGACGCGAAGCTGCGCGTGAAGTGGATAAATACCTGATGGGTTCTACCGTTCTTGTTTAAGCATTATTCACATGATAAAAGCATTGACCAAGGATCTACGATTCAAGAAGCGTTAGAACAGAGAGGGAACCCACCGGGTGAAAGGTTCCTCAAACACGTGTGAGTGGTATCCTGCCTTGGTAGCTGTAGCGATAGTATCTACTAACCCGCTACCGGAATCGACCGTTATCCGATTTGAGGATTGCCAAATCAGAATGGATTGTATGTTGAGCTGGCAGTTGAATAAGGGTGGTATCACGACACATTCGTCCCTGACGAATGTGTCTTTTTGCATTTAGAGAGATAATTTATGGGGAGGGTATTTAAGATGCGACAAAGCAATTTATTATTAACAACACTGCGTGAGGTGCCTTCGGAAGCGGAGACAAACAGTCATCAGCTACTACTACGTGCGGGGTATATCCGTCAATTAGCTGCTGGAGTGTATACCTATTTACCACTTGGACGGCGGGTTCTGCGAAAGATAGAAGCGATTGTGAGAGAAGAGATGGATCATTCCGGGACGCAGGAGATTTTAATGCCATCCATGCAGCCTGCGGAACTTTGGAAAGAATCAGAACGCTATGATGTTTATGGTAAGGAGTTGATGACTTTTAAGGATCGTCATGAGCGGGAATTCATTCTCGGTCCAACGCATGAAGAAGTTGTAACCACACTTGTGCGGAATGAGATCAGCTCCTATCGTAAGCTTCCTGTTACCGTGTATCAAATTCAGACTAAGTTTCGAGATGAACGGCGACCACGTTCCGGATTACTAAGAGGAAGAGAGTTCTTAATGAAGGATGCGTACTCTTTTGACATAAGCTCAGAAGGACTTGATAAATCATACCACCAAATGTTCGATGCTTATCACCGGATATTTAAGCGATGTGGATTGAAGTTCAGAGCTGTTCATGCAGATTCTGGTGCAATTGGCGGAGAAGGGGGCAGCCATGAATTTATGGCACTGGCTGATATCGGGGAAGATACGATTGCGGTATGTTCCTCTTGCGATTACGCAGCCAATCTGGAACAGGCAGAAGCTGTGCGTCCTGATAAGAAGGAAATGAATTTCGAAGTACCAGCGAAAGAGAAATTCCATACTCCAAATTTACGCACAATTGATCAATTAGAGCAGGAGTTGGAGATCCAGCCAGAGCAGATTATGAAAACATTGATCTACGAAGGTAGCGGACAATTCTTTGCTGTAGTGGTTCGAGGAGATCATGAAGTTAATGAGATAAAAGTGAGTAAATATATCGGAGCGATGGAGATCGGGCTTGCTGACTATGAAGCTGTGAAATCCTTAACGGGTGTAGAGAGTGGGTTTGTGGGGCCTGTGGGACTTCAATTAACTGTACTAGTTGATGCCGCAGTTGCTGAGATGACTGAAGGTACGACGGGAGCAGGAGAAAAAGATTATCACTTCCGTAATGTTGTACCTGGTAGAGATTTTGGGCTTGAGCATGTAGGGGATTTTCGCAATGTAGCGGAAGGAGAATCTTGTCCACATTGCGAGGATGGCGTTCTTCATTTTCATCAAGGCATTGAAATCGGACATGTCTTTAAATTAGGTACCAAATACAGTGAGAAGCTTGGAGCTTCCTTTTTAGATCGTTCAGGCAAAAGTCAACCTATGATCATGGGTTGTTACGGAATTGGAATCTCGCGTCTATTGTCCGCAATTGTAGAACAGAATCATGATGATCAAGGAACAATGTGGCCAGTTGCATTAGCACCTTATCAGGTTCATATTTTGATGATGTCCATAAAGGACTCGGAGCAACTGGCAGTTGCAGAGGAGCTTTATAATCAACTTACTAAGCTCGGTTTTGAGACGCTGCTAGATGATAGGGATGAACGTGCTGGCGTTAAATTTAAGGATTCAAGCTTGATTGGTATACCCGTAACGCTAGTGGTCGGTAAGGAAGCTGCACAAGGTAGGGTGGAGTATCTAGAAAGAGCCTCAGCGGGTAAAGGGGTATTAGAAATATTCGAAGCGGTTTCTCGTATCCAAGTATTCTTTTCGCAGCTGATTTAATTTTCTATAATAATTCAAACCGAAGACCATTGTTCAGGGCGGGAGAGTGCTGGCGGTAATTTTGTGAGATCATCGCCTTTAGCCGCATTAATCTGACCCTGAGTTAGAAAAATGCTCTCTGATAGATCAGCTCCCCTAAGGTCAGTGTCACGGAAATCTGCACCAATAAGATCTGCACCTCTAAGATTAGCGCCTTTAAGGTCAGCGGCAATCAAATAGGCTCCCCTCAGGTTGGCGCCCCTGAGATCTGCATTTTTAAGATTTGCGCCGACAAGGTCAGCACCACGGCTGAAAGTTCTCGATGCTTTTTTTAGTTTACGACGAGCCTCAGTACGCACAAGTTCACTAACTTGCAGCAGCAATAGATTAATTTTTGCTCGATGAGCGTCAACATTCACCTTCTGTAGAGAATCAGGGTTAAGTAAAGTGAGTTGTTCCGTCTCATCGAGTGCTGTTTGCAGCTCAACATGTATTGCATGGGTTATATCTAAGTTCAATGATTCATTTAAGTACCATAGCAATTCGTGCAAATGCCACATGGCCGTAAATACCTCGAACATTTGCTTCGCAGTTTTTGGATTCTTCCGCCAATCCTCACCAGTATAAGTAACCTGAGAAAGCTTTTGCCCAGCCCCAAAACAGTCATATACAGTACAACCACGAAATCCAAGCGCTCTTAAATCTGTATGTACACCACAGCGAAAGTCTGATTGTAGGTTATGGCATGGCTGGCCAGCTGCTTTATCCATAGCAAAATCCACTGAAGCTGAAAAAGGTAGTGCGGAACAGCACAAACCGAAGCAGCTCTCACATTCTGCTTTTAAATAGTGGACGTTTCTGTCCGTAAAAGGTTCTGTAAATTTGTAATTTTCAGACACGTTTTGATTCCTCCGATATATAAAACTCGTTTATCAGACTATTCTAAATCATAGAAAAGACTAAGGGAAGTCTGAATTTTACTAAAGCCTACTAACCAATCCATTAAAAAAAACCGAGGTTAATGGTATAATAGAATACTGGACGAATTTTGGACTTAAGAACGAAAAGGTAAGGAGCGATTGTTTTTGAAAACACTCATTATTGCGGAGAAACCGGATATGGGGCGGAATATCGCCGCCGCAATAGAACCGAAGGCCAAAAATTACCGTTCCTATCTTGAAGGGGAGCAGTACATTATTACTTGGGCAATAGGGCATCTAATCGGTTTGGCCGAGCCGGATGCTTATGATGTTAAATACAAAAAGTGGAACATTAATGATCTGCCCATTATTCCAGACCAGTTCAAACTGGTTCCTAATGCGCGGACAATCGACCAGCTCAAGGTAATAGGAGATCTTGCGAAACGTAGTGATCTTCTAGTGAATTCATGCGATGCCGGGCGAGAAGGGCAGCATATCTTTTCACTCATTCAACGACATTTGAAGCTGGAGCATCCTGTGAAGCGGTTGTGGATCTCGGATCTGACGCCAGAGACCATTCGCAAAGGATTCCAGGAGCTGAAGGATGGATCGGAGTACGAGAATTTAACCAAAGCGGCAAAAGCACGCAGTGAAGCCGATTGGCTCATCGGCATGAACGGTTCACGAGCATTTACTACAAAACATAATGTGCTGCTGTCCGTAGGTAGAGTTCAAACGCCTGTGCTCGCCTTGATTTATGACCGTCAGAAGACGATTGAGGCGTTCTCTTCCCTAAAGTTTTTTGAGGTGGAGGGACATTTTACCCAGAATGAAATGACCTATAAAGGCATGTGGCAGGGGGATCGGCTGACTGATGGGGATAAGGCGGAGGCGCTAGCTGCCAAGGTCAAAGGAAAACCGGGCCGGATTGAGTCTTACGAGGTTAAGGAAACGAAAGAGTATCCGAATAAGCTGTACGATTTAACGCTGCTGCAGCGGGAGGCGAATGGAAAGTACGCTTTTTCCGCAAAAAAGACGCTCGATATTGCTCAAGCGTTATATGAAAAGCATAAGGTGATCTCTTATCCGCGGACGAACTCCAACTATGTTACAGAACAGAATATTCCTGAGATGCATAAGACGTTATCTGCGCTGCAAGGGACGGCTTATGATGAGTGGGTGAAGGGTGCAAATCGCAATCTCGTTCATAAAGGGAATAAATTTATCTGCAACCCCTCAAAGGTTGAGGATCACCACGCGATTTTGCCTACATATCGTAAAGCATCAGGACTTAGTGCAGATGAGGGAAAGCTGTATGATTTGATTGTACGGCGCTTTTTGTCTCAATTCTATCCGGCAGCGGAGTATAAAGTGCATACGGTGATGACCGAGGTAGAAGAGGAAAAGTTCAAAACCACAGTCAAGGAATTGTTAAGCCTCGGCTGGAAGGTCATTTACGCGGACCAGAAGAAGGATAAAGCGAAATCTTCCAAGGGTAAGAACAAGGATGAGGAAGAGGACGAAGAGATCGAAGTGAATGAACCATTTTCTATTGCTCCGGCAGAAGAAGTGGTTTGTAGTGATGCTATAGTTAAAGAGAAAGATACTCAGCCACCCAAGCATTACACAGAGGGTACGCTGCTTCGTGCGATGGAAAGTGCCGGAAAGCAGATTGAGGATGAAGAGCTTCGCGATGCTATGAAGGATTCAGGGCTTGGAACTCCGGCTACCCGCGCAGCAACGATAGAACGGCTGAAGAATGTCGGATACATTGAAATGCAGGGTAAAAAAATTGCTATCACGCAAAAAGGACGCACAGCCATTGAACTAATTCGTGGAGCGGGTATTGAGCTGTTGACTTCACCGGAAATGACCGGACAATGGGAACGTCGCTTGAACGAAATTTCCAGAGGAACGGCGTCGGACGGGCAGTTTATGGAGAATGTAAAAAGATTTGCCTGTATGATCGTGGATAAAGTACGAGTACAATCTCGGGCGTCCAAAACCTCTTTTGAAGGGGAGACGCCTTCTGTTAATACAGGTGCTAAAGGGCGAAGCACTGGAAGTACATCCCGTAAAACCAGCGACAAACCTGCGGCGCCGAGAAAGCGCAAGGCAAGTAGTGAAGAGGAATCCGCCAATTCAGGTCCTAAGGTCATCGGAAACTGTCCGCGTCCCGGCTGCGGTGGAATGATATTCATGGGTAAAAAAGGCTACGGCTGCTCTCACTACAAGGAAGGCTGCAAATTCGTGATCTGGAAAGAAAATCATGGTCGTACACTCACGGACGCGCAAGTGAAGGCGTTGATTGAAAAAGGTCGGACGGGCAAGCTAAAGCTTACCAGCGAAGATGGTACACCCCTTGAAGGCAAGCTAGTGCTTCAGAATATGGATACGGGACAATTAACAGTAGAATCATAGGCGATCGGAAAGATTGTATGCACGGCAAAAAGGTGTCTTTAGCCATGTTGGTTACGTGGCAGAGACACCTTTTTAATAATGTTTTATATTTATTCAGCGGCTTTAGCCAGCTGCGCTTCAATCGCTGCAGTTAACCCTTCATAGGAAGAGTCGGGAAGCATGGCTCCGTTTACCATAAATTTAGGTGTACCATTAACCCCGTACGACCCGGCGATCTTGAAATCTTCTTTAACGTCGAACATGTAGGTGTGATTCTTGAGATCTGCCTCGAATTGTGCATAATCAATGCCTTCGATGTTATTCTTGACGAAATTCAGAATGAACTTCTGTGTGGCCCATATTTTGCTCTCATCGCCTTGATTGGCGTACAGCTTATGGAGATACTCCCAGAACTTCTCGTTGCTTTGCTTATAAATGGCTTCACCTGCACTTGCAGCAAGATAGGAATCTCGATCCAGGAAGGCAAAGTTCATGAAGAAGAGTTCAACTTTTCCGGTATCCACGTAGTCCTTAACAAAAGTATCCGAATATTTCTCCGACCAATTTTTGCAGGCAGGACATTTGAAATCTGCGAATTCGATAACTTTGATTTTGGCATCAGGGCTTCCAAGATGAGGTTGCTTTTCATATTTCAGCCCATCAACAACAATGCTTCCCTTCACATCGGTGTAGTTAGGTAGTCCCTCTGTACTGTCTGTCTTGTCATTTAGAATGAAGACAATAACAGCGACAAGGATTACAACAACTATACCTAAGAGCATGGGAAGCATTTGTTTGTTAGTTCGAGTACGGTTGGACTTTACTTTCTTGTTCATATCTCATCTCCTACCTCATTTAGGAATTGTATAAAAATAGTATAATCATTCCAGAGGTAGAGTAGATATGTCATTTGTAACAATGTCTGAGGTTACGTTGCACTTAGCTTTTGTGCAAAGTAGCAGTACGAATAACAGGAGGCACCTCATGGATGGAGGAAATGGTCTTCACTGCTTGTTGCATTTCTTGCTCCAGTTCAATAAGGTTATAGCTCCATTCATTCTGTTGCTTCAGATAGATACTGTTAATGCCTGCGGTCACTGCCGGAAGTACATCTGTACGTAAAGAGTTACCAATCATCCAGGTGCGTTTGCGGTCAAAGCCTTGCGTAGTCAAAATATTTTCAAGTGCCTCAACATTTTTATGTTGACGAATATAGATCCGGTCATCAAAGTAAGCATCTAGCTTCATTTGCTCAATTTTACGTTGTTGGATCGTATCGTCTCCACCTGTATACAGGAATAAATGGTGACCATCCTGCTTCAGAGTATCCAGCGTTTCAACCATACCAGGGTAAGCTTCAATTTCTTGATCATAAACGCTTAGTCCAAGCTTGTGTAACTGTTGTTCTTGAAAACGGTCCGTCGGACGATTATATTTGGCGCAGAAATAGCGGTAGGTAGCGATTAGAGATTTAGGGAAATTATCGCTGGCAAGACCACTTGTGTTGACCGTGTGTACATCAATTTCTATTTGTTTGTTACGTAAATCACTGGTGCTTGGGCCAAATTCATTAAACCAATCTGTCATCAGCTCAAAATATTGCCCTAAAATCAGATCGAAATATTTGTTGCAGTGGACTAGTGTATCATCTAGATCGAAAATCACCTGTTGTGTCAAGTATTTCATATCTCTCACTCCTTGGATCTGTATCTGTATAGTGTTCTATAGGTAAATATAAGACTCTAGGAACATTTGAAGCTCTGATGCGCCGTCAGGGCGAATACTGAAACGTTCGTCTTGTTCACCTCTAAGATGGATGCGGAGTAGGCCGGCTACTCGTAGAATCATAAGGTGATGCATCAGCATTTCTCTGGATTGATTAAGATCAGATTGCATCTCCCACAACGACTTGGGTTCATGTGCGACATAGCGAAGCAATCGAAGTCTGGTGGGGTCGGAAAGTGCCTTGGTCATGCGCAAAAGCACCATAGGTGGTTCATTTTCGTCTTCTAAAGGTACATCTACAGGATATTGTACGATTACCATGGTTTTGTAGAAGCAGTAGGTGTTAATCGGACGATTATGAACAGTTGGTAGTAATACAATCGTCTTTAGATCCGTGATCTCCTCGAAAACTACACCGCCAGATGCGTATTCAATTAGAGAAACGGGGTCCATTTTGCTTTCAAGCATTTTTTTCTCAGAAGCATCTTCAATTAATAGCGGTAATATTTTGTGCTCCACATGGCGGAAGTATTGCTCGTACCAGAGACGCAAGAGTGGACTATAGCTGCTCCGAATCCGAAAAGCATCTTCAATCGTAAACTCCTGAATGAGCGGAGCGATTTGCTGATAACATTCTTCTATGGAGGCTGAATCCAGATCATCTAAGAAATGCTGCACTGATGTTGCGGGTCCTCGAATGTAAACCCAGGCATATAGCACATCATAATCCGTAAAAGGCCACTCGACGGCTTGCATTAAAGCTGTTACCTTATGAGGAGAAATGCGATCTTCCACATCACTTATCCAGTGGGGACCAATGTCCAAATTGGAGATCCATTTTCTAGTTACATATAACATAAAACTGTCCAGCAGTTCATAAACCGGCGATACGTCGATCTTTAATTCGTACTCCATGTCTCATGCACCCCCAGGAAATCCGTAACATCTTCATATTATCTCTTGTTTTGAAGAGGGTTGTCCACTATAATGTTCGGTGTTTGCCAATTGGCGTTAGAACAAATTAGTGTTATTAATCATAGGGGGATATCATCTGTGTCAGACCGGCCAAAATTATCTATTCGAAGTAACAGCAAAATGAATTTCATGATTCTTATTACCGCTACTATAGCGGCTGGACTCAGCCAAGGAATGCTGCTTCCCGTACTATCCATTCTATTGGAGCAGAAAGGAGTTTCCTCTTCGCTTAATGGACTAAATGCAGCTGCTTTATACATAGGATCATTCGGAATGACCTTGATTGCTGAAAGAGTTCTCGGAGCGATTGGATTCAAAAAATTGATTGCTGGCGGGATAAGCCTAGTCTTAGTAAGCTTGCTCTTATTTCCCTTTTTTCCTGGAATCAAAATATGGTTTGTGTTACGTCTACTTGTAGGTGTTGGTGATGCAGCTATCAATTATGCCGCTCAGCTATGGGTGCTGCTAATGACACCTGCCGAGCATCGCGGACGAAATCTTTCCCTGTATGGGATGTCCTATGGTCTGGGGTTTAGCTTGGGGCCACTTGGAATTAGTCTACTGCGCTTTGGTCAGGCAACACCCTTTATTGTTCTAGCTTTTCTTTTTTTGCTGGTCCTAATACTTGCCATTACAATGCTTCCAGATTCACGTCCAGATAAAGTTGAGAGTGGAGAAAGTCAGGTACGCCGGTTTGGACGTTGTTACAGTCTAGCGTGGTTCGCTTTAATTCCTGCACTCCTATACGGTTTCATGGAAGCAAGCTTAAACAGTAATTTTCCAGTGTATGGCCTCCGGATCGGTTACAGCACGGATCAAATTGCAGCCTTATTGCCTTTTGCGGGCATAGGGGGACTGTTGTTACAATTCCCGCTAGGACTGTGGAGCGACCGATTTGGTCGAAAGAAGGTATTGATTCTTACTGGGATTGTAGGCGGGATTGCCTTCGCATTACTGCCATTAGCAGGTGACCATTTCAAAGTGACTATGGTGCTGTTGATGATTGCTGGTGGACTTGTAGGCTCCTTTTTCTCGTTAGGGCTTAGTCTGGCTGCGGATATTTTACCACGACATTTACTGCCTGCTGCAAATGTGGTTGCTTCTTTTCATTTTAGTATAGGCAGTATTATAGGTCCAGGTATCGGCGGTTTGCTCATGCAAGCCGGCTGGGGCGGGGGGATTTTCGGCTTGATGGGCGCTTTATATATCGCCTTCGGATTGCTTGGGTTATTTTTCTCGCCACGGCAAAAAATTTGAGGTAAGATAAGAACGAGTGCTCGCATGGAAATTCATCTGGCTTTCAGAGTACACTATAGATTATAGATAAAGACAGGGAGAGGCTGAACTATGATCACAGTTGAACACTTAGCCAAGGCAGTTGGGGAAGATAAAAATCCAGTTCTACAGGATATAGGGTTTCAATTAGAACCGGGTGAGTTCGTAGCAATACTTGGAGGTAGCGGTAGCGGTAAGACCACTGTACTGCGCTGTTTAGCGCTGCGTGAGAAGTGGGATCGAGGGAATTTTAGAGTGGACGGTACAGATATAATGGCGAATGCCTTTACAGGTAAAAGAAAAATCCGCCGCGAGTGGGCATACCTGGAGCAGAATGCAGAGCTCAATCCTAACCGTACAGCATTGAAGAATGTACTGATCGGCCAGTCCGCACAAACGCCGTTATGGCGAATGGTTACTGGGATGGTACGTTCAGATGATTATATGGGTGCAATGGATGAATTGGATGCCCTTGGCCTCCTGGATAAGGCGAAGATGAAGACAAGTCAACTTAGTGGTGGAGAAAGGCAGCGTGTAGCGATTGCTAGAGCGTTGACTCACGGTGCTAAAGTGATTTTAGCGGATGAACCGGTTACGGGATTAGATCCTAAATCCGCGGAGAGCGTCTTGGAAACATTGCGGAAGCTGTGTAAAGAAACCGGTCTTACGGTTGTAACGGTGTTACCGATTGAATTAGCGGAACGTTTTGCTACGCGTCTATGGGTACTAGAAGATGGCAGAATTAAGCATGATATAAAGGGGCGTAGATTAACGTTCCAAGAACGTGCAAATCTTTAAATATAGGACACGGATAAGGAAAAGAGTGATGAAGTTGAATATGAGAAGCCTTAGGTGCTTTGTAGCTGCAACGCTGACGTTATCCGTACTGTCGGGTTGTACTTTCATCAGTGATCCTGTTTCTAAGATGAAATCCCCACAATTGTCTGCTGATAAAGCAACACTTATGGCTGCTATTAATTCACTTATGCCAGCAGGTTCCACGTTGATTCGTCCGACCAATGACGATGATAGTACCATCTTTAGTGAGGATCTCAATAAGGATGGGATTTTGGAGACGCTTGTGTTCTATAAGACTCCTGGAGAAGCTGTATTGATTCACGGAATGATCCTGGAGAAACAGGGCGACACTTGGGTCAAGAAGCTTGTATTCGATGGCGAAGGATCTGTACTAGAGTCGGTTGATTTGAAGGATATGACGGGTGATGGGAAGCTTGAGATTGTTACCGGCTATTCACAAGGTGAAGAAAAGGGTCTTGTCGTCTATAGCTATTCCACTGGATCATTAGAAGAAGTACTTTCACATCCTTATACAAAATATATGATTGATGATCTTAATAGGGATGGAATTGAAGACATCACCGTTGTTTATTTTAAAAGAAATGAATTTGCAACCATCTCGGTCTATCAGTACAATGATGGCTTTAAGGTACTCGATAAGCTTGATAATATCGACCCTTATTTTAATAATTATTACAATATTGTTGCAGGAAAAATCTCAAAGGATAAAGAAGGAATCGTATTGGATGCTGCAGTGGATTCCCAATCTGCCTATACCTCTATTGTCGTTATGGAGAATAACAAGCTGCGTGTGGTATTACCAGGCGATGCGCGGACTTATAAAGATCGTCGGATTGAAAGCGAAGATATTGATCATGATGGCATTATTGAAATTGGATTGCTTGAGGCGCCTAAAGGATGGGAGTATTTCGACCCCGCTGAAATTCCATACTTTACCTCCTATTATAAATGGGATGGGAAAGACGGTCTGACCTTCGCAACCCAGCTATATCATGATCCATCGGATCGATTCAATATTAATTTTTCTCCGGAATGGCATGGGAAGGTGACGGTTGATACGAAATCGGTTCTGGACGAGAAACTTAAGTTTATCATGTCAGATACCGGTGAGACGGTTGCTGAGGTTTCCTTCTTTTCTCCTTCTGAATGGGGCCGTGTGAAGAATGACGGTTGGGATCTGCTTGCACGTGATGCAGACAAGGTCATCGCCTACCGCGGTAAGTTAGAACAAAGTACACAAAAGGAAGGAAGCAATAAAATTGCTCCCCCTATAGAAAGGAAGGGAATAGATGAGTAAAGTACTGATACTGGAAGATGAGGAGTCCATTCGTAGTTTTATTGTCATTAACTTGAAGCGTAATGGGTTCGAAGTGATAGAGGCTGCGGATGGGCATGAAGCTCTTCACAAGTTAACCACGATCCCTGATATTGATATCGCTCTACTGGATGTAATGGTTCCGGGTATTGATGGATTTGAAGTATGTAGACGGGTCAGAGAAACCAATGAACGTTTGGGTATTATTTTTCTGACAGCCAAGGTTCAAGAGCAAGATAAAGTGTATGCCTTATCTGTAGGAGCGGATGACCATGTTAGCAAGCCATTCAGCCCGACAGAACTGATTGCTCGAATTCAATCGTTGCTGCGCCGAGTGAATGTTCATCGTGAACAGTCAGCGAAAGTTTCTTTCGTTTCAGGGCCATTTACCTTGGATCTTATTTCCAAACATTTTAAACGTGATAATGAAGCGATTGAACTGACGCCAACAGAGTTTTCATTGATCCAATTCTTTCTCGAAAAAGAAAATACACCGCTCAGCCGCGATCTTTTGCTGGATCATGTGTGGGGCAAGGAGTATATGGGTGATCCTAAAATTGTGGATGTGAATATTCGTCGTCTGCGTCAAAAAATAGAGAATAATCCGTCAGAGCCAGAATTTTTGCAAACGGTATGGGGACACGGATACAGATGGAAAGGCCAAGTACAATGATTAAGAAGGGGATGCGCAGACAAATTGTTCTACACTACATTCTTGTAGTTTTTTTGGCGCTTCTCCTCGTAGAAGTTATATTCCTGCTTGCCATCAGAACGTATTATTATGACAGTGTATATAGCAAGATAAAAAATCACATTACCACGGCAGAGTCGTTTTTTCATAAGCTAGATGGCGATAACAACTCGAACCAGCTGCAAGTGCTACTGGAGAGATTTGGGCTGGATAAAACCGAGTTAGAAGTATTGACCCTGAATGGGGATATGATCACCAGTTCGACTGGCTTTCAGCCAGACCGTACCATTACAACTAGTGATGTCCCTGAAGCGGTAGGGGGCAGCATTGGCCGCTGGGTAGGGCGCCAGAGTGGTACTAACGAGAGTGTTATGGCTGTGTCCAAGATACTGCAGGTTCACGGACGTGATACGTATATTCTAAGATATCTTACTTCACTTGAGGGTATCAACAACGATTTGCTTAATCTTACGTTACTGTCAATTGGTATAGGTGCAGCTGTTATGGCTGTTGTTATCGTGTTCAGCTTCGGACTTGCCAATTCAATCGTAAAGCCGCTCAATAACATTACGGCGGTTTCAGCCCAGATGGCTAAGGGTAGATTTAATGTGCGGATTAAAGGGAATTACAAATTTGAGATTGGTGACTTGGCTTCAACGCTGAATTATATGGCTCAGGAAATTGTGCGCAGCAATCAGATTAAGGATGATTTCATCTCGTCCATTTCACATGAACTTCGGACACCTCTTACAAGTATCAAGGGCTGGAGTGAAACCTTGGTTTCTGGTGGCTATGATCCGGAGGAGACGAAGCTTGGAGTCAGCATCATTTCCAAAGAAAGCGAACGCTTGATTGGTCTAGTGGAGGAGATTCTCGACTTTTCAAAGCTGCAGCAGAACCAAATGAAGCTGTCCATTGGGATTGTTGATGTGAAAGTGTTACTTCAGGAGACCATACTTAATATTTGGGCCAAGGCAGAGAAGAAACGGATTCACTTGCTTCTTGAATGTGAAGATGGGATCTATGTTAAAGGAGATGCCAATCGTCTAAAACAAGTGTTTTTAAATCTGGTAGACAATGCCGTGAAGTTTTCACATGAAGAGTCTAGTATAGAATTGTCTGCGAAGAGAATTTCCGCTACAGAGACTGCTATCATGGTTCGTGATAGTGGCATTGGGATTAGTGAAGCACATATCTCCAGAGTGAAAGACCGTTTCTTTCAAGTGGATGCGTTGAATGGGGGTACGGGATTAGGTCTAGCCATCTCACAACAAATCGTGGAACTTCACCACGGGAAGCTCGAAATGGAAAGTGAGCTAGGAAGTGGAACTGAAGTTACCGTAATCTTGCCACTTACTGAGAAGCTACCTGAAGTCAATTCAGATCATGTAGCACAAATTACAGCTACCTTACCTGAATCAGATGTCTAGGAGGTATGGTAATGGAAGCATGGGGGAATACGATTAGGATCGTTCGTGGAGAACCTGATCGGACAGGTGATATCTTGAGGCTGCTGCAGGAAGCAGCAAATTGGATGGAACGAAATGGGATTAAGCAATGGACCCCCGGCCAATTTAACGAGAATGATATCACAGGCTATTTCGCCGATAGGCATGTTTATCTTGCGATTGACGATGAAGCAGTAGTTGGTATGTTCACGTTACAATTCAGTGATCCTCAATACTGGGGAAGAAAAAACGATGAGTCTTATGCATATTTGCATAGGTTAGCTGTAGCGGGTTCACACCGTAGTCAGGGACTTGGTCAGCATATGCTTAAATATGCAGTGGTGCGAGCCAAAGAACTTGGCTGCAGAGGACTTAGATTTGATACTGTCGCACATAACATTAAACTCAATCGTTATTATCAGAGCATGGGTTTTCATTACATGGGTACTAACGATATGGGAAATGGTCGTTTAGTGAACCTGTATGAGCATTTTGAGGAACAACCTGATTCCGATCGTCTGATTCTTAGATTTATTTCTGAATCGGACTTTGAGCACCTGAAACGATGGAGTGTCTCACCTGAGTATCTGAAGCAATGGGCTGGACCTTCACTAACTTATCTTCTTGACGATGACCAGCTTACTAAGTATTTAGATGGAGCTAATCATCCAGCGTATTCTGATCGCCTTATTTTCTGTGCGGTGCATGAAGCTACGCAGCAGGTCGTGGGACACATCAGTTTTTCTGCCATAGACCGGTCGAATCGATCTGCACGTATTGGCAGAGTAGTAGTAGATACTGATTATCAGGGTAGAGGCTTGGGAACAAGGATGATGAATGAAATGCTCCGGATCGGATTTGAGAGCTTGGATATGCATCGTATTTCCCTGGGAGCTTTTGCTTTCAACACCGTTGCCCTGAAAACCTACGAAGCATTAGGCTTTAAGCGGGAGGGTGTAGAGCGCGAATCAGCGCAGTTTGGGGAGCAATATGTAGATTGTGTGGAAATGAGCATTTTAGATCGAGAATGGTTAGCGCTCCAAAAATCATAAAGGTTAACTTCTAACAACCGAAGGGCTGTTGCTCTGGTCATGATCGACCAGGTCAACAGCCCCTTTTTATAAATATAAGAATATATAAGTTTTACGCTATACATTATCCTTATATTTCTCGCATAAACGCTTACCGTCCATTTGGGACGTCGAAGGCGTTTTTGCTTGATCAAGTATTTATATATATAATGGTTTTTATGAAGGGAGAACTTCCCGTAGACGTCCTGTCTTCTCATAAACATCCTGAAACAGACGGGAGGGTTGATTTCGAACCGCTGGCTTAGGAGTTACGGTCTCATAGGGCCCAACAACTACAATATTATTAATACTTCCCTTGACGACAGCACCATCCTTAATAATGGCGCCTTCGCCAATAATGGCATTTTCGATCTGTACGCCACGTCCAATGCGAACGCCAGGCATAATAACGCTTTGTTTAATTTGGCTCATTTTACCAATTTCCACACCATTGAAGATTACAGAACGTTGCAAGCTGCCTTCTTGCGTGCAGAATTCATTCACGAGAGAGTCCGTTGATGGGATCTGAACACGTGGTTTATGAACAGCAAGCTTAGTCCGGCGACTCCGGCTATACATTGGCCAATGAGCTTTGTCGAGCTTCATGCCATTGTTTTTTTGCAGAAGATCCATATGTGCTTCCCAGAGACTACCCACAGTACCTACATCTCTCCAGTATCCTTTGAAGCGGTAAGCGAATAAATCATCATTCTGATCAAGCATCGTTGGTATAACGTCTTTACCAAAGTCATGACTGGAATTCGGATTAGCTGCATCCCGTAATAAGTGCTCCTTCAGATAAGCCCACTCAAACAGATATATACCCATAGAAGCTAAATTACTTCTAGGTACTTTTGGTTTTTCCGCAAACTCAGAGATTTTTAGTTCATCATTTACGTTCATCACTCCAAAACGACTAGCTTCATCCCACGGTACCTCCATTACGGAGATCGTGGCTTTAGCAGCCTTGCCTACATGATAATCCAACATTTTGCGGTAATCCATATGGTAAATATGGTCACCGGATAGGATAAGTACATGCTCTGGATTACAACTATCAATATACTCAATATTCTTATAAATCGCATCAGCAGTTCCTGTATAGCTGTCTCTGCCTTCAACACCGGAAGGAAGCAAGGTGACACCTTTGTCCTTTTGACTATGTAAGCCCCAAGGTTCACCTTCACCGATGTGATCGTGCAAGGATTCAGCTTCATATTGCGTCAGGACACCTACTGTATCAATTTTAGAATTTACACAATTACTTAGTGGGAAATCAATAATTTTATACTGTCCACCGAAAGGGACTGCAGGCTTAGCCATACTGGAAGTCAAGGGAGCCAATCTGCGGCCTTCCCCTCCTGCCAAGAGCATGGCGATACAATCTTTTTTGTTAATCATTTGTTATCCCTCCCATTATTTTGTCAATGCTTGTTATATAAACTTACAACAAGCACTTGAAACGACATAGGTGAAGTATATTGCTGCGTAAAAAGAAAAATTACAACTAATATTTCTTTATCAGAAAATTTTTTGTTTTCACATCAAATCATTTTCAAAATGGTAATATTCGGTTAATCTAATAGGTACAAGCATTCAAAAAAGGTGGTGTAGAATTGGCTGAAATAGCAACAATCGATACCCTTCCGTCAGCTTCTGATATTTATTTGTTCCATGAGGGCACCAATTATCGCAGCTATTCTATGCTGGGTGCGCACACTGCCGCTGAAGAAGGCGTTACGGGCGTGCGCTTTACCGTGTGGGCTCCTCATGCGACATATGTAGGACTAGCTGGTGATCTTAATGGCTGGGATGGAACGCGGGACATGGACTCGTTATATAAGATACCCGATTCAGGATTTTGGAGTCGTTTTTTTCCGGGAATAAAGCTGGGAACTTTTTACAAATACAGAATTGTTGCTAGTGATGGCTCCAGCTTCTTAAAAGCGGATCCATTTGCCTTCAAAGCTGAGATTCGCCCGGCGACTGCATCCGTTGTTACGGATCTCAGTGGTTATCGTTGGGGAGATGCAGCATGGCGGAGAAGGAGTAAAGTTCCATATCATCAACCGATGAACATTTATGAGATGCATTTTGGAACTTGGCGTCAAAAAGAAGATGGAGAATTTTATAGCTATCAGGAAATGAGTGAATTATTAATTCCTTATTTGGTGGAAATGGGCTATACCCATGTAGAGTTTATGCCGCTTGCTGAGCATCCATACGATTTGTCTTGGGGCTATCAAGGGACGGGGTATTTTGCGGCTACTAGCCGATATGGTGAACCCCATGAGTTGATGTATTTAATCGATCACTTGCACCAAGCTGGAATTGGTGTCATTCTGGATTGGGTTCCGGCCCATTTTGCAAAGGATGCACACGGTTTAAGAATGTTTGATGGTTCGCCACTTTATGAATATGCAGATCCAATGTTGGCGGAAAAACCTGGCTGGGGAACCCTTTCGTTTGACTTTAGCAAGCCAGAGATTTCTTCGTTTCTCATTTCTAATGCACTCTTTTGGTTTGAGTATTATCATATTGACGGGATGCGTGTAGATGCGGTTACCAGCATGCTTCGTCTCGATTTTGAAAAACAGGCTCATCAATATCGGCGTAATGTGAATGGTGGTCTGGAGAATTTAGAGGCCATTAAATTTATTCAGAACCTGAATAAAGCGATATTTCAGTACTATCCTAAGGCACTGATGATGGCAGAAGAATCCAGTGCGTGGCCTGGCGTTACAGCGCCGGCTCATGAAGGTGGTCTCGGTTTCAACTACAAGTGGAATATGGGATGGATGAATGATACTTTGGGCTACATAGAACATGATTTCTGGGCGCGCCCTCATCATCATAATTTATTAACATTTCCAATATGTTATGCTTATGCCGAAAATTATGCATTACCGTTATCACATGATGAGGTTGTACATGGCAAGAAGTCATTACTTGATAAAATGCCGGGTTCTTATGAACAAAAGTTCGCAGGACTTAGGCAACTGCTCGGTTATCAAATTTCCCATCCCGGAAAGAAACTTCTGTTCATGGGAGGAGAATTTGGTCAATTTATCGAATGGAAGGATCAGGAACAACTGGATTGGCTACTGCTGGACTATGACAGCCATCGCGGCATGCTAGCTTACACTGCTGCACTTAATAAACTTTATCGCTCGGAGAAAGCCCTGTGGGAGCTTGATCATTCCCAAGAGGGTTATCAATGGATTGATGCAGATGACAATGAACAAAGCGTAATTTCATATCTGCGTAAAGGCAAGAAGCCTGGAGATACGTTGTTGTTTATCATCAATTTTCAACCTTCCCAGCGTCAACAGTATCGGATAGGCGTTCCACGCCCAGGGACTTATGAAGAAGTCTTTAGCTCTGAAGATGTAGCGTTCGGAGGTTCGGGTATACACAACTTGCCTCAGAAGAGTAAAAAGTTAGAATGGCATAATCAGGTGAACAGTATAGAGCTAACATTACCGCCTCTTAGCTTCCTGGTGTTTAAGAAAATGTCACGAGTGGGTAAGAGTAAAGAGGCTAATGAGTCATAGATTAAAGAACGAATAGAGAATCCGTACACTTTAAAGGGGGAAATAATCATGAAAGTTTTATTTGCCGCAGCTGAAGCTCATCCATTTATCAAAACGGGTGGTCTGGCCGATGTCATTGGGGCATTACCTAAAGCGCTGAAGGGTGCCGGGGTGGATGTACGAGTGATTTTGCCTAAATATCGTGGGATTCCAGAAAAGTTCACTTCAAAAATGGAGCATTTAACAGAAGTGTATGTGCCAATCGGCTGGCGTAATCAATACTGCGGGATCGAACATATGGTTTATGACGGTATCCCCATTTACTTTATCGACAATGAATATTATTTTGGACGGGATGGAATCTACGGATATATGGACGATGGAGAGCGCTTCGCGTTCTATAATCGTGCGGTGCTGGAGTGTCTGCCCGCTATTGATTTTCAGCCGGACGTCTTGCATTGCCATGATTGGCATGCGGCTGTAATCCCAATGCTGCTTCAGGGTCATTATCGACACAATCCATTCTATAGCGAAATGCGAAGTGTATTTACCATACATAACCTGTTGTATCAGGGCGTGTTTCCTTATGAAATACTTGGGGAGTTATTGGGTCTCGACAGTAGTTATTTTCTAGGGGTTGAGTATTACGGAAATGTGAATTTCTTAAAAGGTGGCATTGTATACAGCGATCGTGTCACCACCGTTAGTCCAACCTACTCCGAAGAAATTCGGACACCTTATTATGGTTACGGGCTGGATGGATTACTAAATGCACGGGCGGATGTATTAAGTGGTATTGTGAACGGAATTGATACGAAAAGTTATAATCCTGCAACAGATCCAAGTCTGGTTACCCGGTATCGTTCTAATCTGGCAAAGAAAACGGAGAATAAGTTAGCCTTGCAGGAGGAATTAGGACTACCTGTGGATGCTACTATTCCGATGATTGCCATGGTTACTCGTCTTGTGGATTCCAAAGGTTTAGATCTGCTTACACGTGTATTGGATGAGCTACTATATAATGATGATGTTCAATTTGTTCTGCTTGGAACGGGGGATGAGTCCTATGAGCGGTGGTTCAGGGAAGCAGCTTGGCGTTATCCGACAAAGCTATCTTCACAAATCCTCTTTAATGATGCTCTCTCACGTAAAATATATGCCGCTAGTGATATCTTTCTTATGCCTTCCAAGTTTGAACCATGTGGGATCAGTCAACTTCTCGCTTTGCGCTATGGCAGCATACCCGTTGTGCGAGAAACCGGTGGTCTGAATGACACGGTTCAACCTTATAATGAAGAATCCGGTGAAGGGAACGGCTTTACGTTCAGCAACTATAACGCCCATGATATGATGTTTACGCTTCGTCGGGCGATCTCATTATACAAGCGACCTGAACACTGGAAAAAAATTACGAAAAACGCGTTCGCTGGCGATTATAGCTGGAATGTATCGGCTCAGCAGTACATCGATATTTATAATGAAATTACGGAATAAAGGTTCATCAGATTTTGTAATAGGTTAATAAGGGAGGGGCTGTCCCATAAGTAGATATTCTACTAGCGGAGATAGTCTCTCTATCCTCTTAAAAGTTTAAAACGTCAACAGAGCAGCGATTCTCCTGTTATTGGAGAATCGC
>NZ_CAKMAB010000043.1:0-54796 GCF_924513355.1 Paenibacillus pseudetheri
GAGGAAACCCTTCCCAAATATTGTGGGACGGTTATTTGTTGTACCCTTTTTCCAGTATAACATCCTTCATTCCGTTCATTTATTATTAAATATTGACAGCCTATTAGCTGGTATAGCTTAATGAAGTACAACTAAAATTCTGCATTATCAAGATTGCTTTTTACATAAACCAACATTCGCCACAATGTAGGTAACTTTGTGTCTAATAACGATAATGTAGGCACATTTGTGCATTTTTCTTTAACACAAATGTGCCTACATAAAAAAAGAAAAGCCTGATTTAACAAGCTCTTCTGAAATAAGTTATGTGGGTACTTTTGTGTCATTGGACAAAATTGGTTTAAATAATTTGTTTTTCGATTTTTTCCACATTACTAGCTATTATATTAGACTTTTCGTTCTGAAAAAGTCTTGCGTTGGTGGCATTCTGCGGAGATCATAAGAACCCCGTCTAGCTTACTTAGTGGGGTTCTGTTTTGGGTTATTGTTTAAATTAATATAACGAGCATGTATTAATTCAATTTAGCTCTATTATTTCACCAACCATTAGCAATACGCTCAATAATATTCCTAGTGCTAGGCTGAGTATTATTGAAAATAGAGAAAGAAAAAATAACGACTTGCCTGTTATTTTATAGAAACTTACAACACCTAAAATAAAAGATAATACAGTCGGAATTAATAAATAATAATAAAAATACATAGAATTGAAAGTGGAGTTCATAGTTAAAAAACAGAACCAACTGATAAGTGATAGTATTACGGCTATTAATCTAGTTTTATTCAATTTGCGTCCTCCTTTACCTTTCTATATTCTATTATAACTAATTTACCCAAATTTAACTTTACTTATCATAGTTTTCAATGTAAACTATAATTTTAGTTCCAAATATTTCTAATTATAGGAGGTTTATGTTAAAAAAGGTATAAAATCCATTCTACTGTCCATTGTGTTTTTATTGTCGGTTTCTACTAGTGTCCTTGCAGCAGATATTACACCTTATGAGGATCCGGTAGAGAATATCACTTCCGAGTTCTCAGGGAAAATGCGCAGCAATGCAGCATATATTGCATATTATGCATACACTGAACAACATGACTTTGGAACGTATCCTCTTATGACTGGCGAAGAATTCGTAGCCAAAGTCAAATCGGGAGCTCCTTGGGATTATAAATTACCTTATGGATACAGTAAAAAATGGCTTTTTGGGGGTCTAGTCACAACTGGTGAAGATCTCGGTAATATTCATTATGGTTATGTAGGAAGAGCAGCTGGCTTCTCAGAAAATGTTTTAAAGACTGCAGCTGGAGTGTATCAAATATATTCTGGTACTGCTCATATTGGATGGGCCTCTTCTTATTTCGATGATCCTAAAGATCAAATTGCAATACAACGTGGACTTAACTATTGGACTAACAGCAACCTACCAAGTACTTTTACATTAACTTTAGAGAGACAAGAACTAATTGATACCCTAACTCAAGATCAAAAAGAAGAAATTGAACAAAGCGTAAAAGAAAAAGCAGATGAATTGGGCATAATCTCAAATGAATCTGTTGAATAATTAATATTAAGCTGTTATAAACAACCCGCCAAGTACAAGCCTGGCGGGTTGTTGCATATATGTTCAAATCCTCCAGGTTAAACTTTCTACCAGCATTAGTCATTAGCTCTATTTTATTGGGTAAGGCAACATACTCTGCGATGTTTAATAAGCCATTGACTGGTTAACTACATTAACAAAGATCACATACCTATGAGAACAAACAAATAAATGACCTTCCTGCGTACGATATAGGCAGGCCTTCTTGTATGATAGTTTGATAATGCAAAACTTAGTTGTTATTAAATGGATTAATGCCTAAATTATTTTTCACAAGATAACTCTGAACGTTACCTTAGCGAATTATAGATGCAGAAAGAAACCTGTACTCATAAAGAGTACAGGCTTCTTTCTAGCAGTTTTATCCCTATTCATATAATAATATAAGCATTCATCTATTAAAATATACATTAGTATACTATTATCCTTCGAAAATATTATTAGATAATCAATTTATAGGCATCGGGATCATTTATTTTATCAATAAGATATCTGCTATACATTAGCGCTAATACTATTATCTATTTTGATCCAATCATAGTCATCGTTTGGCCATCTCATTTTGATTTGATTCAAATTTTTATCGATCTTTGTAGCAATTCCTACCATCACTATATTCTCAACAGGGTCGAACATAGTTAATGCAATCGCACTATGATCCTCAATTGACTTAGCCACAATTTGATGGATTTCATCCCATGATTGTGGATCAAGCTCGGGTTTGTAGCGAATCTCTTGATTCCGATGATCTGCAATTATGCGTTGTCCGAGTTCAGGCATGATCATTCGGCTACTCTCCCAAAGACCATTTCCTTCTAGTTTTTTTCTCACTATTGCATCCTCCTAATACTTAGTCCAGTATTCGATATTACCTCCATCCAAGCCCCACCCTACCTCGTGTGCACATGTCTGAGAGGTTTTGAATCTCGGATCAGGACGTTCCCAACCTTCTATGATTACGGCACTCTCTAAGGCGGAGTTTAGCTCCCATTCGATATAATCTTCATCGACCAGTTCTTTAAATTCCTTATAAATCTTATCGGCAGTGCGCCCGCTTTTGATCTCTAGTTCTTGAAGAGTTGGCATATGAGAATGATGGACCGAAGAATGCCTCATAATCATAAAGGTGTTCTACACATTTTTTTGTAGCTCAGTTAAATCAGTTCTTAAATAACCCAAATCTATTTTCAATTCCATTATTAATTGAATAGTATTATCCCGTAATACAACAATATCAGGTGTTATACGTTTATTATTACCTAGGAAGACAATAGGATAATCAACTAGAATACGTAGTTTTCATGCAGAATTTTATGTAACAATAAAATTATCTGATTCTCAAAAACACTGGAATTGGATACATTTGTTCCTCGAATGACCTTTTGACCAGGTACTAAGACTTTTTCTTGGTTTTGATCTACTTATGCCTTGAAAACCTTCGATAAATAATTCTGACATGGGTTTTTGAAACATGGCTACTCCATCCTCATTTCCGAATAATCTACCCAATAGTAAGTAATCGAATTTTAACTTTTGAAAGCGTTCAGCTTGGTATTCCTTTGTTACTTCTATCCATTTGTCATACGAGAGAGTAATTTCCATCTTCTTTTCCCTAGATCTCTCGCAACTGGATAGATCTACAGGTTCACATTGGACTTCAAAAGGGTAATCAGAATCAAACTCAAAACCTGACGGATACGCAACCAACTTCATTCTTTTATCTGTGCCCCAGCGCCCCTCATCTTTATTACAAAATGGGAGATAGATCTGATACATAAAATTACTAAATTGAGAGTAAACCGGCAATAAGGTGCGGCTGTTCTGAATTTTCACGACGAAAATATAAAAAGTATTGAATATTGGTGAATGCTGGTCCAGGAATAAAAGTGTAGAACCTTATTAAGGGGTGAGGTGTTTGTTGACCGCGCGCATTGATCGCTCTCCAATATCCATTGAATCGTATCTTGAAAATGAATAAGTTGATCTTCAGGCATGGAGTAATGGCGATTTTTACTAATATTTTATATATAGCGGCTAGGGTATACGGCTTAACTCTAACACTTATTTAACCTGAATTTCAAAAGCCCATAACATCAAGCCTTATATCAGCCGCACTTGGCTCTATTAACGCATTCAGCCTTCTCATGTAATAACGATACGTAATTACTTTATAAGCTTTATAGATAATTTTAGATAATCCATATTTTCGGATTTTCTTAATTTTTGCTTTCTAGAGTCCTGTTAGATATACTCATTCATACCTAGCTCCTTGAGCATATCTACCATGCTCTTAACTTCTTGGGCATTATCTTTGGAACAGATAAGTAAGGCATCGCTTGTTTCCGCGATAATTAGATTATCCACACCGATTGTTGCGATTAATCGTTCGTCTCCAAAGACAATGCTATTCTTGGTTCTGAGGCCGAGATGCTTGGCTTTCACGATATTTCCTTCGTCGTCCGGCGAGAAGATACTTCCAAGTGCGTCCCAGCTTCCAACGTCATTCCAGCCAAAGTCCCCGGGAACGATAATGACTTCATCACTTCTCTCAAGAATCCCGTAATCGATAGATATATTCTGCAGAGAGGGATATATCTCCGAAATAGCTTCCCATTCCTTATCTGTCCCTAGATGCTCATACACTTGCATAAAGCTCTTGTACAATCTAGGAAGATATCTGCGGAAGTTCTCGATAATAATACTCGTCTTCCACACGAACATGCCGCTATTCCACACGTAATTCCCGGATTCAAAGTACATCTTGGCTTTCTCGAAATTCGGCTTCTCGACGAATTCCAACACATCGAACGCTTCGTCTAATAAATTGCTTTTATTAAAGTTAATATAGCCATATCCCGTTGATGGAAAGGTCGGCTTAATTCCAATTGTGATCAGTTTGTCCTTCTCTTCTGCAATAAGACAAGCCTTGTCCAATACCGCCCTAAAGCTTTCTTCGTTCGTAATATAGTGGTCAGAGGGGAGTACGACCATTACGCAATCCTTATACAATTTATCCAAGACCAAAGCAGCATATAAAATACATGCTGCTGTATTCTTACCGACCGGCTCCCGTAAAATATTATTGCGAGGAACTTTGTCCAATAATATTTCTTCAACAAGTGAAGCCTGAGTTTGGTTGGTCACAATCATGGTGCTCTCAACCGAGATTATGCCCTCGTATCGGAGAATTGTGTCGTTAATCATAATATCGTTACCGCTAAGATTTAGGAGCTGTTTGGGCTTATTCTGTCTGGATAACGGCCAGAAGCGTGTTCCTCCGCCACCCGCCATTATCACCGCAAATCTATTCATTTTGAAACACTCCTATACTCATTACAAATTTTGCAGATAGTTATGGTAAGTGAACTGAATTCCATCTCTCAACTTCGTTTTTACCTGCCAACCTAGCTAATGCAGTTTAGAGACATCCAATAACTTTCGTAGAGTTCCATCCGGCTTTGTAGGATCCTTCGTAATCTTTCCATTTTTGCTATTATGTTGAGTTGTCCAACTTTGTTTGTAGGGATGGGAACTAACTCAAAAACGGCCTCAAAATCCATGGGAGAATGAGGCCACTTTTGAACAATTTTCTGTTAAATAGAGGCTTAAAATGACTTTTGAACAGCCCTTATAAAGTTGTTCCTGCATGAATATCTGAAGAAATTTCGCCCTACTTATGATACGGTTCACCGCGCTGTTTAAAACGGTAAGTTTTACCGCAAAAAAAGAGGGCATGCAACGATCATAGTCTCTGCAAATCCTGCACCCTCTCATTTATAGAATATTTGTTATTTCATCCAAGGTATAGACTGTATAGTCCGGAGCCTGCTCCTGGTTCCAAGATTGCTGTTTTCTATTGATCCAGCAGGCCTGAATCCCCGCCCTCTGTGCACCCAGAATATCCGAGGGGGTATCACCAATATGGATAATTTGCCCAGGTTCTACTCCGTACATTTTGATAATCTCCTGAAACATCATATTGTTGTGGTCGTTCTTGTATGATTTATAGGATTCCGAAGCAAAGAGACGAATCCTATACTCCCCGTAAAATGGCGGCAGCATATCTTCGTCCGTATCACTTACAATACAAACCTCATATTTAGCAGTAATATATTCAATAAAATCCAGGGTCTCCTTGTAAAATTCCGCTTTTGTATGTTCATGCACCAATATACTTACTGCAGCGGAACTATCATACGTCATATTCAACTCGGCAAAAACCCGTTCAAAACATTCTTTGTAAATTTCTTTCGTCAGTACAAATGTCTGTTCAGTTCGGATACGTGACACAATATCAAAATAATGAGCAAGCAGCATAGACTGGTACTTCTGTGCAGTCGCTACATTATATGGATCCCCCAGAATCTCCTCCCACATTTTTAATGTCCGGTTATCCAAATTGACCAAGGTTTGAAACATATCCAGACTGATGACTTTGAAATTATTCATTACGGCTCACCTCTTTCAGACTGTCATGTAGAAGCTCAAAAGGTTCCATCTGCCCGCTAATTTCGGATAATGCTCCATCAACTAACTCATATGCCAATACCGCTTCATCTTTATTCCCCCCTACTATTCCCACATGCGGAACAAAACCCATCTCTTGATAGAAATCCGCATGTCCGCATACAAATACTGTTGCGTAGCCATGTTCTCCCGCCGCCTGCAAGCCGTATTCGATCATTTTTCTTGCTATTCCCTTTTTCTGAAATGCCGGGGCAATAGCCAAAGGGCCAAGCAGAAGCGAGTCATGGGGGATCCCGTTCTCCCTAATGATCAACTTGCTGAACATCAAGTAACCAGCCAGCTCATCATCGGCGTGTGCGATAAAAGCCAATTCCGGTATGTAAAAGGGGGAGCTTCGAATATGCTCAATCACCCATGACTTATTGAATTCAATACTCTTCCACTGTTTGGAATCCATATCAACGATGTGGCTGATCTCGTTAAAGTCAGATTCTTGTTCTTGCCGAATATAAACACCAGAAGCAAATAGTTTCTTTTCATTTGTTTTCATGGGTTATCCTTTCCCTATATGATTCTTGATTCTGTTTGCCATAAATCAACATTCCCACCCGTTGCGGTTTTCAACGGGTGGGTGATTTCCTCCAAACGCCGCTGGGTCTCGGGTCTTAAATGTATCTCGCTCGCATCTGCATTGGCTTTAATTTGTCCGGATGATCTTGCACCCACAAGAACGCTGGTTATCCCTTTGAAAGATAATAGCCAGGCCAGGGAAAGATGGGCCATGGAGATTCCGGATTCCCGGCTGAGTTCCTTCAATTGGTCCAAGGTCAGAAAAACAAGATGTTCAAACCCCGGCTCATGATGTCTTGCTCTCTCCCTATCACTGGAGAATAGTCGCGTACGCGCCCTATTGCCAGGAACTGCATTGGCATTCTGAAACTTCCCCGTCAGCAATCCTTGGGCGAGCGACGAATACGTAATAATGCCTATTCCTTTTCCAGCACACAAACTTTGCAACCCGGTCTCTATAGCTCTCCATAACAGGTTATACGGAAGCTGATTGGTCGAAGGCATACAAACATCAGGGATTTGAGTGAGCAGCGAAGCTCCAAAATTGCACACTCCATAGCTGCGGATTTTACCCTTTTCCTTCAACTTCTGCAGGGCACCCAATGTTTCGGCAACAGGGATGTTCTCGGCAGGCCAGTGAACTTGATAAAGATCGATATAATCCGTTTTCAATCTGCAAAGAGAAGCGTCACAGGCAGATTCCATCGAATATTCAGACAAATGTCCACCGCTGGCTTTAGTGGCAATAACCACCTGATGCCTGGCGATATTCTGTCTGATCGTTGTTCTCAGTAATTCTTCTGCCCAGCCGGAGGCATACGACTCTGCCGTATCAAAAAAATTCACGCCTTCCCGCAAAGCCGATATTATGGTTTCATGAGACTGCTGCGGGTCTTGATACCCCCAAGTATTGCTGCTGAACAAAGAACCGCAACCCAGCCCAATCCTCGATAAAGGCGTATCCACTCCCGCAATCCGGCAATAGTCCATTTTTTACACGCTCCATATTTAAGCTAATTGCACTTTATAGGTCTTGACGGCGAAAGGTTGAATCATTATTCGGATGTATCCTTTATCTGCTGTAATATGGCCGGTTGCTTCCTCTTTGAGGTTCGTTTCCTCTATTTTCGTGAAAACAAAATTAAATTTAACCCTCTGTTCTATGGCATGACTGAACGGGTTGAAAAACCTGAGAATTATTGCTTTACCCAAGCCTTCGTACACCTTTACCGTCTCCAGAATGATTTGCGGGTTATCCATTTCCATCCATGCTTGTGTTGGGATGAAATCCTTGCCGGCGGATGCTGCGGGATTACCGGATGCAATTCCCATACCACATTCATGAGATAGGAGCTTGTATTGATTACCGATGCGGATAAACCTGGAAAATGTATACGTGCAGGATGCGGGAAACATGTACCTGCCTGAATTTCGGAATGAATCCGTTGTACGTTTGAGTGTATCTCAAGTCGGGGACGACAGAATTGAAGACGGAGTACAGAGGATTTCGGAAGGGATTCAGAAGCTGTTGAAATATAAGAAAGAGATCCATTTCATTTAAGCCATAGCCAAGGCTGAATGATTGACAGTTGATTTACTTCTTTAGATCTTTTCGAATCGATTCCAGATGAATATTATCCACTGGATTTGGTATTTTATAGTCATAAACGTTAACATTCATTAAAATGTAATATATATATATAAAATATGAATGAATGCAAAAATATAAAGAAGAGTTCGTTGAAAGATTATGCAGCTAAAAGATTCAGTCAACGGAATAACTGCGATCTTCTCATCATCAAACACTATTACGATATTTACTCTGAACTCCATCTGGACAATATACATGATAAAACAACTTCATCCGCCTCCTGTCTCCTACATAAATTCACAATAAAAAAAGGACGTTCTATTCAAAGGAAACGAGAGTCCTCTATATAATGTGACACAAAATATAAAAATATAGTACTATCAATGCTTTTTCAATAAAACTTGTAATTTACTATACAGTATTTTTCATGAATAGACTGTTGTAATAAATTGAATAATGGAGGTATCCCAGATGACCTTTGGGAACGAATATGAGGAAATAGGTAATTAATTCCAAGCTTATTTGATGATTATCGAATCAGTAATAGGACCATGTTCCTGTCCATTAACGGCTAAGGGATCAAGTTTTTGTCTGGAGTAAAGGACAAGAACTTGATCCCTTAAAATACAAAAACCGCGCGGGGCTCGGGTTCTTATAGGACTATGTTCTTGTCCCATGACAACAATGACACAAAGTTATCTACATTGTTATTAATTCCATCAACATATCCTTCAATCCATTCCACATTCTTTTACCATTAATTAGGTTTGTTATTCATGGTAAGAAGGAATGTGGATTTCGGGCATTTAAGTGGCTATTAGGAATGTGTCAGCTTAGATAACAATAACGTTAACCTCGACTAACGAAAAATTAACGTGACCCCACTTCTCAGTCATCATTATTATCCCAATCCCAATCAAAAGGCTCAGGCTTGAAATTAACGATATTTTCTTCAATTAGATTGATACATTTTATCGACCTCTTCAGTCGATTCTAACTTACTGTATTTTATAGCCCTGTCTGAAGAGCCGTTCACAGAGTGAAGGGCTCCTTGTTTCCGTATCTCCCTTAAGATTTTTAATCCCGCAAAATGCTCTTCATCCGGTAATATTCTTCCTCCGTGATTTCACCTCTTGCAAAGCGTTCATCCAAGATTCTTCCTGGAGTATTGTCAATAAATCGTGAGTTCCCATCTCCCCTAACCCATTTTATCACCAAATAGATTACACCTACGATCAGTAAAAAATTGATGACTAATCCAAATATTCCAAATCCAGAGCCATAACCCATCATCATTTTCTCTCATCCTTTCATCGAATTAATGGAAGACGAACACGAACGGTAGTTCCTTTTTCTATCTCACTTTCAACATGAATAGAACCGGCATGTGCATCCACTATGGCTTTAACAACCGCAAGTCCTATTCCGGCTCCGCCAGTTTTCCGGTTCCTTGACTTCTCTCCGCGGTAAAAACGTTCAAAGATATAGGGGAGTTCATCTTTAGATATTCCCATTCCGGTATCGGAAACGATAACGACGCCTTCTGCTTTCTCTTTTAACACTTCAATATGAACACTTCCAGAACTCGTGTATTTGAAAGCATTGCTTATCAGATTTACAAAAACCTGAAGGAGGCGCGAACGGTCCCCAGTGATCCAAACGTCACTTGTACTTATCAGGTCAGCTGAAAGTCTTACCTGCCCAAACTGGCTGGATACCGAATTTAAAGACTCATCAACGATTTCGTTAAGTGAGACGATCTCCGTTATAAGCTGAACCATTGGATTCTCTACAGCAGCCAGATTTTCCAAATCACTGATAAGCCTGACAAGTCGCAGGACTTGATCATGGCACACTTGTAGTTTATCCGGCGTCGGTTCCCAAATGCCATCCTGAAAGGCTTCCAAATGGCTTTGAATTGTTGTTAAGGGTGTTCGCAACTCATGTGCCACATCAGCGGTCAGTGATTTCCTTAATTGTTCTTGCTTCTCCAATCCATCAGCCAAATGATTGAGTGTACGCCCCACGTCATCAATTTCTGTATTCTGGTTTAACATTTCAACCCGGGAGCTGAGATCCCCCTCCCTCATTTTCGAAGCGATATCTTTAATCTCTAGGAGAGGTTGGCTAATGCTTTTGGCCATATACCGGCTGAACAGATACGTCCCGACAATTACGAGTATCATTGCGGCCCATAATAAGGTATTAAACATTCTCAGAAATTTCTGATTCAGACTTTGCGACGTTTCTTTCACTGGTAGAAATTCCAATGTTCCTACCTGCTGATTTCCTTTTACGATTGTTTTTTTAATGGTGTCTTGCGCAGACTGGGAATTCACTTGTATCTGCCTGCCCATTTGACTAGTATCCCAAATCAAGCGACGGTCTCGATCATAAACACGAACCATATAATCACTAATCATCGCTTGGTGCGAAATGGTCATCCAAACGTTTGTATTCCAGTGGCCGGTAGACACATTATAAGCGTCTTCTAAATCGTCCAGTAAACTTTGTATTTCTGTCTGCTGCTGGTTCTTCTGATATTGGTTAAACGAGATGTTCATTACCAAGTTCACAAGCAAGACAATAGACAGAAGCGCAGCAAGGGCCACACCGACATGGGAAATAAGAAGCTTTCTGCTCAATCCGCCTCTATTAGACATCATGACTCACCAAGAATTTATACCCCACTCCAAATACAGTGCCAATAAAAACAGGGTGTTTAGGATCATCGCCAATTTTTTGTCTAATATTCTTAATATGAACATCGATGGTCCGCTCGAATCCTTCATAGGTATCACCCTGAGTAAGGTTAACAAGTTCAAGTCGTGAGAACACTCTCTTCGGATGCTTCGCTAAAATTTCAAGTAGTTTGAACTCCATAAGGGTAAAAGATACTGGCTCCTCGTGAATTCTCACCTCATATCGTTCCAAATCCATAGTTAAATCGCCTTGGGCATAAGACATCAGTGACATATTCCCCAATTGCGGCTGAATGGTTCTTCTTAATAGACTAATCACCCGAGCGAGCAGCTCTCTTGGGCTGAATGGTTTAGTAATATAATCATCGGCTCCAATCATGAGCCCATTCACCATATCGTCCTCACTGCTTTTTGCAGTCAGCATGAGGATCGGAACATTCGATGATTTGCGTACCATTCTGCATACTTCCTCTCCAGTCATGTCTGGAAGCATCAAATCCAGCACGATCAGATCGGGCTTTAAGGTTTCAAAAAGATGAATCGCGCCTCTTCCTGTATCGGCTTCGTACACAATATATTTATTCTTTTCCAAATAAGCCTTAATAACCTGCAAGATATTTTCTTCATCATCCACCACTAAAATTTTCACCAACTTCATCACCTACTTTGTTGTTAAAATGAGACAGACCTCATATCAATGAGGTCTTATCTTATCATGATCGGATTAGAAGTTCATCATACCCCTGCTATATTGAGAATTTTGCATCATTCCTGACATTTCCGTCCCGCTTGAAGTACTGCAATTTTCATGCATTTTCTTGATTTGTTCCTCTGAAAGGTTGGGGTGCATTTCTTTTGCGAAAGGCAGCATTTTCTCAAAAAAGCCGCTGTTGTTATAATCATTGTTTGCTGCTGCGTAAGCGCCAGCGGTTCCAATCCCCATAACAAGTACCAATGCCGATAATCCAATCCAAAGTTTTTTCATTTGTATCTCCTCCTTATAGTTACACTATATATTGTAGTTATGAAGAACCAATTTGCAGCTTATGAAGAAGTTATGAAGATAGCAGAGGATATGAATACGAGAAATAAGCCTTTCACCCAACTTTTTCCAGAGAAGGGATCTTTTAAGTAAGAGAGGACTTAATTGATTTCGAGCGGGCTTAGCTGCTTGCACTGCTATAATTACGCAATCCTTTATTCCACATTAATCTCATCAAGGATATCAATATAAATGGAACACCGGCTGCCCAGAAAACATCTGAGACTTTCAGTTCATCATATAAAAAGAGCGGTCCGAAATTGGTGATGATAAAAATCGGTATAAGGTACATCCCAATAAAATGCGCCCATTTAGGGTATAAAGTCATAGGCATATTATTGAAGTCCCATAGTGAATTGGAAACATCGTCAATGGCTGACGTTTTGACAAACCAAAACGATAAGATTTGTGGAATTAAGAACAAGAAATAGGTAATGATTACTCCAATAACAATAAAGAAAATGAATCCACCCACGTTGTAGAAATTAACATCCAGATTTACTTTATTCCATGATATGACAATCATTATAATTCCACCGATGATATTGGGTAATGCCAGACCCATATCAACATGCCTCAGGGTAACTAGAAATTGTAGCGAAATTGGCTTTGTCATTAGCAGCTCAAGCGTGCCATTTCTGATGTGCTCCGGCAATTTAATAAAGTTAATTCCAAACAGTCCCCAATAGATCCCTGTTAAAAATGTATACGTCCCGATAAACATCAATATTTGGTCAGGACCGATGGAGCCGATATGTAAATCAGTTTGATACACTACGATTACATATAAGCATTTGGCAAACAAATATGCCGTCTCCACCAATATTCCGGTGATGAAATTTGTTCTATACTCCATTTGTGCGATTATCGAGTTTTTTATGAAAAGAGCATATAACCTAATGTATTTCTTAAGTAGTTGCGCTAAACTCATTCCGATTACCCCCCCACGGCGATGTACCTGGTCATTGCACGTCTCCAAACCAATTTGGCTAACAAGTAGATAACAAGTATCCACATCCATTGAATAAACAACGAGCTTGTAATAGCAGCCCCGGATAAATTGCCGTTAAGAGTATTCACGGGAAAATAAATAGTATATTTGAACGGTAAAAAATCAAATATCCGATTCACGGTATTTCCGAATATCTCCAATGGAAATATACCTCCACTTACAATGTTGACCAATAGAGTAGTGACCACAAATAAATAGGAGACATCTGTTAACCAAAAAGCTATCGCGCTAATGATATATGAAATCAAAAAATTCAGAATACATGAGCTGATCAAAATAAAAACAGACACCAGGATTTTATGAACACCCAGTTCATATTCATCTGTATAAAAAGAGGCTCCACTTACAATGATCACTATTAATATAGACAATACAATATATTGCAGACATTTACTGCCGATAAACACGCTTAGCTTATACATAAAATAGTTGATTGGACGTATTATGTATTTGTTTAATCCGCCGTTCTTTATATCTTCATTAATCTCATATTCAATGCCTGTCGCGACCAAGCGCGAAATTAACGCTGCTAACAACGTATAAAGCAACATTTGAGTAAAATTATATCCGTATAATGTCGACTCACTGGAATGGTTAAATGCCGCTATCCAAATGGAAGTCTGAATAATAATAGGAAATACGATGCTGATCAAACTCAAAAAGAAGTTGAATCTATATTCGATAGCATTCTGAATTCCCATATTGAAACTCAGCAGATACTTTTTCATTGATCTTGTTCACCTTTCTGATACATAAGAGATATGCCTTCTTCAAGTGGAATATCTTCAATTGTGAGATCTTGAACAGGATATTGTTCCAATACAAGATGGGCTATTTCTTTAAAGCGTTCGTTCTCCACTTCTAGTACTACATCATAGCCGTTGTACTCTTTTATAGAACCCAGCTTTTCAAATTGTTCCCTTGCCAGAAGCTCCGACAACGAAATTTTCATTCTTTTTTTCCTTTGAAAAGCGCTTTGGATCTCACTTATTTTCCCATCATAAATCAGTTTGCCTTTATTAATGATAATACTCCTGTCACATAAATCTTCTATATCCTTCATGTAATGACTGGTCAGTATGATAGTGGTTTTTGTATCCCTATTATACTTTTTCAGAAACTCCCGAATGTTCTTTTGAGAGATGAAATCCAATCCAATCGTTGGTTCGTCAAGAAACAGAACCTTTGGACTATGAAGCAAAGCTGCTATGAGCTCAAGCTTCATACGTTCCCCCAACGAAAGCCTGCGGACCTGTATATTCAGTACATGCTTTACATCCAATAGTTCAACCAGTTCATTTAGGGTATTATTGTAATTCTCATCGCTTAAATCATATATATTTTTCAAAAGATAAAAGGAATCAATCGCCGGAAGATCCCACCACAACTGGCTTTTTTGTCCCATAACAATGGACATCGCTTTTTTAAACTCATTTTTCCGTTCCCAGGGGGTAAATCCCATGATACTTGCAGCGCCCTCAGAAGGATGCAAAATACCTGACAACATTTTTAGAGTCGTAGTTTTACCTGCTCCATTTGGACCCAGAAAAGCTACCATCTCACCTTTTTTGATTTCGAATGAAACTTGTTCAACGGCTGCCTTTACCATTTTCTTTCTGTGAATCAAGTTTCGGAACGAACTTTTCAGCCCCTGCTCCTTTTCATAGTATTCAAAATGTTTAGTCAAATTTTGTACAGAAATCAATGTCATTTTGTTCCCACCTCTGAATTTAACGTCTCTTTTGCAGAATGGTATATTTTCCTCATCATATCAATCCGTTCAAACGATTCCTTTAAGGATATATTTTCTGCTTTGCCTTGAATGACTTCTATAAAGAACTTCATTTGATTGACATAATAGTTTTCAGGTAAAAACTCCATGACAGAATGCTCACCTGTTTGGTGATCTTGAATATTAAATTTAATTTTATATTTGCCATAACAGGGTTTAAAAAAATTATGGATCTTTATTTCCCCATTTTCGAACTCCAACCAATGGGTTGCATTGGAGGCCCGGTCAAAAGATGCATTAAATTCGGCTTGCACACCCTCTGCATAGGTTAGAAACGCATCAAAATTCCAGTCACAGCCATTGACTCCGTCAAACTTGGAACTCCCTTTATAATCTACCGGGTATAGACCGACCATATATTGAATGAACTGAAGCCAATAGGAAGATTCATCTATAAAACAGCCTCCACCATTCTCGGGCTGGAAGCGGTAATTATCCGCCTCAAATTTACCACCCATGATTTCAAACGAAATCCTTGTTTTAATTTTCTTTAGGTTTCCGTATTTTTGGCTTTTAATAATGTCTTTTAGCTCTTTCTGCCAGGGATGATGCTGCACCATTAAGGCTTCCAGAACATGCACATGGTTCTCAGATGCAGTTTTTTCGATTTCTCTAACTTCTTCAGGGAACAAGGTGATCGGTTTTTCAACCAAGACATGCTTTTTATGCTTTAATGCTTGAATGGCCCACTCCTTATGTTGGGGATTGGCAAGCGGGATATAGACAACATCCACATGCTCATCTTTAAGGATGGCATCATAACTTTCATAAACCTTTTCTATTTTGTGCTGATCAGCATATATCTTTGCCCTTTCAAAACTGCTTGAGGCTATGCCGCATACATCTATTCCATCTATTTCTTTTACGGGATTTAAAATTGAAAAGGGGGCTATTTTAGAACAACCTAATAAACCAATATGAATAGTATTTTCCATTTCAAATACTCCTCTGAATTAATTTCCGTTTAAATATAGAAGGATGCATTTTGAGCATACTGGCATTAGTCCACAATTAATCGTTTTTCTGACCTCATTAAATTCTTCACCCTGCCAAACGGCTTTAATATCATCGGCAAGATTTAAATCAGCGACAGCTAGTTCAGAGAAATGCTTGCATGCTGTTACTTTTCCATCCGCCAATACATCCATTCTGCTGTTCAAAGCCAAACATTTCTCTTTATTTTGCACTGGTTCACTTGAGCCAACGATATAATCTTTTACTTGATTGGTTTCAAGTCCAGGCTGATAGCGAACCCTAATGGACCAGTTCTTTTGATTTATTTGTTCCATCTGTTGAATCAAAGGCTCAACGAAATCAGGTTCCAAATTGAATTTGAATGAGTGCCAACTATGTCTATGGTGTTCGTCAATATTATTCGCCAGCCATTTAAAGTTCTTATTATAATATTGATCCATTTCGTTCGAAACTTCCTCAGGCAAATACCAAGGGAGTGTTAAATAAAGCGTATCTATATCCTTATTTTCAAAAAAGTCGACAAAGTCATATAATTTATCAACCATGTATTCACTTATTGTCATATGAACTGAAACTCTTCCCTTGTATATCCCTTTTCGCTGTAAGTCCAGTAAAAGATCAATATTCCTCATTACGTTTTGGAATGTTCCTTTACCTCTAATGCGGTCATTTTCTTCTTCAAATCCTTCAAGGCTGATTAAGCAGGCCAGATTCTCCGAAATTTGCAGCAGTGATTCGATTTTTTTCTCAATCAGCAGACCGTTTGTGCAAAGTACCGTCCATCTGGGGTCTTCAGTTAACAATTCAACGAGCTCATTCCATTTATTATAGATAAGAGGCTCTCCCCCCCATAAATAGAGATTGGACTTCACGGATTGCGTTTGCTTCAATATTTTTTTTATGATATCAATATCCAATTGAGCTTTTTGTTCCTGGAGATCCATATCCCGATGAAAACCTTCATCATTCCACTCAAAACAATGTTTGCACCTTAGATTGCAGCCGTTAGTCAGCTTCAACCCAATCTCTACAGGCAGGTCCGTACAATAAGAAGGGTCATTGATGATACTTTTTCTGCTGATTGACATATGTTTTATCGTTTTTTTCAAGCGGTTTAAACAATCCTCATCTAGTTTTTTCGATGTTTTTGGTTGTGACATTATTCATTCCCTCCTGGATTGGTTTAATTTTTTCTTGATACTCCAGCAAATTATTGTGAAGCTCACTCAATATAGAATTGGAAAAATGGCTTTTCTCCCAATCCTCTATAGATATTCCAAACCCATATTTCATCCAGATTTCCGCGTTTCGCTGCTCATGCTCTCCCAGCGGTTCTAACATAATCAGGGGTGTGGCTGAAAGGATTGAATCCAATAAAGTGGCTCCCCCTGGTTTAGATACAATTCCTTTACTGCGTCCGCTAATTTCCAACATGCTGTGGTAATTCCGAGCGTCCATCTTGGACAGATTACTTCCTTTACCGTAAAGCATAGGCGGAAACTCATAGCTCTCCCATGGAACCCACGCCGGATCTATCCTATAGTAAGATCCATCATCTTCATCCATTTCATATTTAACGATATCCAATTCGTATTCACAGTTCGCCAGACAAGATGCTTTTTCCTTAAAATTCCCCATCCCCCATCCTCCGCCATGAACAATCAACCTGTTCTCCCGTTGCTCATAAGCAGGAATTTCAAAGTCACTGCCGGCCGGAATGGTCTTGATGCATTCGTCCCCCCAGATCCAGAAATTGTGATATATATCACATGATTTAGCGTAAGGCTTCCACGATGGCGACAAGCCGGCGTCCATATGAATACACTCCACTGCTATATCTTCCCGGCCCGATTTACCGATGTATTCTTCCAATAAAGGAATCCAGAATCCGGAGAAGACGGTAAAGTGGGATCTTTTTTCATCCATCCACTTCTCCAGCAAGTTATCAACCTTTTGCTTATCATATTGTTGCGACATTGCAGGAGGCAGGCGGTGGGCGAGTTTAGCAAGCTTGAAATTCTTGTGGAACAAAAGCTTATTTCTCTGTATTTGCTCCTGTTTTTCGGTTAAAAAAATACTTTCCAAGGCCACGATATCCGCCGTTTTATTCTCATTTTCTAAATTTTTTTTAAACAATAACGCAGGAGTATATACGCCTAATGCAATTCCGGAACAAAGTATTGTGTTCGTATCATTCACACGTCAATCTCCTTACCTAATATGTTTTTATATTCATCTCATTCATCAATACTTTAATGTCTGACAAATATTCAGGGGATTCGTTCGGCTGATAGGGTATCGATAAATATAATCTGCCTTTGCCAGAAGAACCATTACTCATGACCGTATTGGAAGTTAAGGGGATCACCCCTCTTTCGTTTGGACTGAATAATAGTTTATTCCGATGAAGCACCTCCAAAAATTGCTCGTACGTAAAGTGCGCATTCCATTGTAAATCTAAGAAAGTTAAGTAACTTGAATATCCATGCTGAGTTAAGTAATGATCCAGCTTCGTATTAATAAGTCCCATTGATTTGCGTGCGTTGATCTCAACTACCGGATATATTGAACCGTCTGCTAATATCATTGAATCAATACATACTTCCCCATGATATCCATGTTTATAAATGGACTTACAAGCATGAAATACGGTGTCAAAATAGCCTGCTGCGTCCAATTTGTCAATAAAGGAAGAGTTGTGCACATGCCTTGAACCTTTGTAACTTAAGCCATTGTTATCGATATATTGAACGGACAATATCTCAGGTTCGCCATTCACATCAATGCTTAGGTGGCAGGAAAAATCTGTTTCTTTTTGTAAAAAGGGTTCCACAATCAGTTGTGTAGCCATCCCTCTGTCTTCTTGTTTCTTGATATGCCTAAAAACGCTTTCTAAAATGCCCTTTGAATGGACCACCAAATTGCCTTTACCGGAAACTCCGAAAAAATCTTTTATTATGATGCCGTTAGATAATGAATCCTGGCTAATAGTTAACAATTGATCTGCTGAATAGCATAATACACCTTTATAGTTGGCATCCCACTGTTTGCTAATCTCATATGAAAATAATTTGGAGTTTACCCTAACCGCTGCTTCATAGCTTGGCAAAACATTTTTTAGTGTGTATTTCTTCTCAACTTGTGAAGTATTATCCAAAATTGAGTAAGGTGTTATCTCAGATACGTTAATGTAAACGTTCTCTTTTATAAGCATATTTTCGAGCGATTCTTCATCATGGCGGGGGCTGGCTGCAATATTTTCAAATGAAAAACCAATACTGCGCAAATAATGGATATGGGCTAGATTCATTTTGCGTCTAGTGAACAACTTGTCATCTCTATTACAAAAAACAAATAACAGCTCGTCCATATGTTTAACATAATCTGCGCTGTAAGATTTTATCGCAGGGAGCGAAGCTATGTTTTTTTCTCTCCATAAACTTTCAGAATCGAAAATACCATATACCAGTTTCGCCCTCATCTCAACGCGTCATCCTTTTGCTTAAATTCCCTTTCTTGGATACTCTTAATGTAATTAAAAAAACGCTCCACACTTGTCAATTCATCCATCTGAAACTCATCAAAATCGATCTCCACATCGAACTCATCTTCTACTTTCAGAATCAGATTAATGAGTTGTAGAGAATCAATACCGATATCATTAATGATATCAGCATCGCTAGAAATGGAATCTCTAAGTTCGGGAGTCTCCCGTACTTCAACAATTATTTCTATTAATTTATCCAGTGTCATTAATAACGTCTCCCTTTTTTTAACAATTTACCTTCATATTGTATTAAATTGAAATCATCCTAACAAGTGTAAAAAGTATATATCTAATGTACTTATCCAACATATTTCCAATCAATCATTTCAGTCCCTTCCGTATTGTTGTAATTCCTATCATACCAATTCCGACCGTTATCTTGACTACTACCGGATGTAAGGAATTATTCCGCTCTACTGAAAGTATGTGATCTTGTGTTTATGCTTAAAAATAGAAATAGAGGGTTCAATCAGCGAAAAATCCCTGTTCCGATCGTCCAGAATTCCCTGATTAGAACTGGAAATTTCAGCGTGTGAAATCCTCCGGGTCATTCTGAAATTTCGCATAATTCTCCTTGTTACGCAAGGAGGAAAAAGGATGACGAAGAGCATGGGAGCAGGTTCATCCCATTAAATTGGGTATGGACCCCAATATCGTACGCAAGTAAATGGAGCAGGAGGGTTTTTCACACCCCATCCCTGTAAAGACTATATTCCGTAACTCCCGCATTATCTGTAGAAGGGCTCCAGTTAAACACTGTGACGGTATCTGCAAGCGACAAATAAACCAGAACTTGAGCGCGTAGCGAAGTGTAATCACGGGTCTCTTCTTTAAGCTCCTGCCCCACTTGGAGTCCGTTCGCGTCAAGACATTTTACTGAGAAAAGGGTATACTTCAGAAAGCAGACCCTCCGCAGACCTATACACCTTCAGCTGTTTAAAAACGATGTAAGTAGTTGTTCTTCAGCATCCTTCATTTCTTCCAAGCCTTTTAAGATACTAATAATCTCTTTGGTCTTTTTTGATAAACTATATTTCAAAAATTTACACCGTTGAATTAACGCCTTATTTTCAATTTCTTCATAGCATTTAATATAATTTGAAAAATCCCCTTTGAAATTTGCCTTCATAAACATAAATCGTTCTTTCATTACTACCTTATGTTCCCATAATATGTGCAGGTTTCTAACATCAAGTTCAGCCTTTTCTTCTATTAAAGAACTTAAATACACTTTTAACTGGTTATAAACAGCCATACCAAATACACAGTTCTTATCTTCATAGATATGGTTAGTTTGTGTTTTGAATTTCACCAAAGAATTTTGAGAACTCAAATAGTCTTGTATATATCCACGAATCAAATCAAAGTCGAAATCATACGTAGAGCCTTGGCCTATAAAATATAAAACATCCAGCCTGAAATCAGGAGGACAGTTGGTGAATGACTTTTCTAAATCACTAAACGTGGTCTGTATTATTTTGAATCTTTCTAATGAATCATATCCCAAAGTGTAAAACACTTTCTCATCTTTGTTATACCCAAATATAAAATTACAGTGAGGATAACTTCTTTTTTGATAGGAGTACTTTTCTGGAATATAAAACTCATCAACATGCAAGTAAATATACCCTTCCGTATCAATAGTGCTAATAATAAAATCCACGATATTCTTTTGGATGCAATGATTAAAAAAAGGTTCAGGGATGTCCAAGTAGTTGATCCAAGGGCAAGAGTTTAAGTAAAATCGCCCGTCATCCCACAAAAAATTCATATCCAAAGTGTTTTGGGGATGTATATTTTTCAAGCAGCTCAATTGTATAAAATTGCTAAAGAACCAGGGCATTGTTTCTTCGTGGGACGTTATAATGCTTAAAGGGTAAGCATGGTGCAATCTTCCGTAAATTAGAGGTTTTTCATTAAGTTTAAGAATTTTTTTTGCTGCCATTTTCATTTTCCCCGTATGTTTTTAAAATGGGTCAGACAACTTTGCGCACCATCAAAATTGTTAAACAAAAGCTTGCTTTCATATTCAATGATGAACCATTCGGTTCCGATCGCGTTTTTAATAATCGATTGATAGTTCAGACTATCTTCACCCAAAACCGTGTTAAAGCCCGTTTCCAATGAATATGGCTTAATATGTACCGTGTTGAACTGGTAAGGATATTTTCTCAAAAAACTTTCCGGGGCTGCTCCTGCAGAAAGCATGTTGCCAACATCCAGTTGTATAATGATGTCTTTTTCTATGTTGCTGCAAAAAGCATCGAATACATACCCGTAATCCGTTCTTGCAAATTCTTCCTGATGATTATGATAACCTATCTTCATGCCATAATTAGACAACTTTCTGCTTAACCGATTGAATTCTCCCGCAGTTCTTGCCCACGCTTCTTCAGTATTAGTATCTTCATAGGGTAAATTCGGAATGATCAGCCGCGAGTTTTTTAAGGTCTGCATATAGTGGATCGTTGAGTATAGAAATTCGTCATTCAAATAATGTTTTTGGATATGCCAGCCGGCGACTTCCAAGCCTGTTTTATTCAAAGCGTCCACTAACTCATGGACATCATGGCTAAAGCCCCCTGCAAATTCAACTCCCTCATATCCCATTTCTTTTATTTTAGTCAACGTACCCAACAAATCACGGGACAAATCCTCAATAAATGGAAATAAAGCTAATGCAATTTTACTCATATTTGCTCACACCTTTCCATATTTTTTACTTCATCGATTCCAAAACCATTGCTGGCCATTTTTCATAATGGATCCCGTATTGGCACATAAATGCCAGAACCCATCTTTCAATCCCAAAGCCAATGCATCCAGTTACTGTTCTGGAGCAGTTTTCCACTTCAATATGAAATGCTTTGGTGAAAGAGATGCCATGTAAATTAAAAGAAGCACAAGCCAGGCTGTTTTCTTCTGAGGTGGAGAGCCGAAGCTCATATTTACTTTTTTCAAACTGTTGTATTTTTTTATAGGACTGCATTTCCGGAATAATAAAAGGATCCGAAGCGGCGGCGATTTGCCCCGACAGATTCAACTGCTGCATAAGGGATGCAACTTTATCCATGATTCTGTTTCTTTGGTTTAGTACATACTGCGCATCTCCAATAAAAACGATTTCTCTGACATGGTAATCTCTTAATCTCCCAAATTCGTTCCAGTTAAATCTCCCTTCATTTCTGAATACCTTTTGCGTAAACGTTAAGCTTTGGGATGTTTTCAAAGATTGATTCTCAAGCTCCTTATAGGTATGAAAGCAGGCTGATGGCGAGAGGGCCAGAGCCGGTTCAGATAAAACATGGTGAACATCAGAGTGACCCGCCAGCTCATTTAAATCGGAGATCGAGTCCATACTTTCCAAGACGTCACAGCAAAACATAGAGTACTGGGGTGACGATTTTAAATACCCCGTCTTTTTATAGACTTCCATCGGTAGCAATGTTGGATATATACGCTCTTCCGCATGTTCCTCAATGGCGAAGGTCCTGAAAATAGAGGAAAAATAATTAAATAAATGAACCGCTTCTTTTTTAAATCCAATTAGACCTTTTTCAAAACTCTCTATCCTGTCAGATTCATAGATGGAATGAGTATTATAATACTTCTGATTTTTTGAATGCTTATGTTGAAAATAAATGTACTCGTTTTCTTTCGGACTACAATATTTTTCCATCAATTGGTTGAAATTGAATTCTATTTGCTCCAAATCACCGTTATCTTGTACTTGCAAAGCAATTTTATGATCCCTTTCTTCAAAACCGATAATATCGGCAGAAACAAAGCTGATTAATTTAAGCAATTCTCCTTTTTCGAGATCCCTGCGGTAATCGAGTAATAGAATTTTCATGATCATACTCCCCTTCCCTGGAAGCTTAACCGCTTACACTTACATAATGCTTCATTGCTTTATTCCAGAGTACCCTGCACAGGATAAAGAAAAAGATAGGCGCTATAATACTCCAGACAATCATAAGCGGGCTTAGCTTATCTAATATAAACAGCCCTCCTATATTTGTGATTAAAAAAACGGGGATTATAAAAGTTCCAATAATTTTAAAAACACCGTTATAAATGGTCATCGGCATATTATTGAAATCCCACAGCTGATTTACAAATTGGCTTATGCCATTCGCAGAAACCGTCCAGAACGAAATAATATTTGGAATAAGAAATACACTGTAGGTAAGAAACAATCCCCATAAAGTAAACCCTATATACCCTATAAGATTCACAAAAGTAAAGGCGACATCTGCACGGTACCAGCCAATCCCTACCATCGTTCCTCCTACCACTAATGACACTGCAGCAAAGGCCAGATCAACATGTCTCAGAGTGACCATAAACTGCAGGGAAATGGGTTTGACTATTAAAGTGTCGAGGCCCCCGCTCTTAATATGGCTGGAAAGAGAGCCGAAATTAATGAGGAAAAATGAAACGAATACACCCGATAAGGCACTATAGGTTCCAATCATAATCATCATCTCATCCGGTGTGAATCCGTTGATGTTTATCCCTACATTGTAAAGCACAATGACATAAGTAAGCTTTATTCCCATATGCGCCAACTGAACACATGCCGATATAATGAAATTAACTCTATACTCCATTTGGCTCATCAGGCTGTTTTTTATAAACATCCAGTAAATAACTAAATACCTTTTAAATTCTCGAAGCATCGGATTGTTCACCCTCCGGCAGCAATATATTTTTTCTTTCCATAGTTCCAGACTAAACTGCAAAAAATGCCCAGACATAAAACCCACATCACCATAATCGATAACCCTGCTGTAATCTCTGATCCGCTTATTTTACCGATTAGCACGTTGGCAGGAAAATATGTAATGTAATAAAAAGGGAATAGTCTAGAAATGGCAATTACTCGGTCGCCAAAAATATCCAAGGGAAAGATCGCTCCGGATATAATCAGCGAAATAACGTTTATCACTGTGAAAATGCCGCCACATTCGCCAATCCAAAAGGCTATATTCGCAAACAAAAATGAAATTAAATATTGTAAAACAAAAGCCATTACAGCAACTGCGCTAAATTTGACGATCTGCATAACGTTCATTTCAATCATTTGGTTTGCATTAAAGTAAACAAGCACTATCCCCATTCCGACAACAATTACAATCATATCCGAGATTTTGGAACCAATGAATTGAAAGGCTTTATAGAAAAAATAATTTACCGGCAATATAAGATATTTGCTCAGCATCCCATTTTTAATATCTGAAGAAATGCTATATTGAACATCCACAGATACCAGGCTCGACACAAAAATGGAAAGCACGGTATACAATATCATCTGATTGTATGTATAATGCAAAATGATTGTATCGGGTGAATTTGCAAATATCGCCGTCCACATAAAAAACTGGATAATGGCAGGGAAAAACTTGGACAACAATCCAAACACAAAATCCAGTCTGTATTCAAGCGTACTGATGAAAGAGGTCGTGGATATATATAAGTACTTTGGCTTCATTGGGCACCTGCCTCGTACAGCTTCAAGATTTTATCCTCAATAGGCAGATCTTCTACGGAAAAATCAGTAAGCTCATACTTGTTTAAAAGATACGTCAAGCAGTTCCTGACCTGATTATGAACAACCTCAAGGGAGACACTTCCTTCTTCTTCTTTACGAATCTTGCCGAAATGTATGAGTTCATCTCTGTCAAAGTTTAAGTGATCTACGCTGAATGATAAAATTTTAATGTTGTCCCTTTTGATATCGCTGAGCGCTCCGTCATATACTTTTTCACCCTGGCTTATGATCATGGCTCTGCTGCAAAGCTCTTCAATATCCTGCATATAATGACTTGTAAGAATGACAGTAGATTTATAGTGTTTGTTATAGTCTTTAATGAATTTTCTCATATCTCTTTGCGCCATTAAATCAAGCCCTATAGTAGGCTCATCAAGAAATATGACTTTGGGCTTGTGAATAAGGGAAGAAATAATCTCAAATTTCATTCTCTCCCCCAATGAAAGCCTGCGGACTTGGACAGATAATAAATCCTTTACGCCGAATATTTCTACCAGATCACTTAATGTTTTTTTATATTCGGCATCAGGTATTTCATAGATATGCTTATTAAGCAATATACTTTCATTGGCAGGCAGGTCCCACCAAAGCTGATTTTTTTGAGCCATCACTACCGCTATTTCCTTTTTAAATAAAGTCTCCCTTTTCCAAGGGATGTATCCGTTGACCCGCATTTCTCCGCTTGTAGGATAGATTATTCCTGATAAAAGCTTGAGAGTAGTCGTTTTTCCAGCGCCATTCGGTCCAAGAAACCCGACGATTTCACCTTCCTCCACTGAAAATGATAGGTCTTTTACTGCATCTTTCGTTAGTTTTTCTCTATGGAAAAGATTTTTAAATGAACTTTTAATGCCTTCCTCTTTTTTATAAAACTCAAATTTTTTGGATATATGTCTAGCTTCAATAATCGGCATGGTCAACACCCTTCTCCAAGTTCTTCTTGTGTACAAACCTTAGACCCGGAAACAGCCTCTGCTATTTTGATGCTTCCGTTCGTAATTTGCAGTTTGGAAATATTCTCTTTCAAAGCAAGAAGCGTATCCGGCCTGATCATTTCTTTACATTTTGCCGCCAACGCCTCCAGATCATCAAATATGAAACCTACGTTGTTTTCCTTGAGGAAATGGACGACCCCCTCCTCTTGATACAGAAATCCATTCGTAGCATCAATAAGTACGGGTGTGTTTGTATATAGACACTCGTAGAAAGTATTGGCTCCCGCTTTCGTTATACATAAATCGCTGATTCTCAAAAGCTCTTGAATATTATCGACATACTCCAACACGCTGCACCTAGGGTATTTATTCTTGCAAATCGTATAGAGAGATTTATTATTACCGCATAACACGATAACGTTAGCCTCATCCTTTAATTGTTCAGCTACACTTCTAATAATGCTTAAGTAATGCATGGAGCCCTGCGCTCCGCAATTGATAAGCACGGTTGGTTTATCCTTGCAGAAATTGTCCTGCTTAACAAACTCTGGTGTATCCTTGCCGTTCACATCAAACTTCTTATGCAGGGGATAACCGCTTACAATGATGTGTGCAGCCGGTATGCCTTCTTGTTCAAGAAGAGCTTTCGTTTCATCGTTCGGACAAAAATAGCGATCTGCTCCCTCCGCAGCAAATCCCGGGTACATCGGCCTGAAGGGATCGGTGACAATAATATAGAATTTCTGCCGGCTGTTGGTTTCTTTTAGATACCGGATAATGTATTTATTAATGAGCGGAGTTGTAGATACGATTACATCGCAAGGATGATTGCTAAAAAAAAGATTCAGGGGTTCAACCCAATAAGAGTACATCTCATTGAATTTATCCGGTTTCTCCAACAGCGACATCTGTGTGAATAATTTGCATAAATCGGATGAGGTCATTTGTAATAAGTTATAGAAGTCGCTTAATACTTTGTTGCTGGGCATCAGCCGCTCATAAAAGTGTGGAAATAACTTTACATCACATGCTTTATTTTCCAAATAGGAATATATTGAATTCATTACGGATATGTGACCTTGCCCGGTGTTGGCCGCCAAAATGACCACCTTCAATTTCGTCCCCCCTAAAAAGGATATTTGACGACTATCGTTCGGCTCTCTCATATTTCAAAGAATTAGGAGAAAAATATACAGAAGGCAATAAGCCTTCGGACTCGTGGGTACACTGCAAACAATGCTGATTACAGTTGACCTCATTTCGCCGTTCATTAGCTGCGCGGTTATTCCACAATTCCTGAAAATCCATATTGTAATCTCTTAAATTTCCAATTGAAGGCAGCACCTCGCAGACTCCAACATCTCCGTTATAATCTATAAATCCGCCATGAAGGCCCGCATAGCAAGTAAAAAGCTTGTTCCCGCAGCGTTCTCCTTCATAAATATAATTATTAACGGAGGATAATAAATACGATTGCGGTTTTTCCAATATCGAAGGCTCCTGTTGATGCGTATATTTTTCTAAAGTTTTTATGCATGACAGGTAGTTATCCAAGTCTATGGCCTTTATGTCCTCTCCTGCTCTCGGATCTTGACGCGTTTTGATTAAAGAAATTTTATCCGGCTTCAGATGGAGCATCGCCCAATCGATAAAATCATTCATTTCATTCTCGTTGATCGTATTCATTGCCGTGCATATATAGAGTTCAAAATTCGGATAATATTTCTTTAAAGTTTGGCAAGCATTCCACGTTTCAAGGGCCCTCTCAAAGGTTCCTGCACCTCTGATTTCATTGTGTGTATCTTTGAAGCCATCCAGCGATATGCCCAGCGAATAAGATTGTCTCGGTGCAGCCTGTAGAATCTTCTCAACCTGAGACACGATTCTATGAGTTAGCTGGCCATTGCTGGCGGAGTCGGCCAACATCATTTTATTGTTTTTCTGGAAGATATGTATGATCTCATGAAAGTCTTCTCTCAGGAACGGTTCACCGCCGCAAAATATGCCGGTCAAAAAATTGTCCATGCTTAAGGATAATTGTCTGTATTCATCAATCGTCAATCCATCTTTTACATTTCCTGTGTCAATTGTTTCATGATAAAAACAATGTTTGCACCGAAGGTTGCATTTATTGGTTACCAGAAAAGAGATAATGAGCGGAGTGCCTTTTAGAATAGAATGGCGGGCATTGTATTTTTCCAGATAAAAGTTTAATTTGGCCATATTTTGATTATAGTGATCTACATTCATCGTTCTCTCTCCTATAAGCATAATTTACATAAATCTCCAATCTTGTCGCACTCAAAAATGTCTATGATCGAGATCTCCCTGTCGCTGTATTCCTCCAATATGATCAAGAGATTGATTTTATCAAACGAATCCAGTTTGTCCTTATCAAAAGCGGTCTCCTCAGTACTTCCTTCAGGAAGCATTAAATATTGCGATAAGACATCGAATAGTTCATCTGCTTTTGTAGCCATGTTATCCATATCCTTTCTCCCTCCATTATCTGATTTCACGAATTAATTCATTTGCGGTTGCCTCTTCCGTCTCGGAAATATACATAATTTTGTCCTTTAGTTTTTTCTCCAGCGTTTCGTTATAGTTCGATAAAATGTATTTCAGCATCAAAGCACTTGTCTCTGACCACAGCCTGGATGCTTTGATCAATGGCTCTGAAAACTTAGGGAAATCTATATCCTGCTGAATGGTCATTAAATAATCCAAGTACCTGCTGTAACATCTCCTGCCATCGGCAACATTGTTTAATCTTAATAACATAGGGTAAAATACAAGGCTATCGTATTTCTCAACTTCAAATCTAATGCGGGCTTCATCAATATCATCCGAGAACTTCCGCATTTGCTCAAAATCGCTCAACCCATGACTGCCTGCAAACAGATCCGTTAAATTTTTGTTCATATTATCTTTCCACTCGTATTTTCCGCTTATATCTTCAGAGATTAAAAAGATACGGGTTGCGCTTTGAAAGAATAGTTCAAAGGATATCCTCTCGGGTGTTTTACTGATGTACGGATCAATGCAGATCAGACCGTCGCTGGATAATCCGGTTAACAGCACAAAGTGACTGCCATGATATTTCTTGTAGATTCTATGCCATTCACAATAATAGGGATCGATTTCCAAACCAACCATTCTGCCTTCTTGAAGCTCGTGGCTTATAATATCCAAGATCCTTCCCGAATCTCTAAAGCAGTCGTTGAATTCAAGATAAATGCCGAAATTATAAGATAGAGAAGCAAATAACTGATTAAAGCCAGTCCGATAAAGATCAATCCCCCATTCATCAGTTCTTTTCATGCCAAAGCTCCAGGTGTGGTCAAATACTTTGCGGTAATCATAATTTTTCCACTCTAAATAGGTAATAAAAATATCCTGAATACAATTACTGTATAGATCATGTTTAAAATTAATCTTAATTTCGCATTTTTCGGATTTCAGATTATACATTAAGCATTCCCCTAATTTGAGTATTCGGTTTTGAATTCGTTATACTGGCATGATTGAGAGTCTATGCTTAAGATAATCCGCTATCTCTTCAATCGTATTGAAAGCTTTAAAAACCAATTTTTCATCTTCGAATTCCATATCAAATTCGGCTTCAAAAGCAACAATGATACTGACAAAGGTAATAGAATCAATCCCCAGGTCTAAAAGCCTACTGTGCAAATTTAATTCGTTGTTTTTATTTTCGCCCATTATATTTCTAAAAACGTCCAGGATTTTATTTTCAAATGTATTATCCGAAGTACTTTTAATCACGCTGGAAATAGCATTTGTTTTAAAATTGTTGACAATCTCCTTTCGGTCAATTTTCCCATTACTGGTGTGAGGAAAGTCCAAAACCTTCAACATTCTGCCGGGAATCATATATTGAGGAAGCCTAAGCTGCAGATCATTAATGAAATCGTTTTCGTCTATCTCCTTTTGACATTGATATAATCCAACCAAATGGCTTTCTTCCTGTTGATTTAGGCAAATCACAACTGCCTGGTTTATATTTTCAAAAGAGCACATGGCTATTTCAATTTCTTCAAGTTCTATGCGATGGCCTCGGACCTTCACCTGATGGTCTCTTCTGCCAAGAAACTCTATATTGCCATTCTCAACATATCTCCCCCGATCTCCGGTTCTGTATATTCTGGTGTTGCCGTTTAAATTCACAAACGCTCTCGCAGTTTGTTCATCCTTATGGATATAGCCTCTCGCCAAACCGTTTCCGGAAATACAAATCTCTCCAATATCCCCGGCTCCCACTTCTTTTAAATTTTCATCCAAAATGTAGATAGCGGTATTTTTGATGGGTGTACCAATATGAATATGATCGCTATTCGTTAGATCGCTTACCGTTGACCAAATGGTTGTTTCAGTTGGACCATACATGTTATATATTTTGGCATTTGTTTTTCTTTGAAGTTCTTGCAGTAAATTTAAAGGGAATTTTTCTCCTCCTACTAGAATCTCGCTCACATGTCTCAAACATAATAAGTCAGGATCGTATTTGTATAAAAACAGCAATCTGGAAGGGGTAAATTGAAGCATATCCGGTTTACTGCTTTTAATTAAATTAGCCATAAGACGAGGATTTTTCTGTTCATTCTCATTTGCCAATATAACCGTCAAGCCTTTGCAAATAGATAAAACACTTTCCAGGAAAAAAATATCAAACGTTGCAACCGTAAAACTGGCTATTGCCTTGCCTCGTGAAAAGTTAATAATCTCAGACATTCCGTCTATAAAATTAAGAAGAGATTTTCTGTAAATTTCCACTCCTTTTGGAACTCCGGTAGAACCGGATGTATATAGAATAAAGCCAATCTCTGAGCTAATAGCTTCATTGGTTTCTTTTTTTTCGCTGTATTCTGCCAGGTTCTCAATAACAATCATTTTTTGTCCCGAACATCTATTACAATACTTTTCCTCGGTAATAATGAGATCTACTTGGCAATCCTCAAGAATATAATTGATCCTTTCCTCAGGATAGGCAGGATCCAAATACACATAGGGAACATTGATTTGCAAGGCTGCTATAGCCGCTAAAATTTGAACCGGGCTTCTGTCTAGAAAAATCCCTACAGGATTACAATTTTTTTCACATAATAAAGCATGCGAAATCATTCGTATACAATCGTTCAAATCTTCAAAAGATAATCTTTCATTTTGAAAAATGATTTCACTGGTTCCGGGTATTATAAAATCTTTTGCGGGTACTTGATTCACTGCATTCCCACCTTCCTTTAAGATCAATGTCCTGCTCAGCATCCTTAATAAAAGTGAAATAAATCACAATTGTAAAAATTGAAAAATATGGGTCACCCATTGACACACCTTTTTTCCCATATCATTCCATTGATATTTACATCATATTCAATGAAAGCACTTTCTTGTAGTGTAAAAATCTAATATAAGAGGGTACAAATCAAAGAAATAGGAAAGATAACTTAGTTTCACAGGGCAAACGACTCTTTTTTTCAACGTCAAAATATTTCTAAGATTATCCTATAGGTCCATGGTTGAACTCTCTTGAAGGTTTGTGGTCTTTCATGAAATTTGTTATGAAATTCAAATCGAATATACTTTTAATTATCCTTGTTTCTTTTTTCCTTACTGGATGCTGGGAAAGGGAATATTTAAAAGACCTGCACCTGGCTTATGGTACAGCAATTGATTATATCTGGTTCATATTTCTCACATTCATCAATAAGCCATTCCCCAGATGCCACCTTACTAACTACCTTAAACCCTAAATCATGAGCATAATGCGCTAACTTTTCTCGGTCCAACAGCTTATTTTCAGCGACAATTGCCGTTAGTTGCATATTCATTGGTAGCGTCAAGAAGTTTGTGTAAGAGAGCAGAGTGTAACTTCTCGGGTGTTCGTTAGTGGGTGCAGATGTTCTTTGGGGCGGGGGAACCCCACCCCAAAGAACAAGGGAATTCAAGCTATTTCTCTTGCACTTTCTACACAGGATATCGCTCTTCAAACATCTCATTTAGTTTCTTTTTTACCTCCACATCACCGAAGCCGCGAATGACCCGTTCGCTAAAACGTTCATTGTAGTCTATTACGTCGAGGTAGATAATTTTTTCAGCCGCATCCATATTTGTGAGGCTGTTCATGGGTTTCAGGCGCTTCCGGATTTCCTTATTCATTCGCTCAATCGGATTGGACGTGTAGATCTCTTCTTTTATGAGCGCGGGATACTTGTAAAAGGTCAGCAGCGTCGGCAACTGCTCTTCCCAAGACCGCATTTCTTTGGGGTAGAGCTTGCCCCATTTGGTCTTCACCGTGTCAAACGCAGCCAGGGCCAGATCGTGGTCTGCAGCCGTGTAGATGGTCTTCAGATCCTCAATGACTTCCGTTTTGTGCTGAACTCGAATTTTCGGGAAGGTCGAACGCACCTTGTGGACGATACAATGCTGCACATCCGCCTTTGGATAGGTTTCACGGAACGCTGCATCGAGTCCTGGCAATCCATCAAACACTCCCAGCAAGACTTCCTGGACCCACGGTCGTAGAGGTCTTTCAAGACCTCGCGCCAGCCGTTTGCGCTTTCCTGACCGCCTACGTAAAAGCCAAGGATCTGACGGTGACCGTCTTCGTCGATACCCATGGCGAAATAAACGACTTCACCACTGGTGAATGTCGTCGAGTACCGTAGCTGTAATGTTGCTGATGGTCGTGGGAGAGTAGTGGCTGCCAAACATACTTTCAATAAAACGGGCCACATCCCGGGTTCCCATACCCGATTTATACATCTGGATCACCGCCTCCAAATCTTGGTACACAACTTATTTTACGCCATCAGAGGTTGAGAACTTCGAAATAAATAGCAGATTGATTGAAAACAAAGACTTTATAATCCGGTCTGGAGTTTGCTTTTGAAAGTGGTTATTTTGTTGATGTACCGACTTTTATAAATAATGGAGAAGAATCTTTTACATCTGCATATTTAGTGATTGTGGACGGGGATGAATCTGAACATCTACTCTTCAGCACTGAATATATTGTTAGTCTCATTCCAAAAGGTGAATATGTATGTATTACATACAATGAACAGAATAAGGAGAACAGATTCAAATAGATGCAGAATTATCTTAACGAACGCAAAGTGGAGAAAATTGAATTTGTATTAGTTTCTGAGTTATATGACGATTTTACAAATCAGTCTCATAAAATACAGGTGTTTTTTACATCCTTATTGAACTCTCCTTCATATAGAAATTTTACAATTGCATTGAAGATGATTCCAATGTGAAATTCATCTTTTTTGACTGTACCATCTTTTTTAAAAATAATAGCCTAGTTGCATCTAGGATCCCTTTTGATTTCCCCCTCTGCTTATGCTTTCATTCCGATAATCGATTGAATATCTAATCGATTATCGGACCATGCTCTTTGTTTTCATGGATTTATTGAGTATATTTTACAGATTCAGGCTGGTGCTCAAAGAGAAGAACGTCCATTTTCCAAGGTCCTTCGTTTCGTTCCCCCCCTTCACAATCTTCGTATTTAAGCGCTAAAAATCAATTAGATTGTCATCAAATCGCAATAGTACCAAGTTCTTGTCCTGAGCAAAGGACAAGAACTTGATCCCTTAAAACAGAAAACCCGCGCTGGGCGCGGGCTGTTATGGTGCTATGTTCTTGTCCACCGACATGCAACAATTAAGCTGATTAATATGACCCGTCTAGTCTTCATATCATTCCTCCCTAAAAAAATCAGGCCCCGGTAGTGTATAAATGTTCATTTATATTCCAAATACACTTTCATAATTAATAACCACCTTTAATTAATTCAACAGCTCTCTCAATATACTCGTCTCTGCCTTCCATAATCCCTTCAATGGTAGGATCAAGACGAATATCTGGCTGCAATCCTATTCTTTGCGTTGGATTTTTATCTGGATTAAATATACCGAGTCCACTTATAGCGGTTTTTATTTTTCCTGGAAGCATAATGATACGTATATCACCATCAGTTCCAGCAGACGGCCTACCGAGAACTATGGAGTTTTCTGTATTTCTAAGAGACATCGTTGTAAACTCGCCTTGACTAGCAGTATGTTCATTGATTAGAATCACTACTTTCCCTTTATAAACGGCATTTGTTTCTTGGGGCTTCCCTGAAACTATAGGCTCAAGGAAATAAAATTCACCGGGTATTGCACGATTGGGGACCGATACTGTGGCAAACTCTTTTTCAGAAGCAATCAGATATTTGGCTAATTCATAAGTAAGTATGCTAGAAGGGTAGTTTCTAAGATCTACAATTAGCCCTTTAGTGTTCCACCACTTTTTCATGATTTTATCAATCTCTCCATCTTTCAGAAGACCAGCATTAATATAGTAGATTTCTCCACTCTCCATTGCTTGTGATTTCGTATCAACCAGGAAATTAATGTCTTGCTGATTGCCTACTGCACTAATGTTTATCTTATTTCCCTGCCGAATTACAGTAACGTCCGTATTCTTCTGTTCAGTTCGGAATAAATCAATAAAAAATAAACTGGCCGTGTCTTCTCGCGACTGTGATATATATTTTCTTCTATCTTCTAATAAGTCATCTATATTTTTGTCGCCTACTTTTAATACAATGTCTCCGACCTCAAGTCCACACTTGTTAATTACTTTATTTATAACAATCTGATTGTTAATTTCGATAAAGTTTACGGGAAGCCGATACGTTCCAAAATAATCAGTAATCGTCTCTCTATCTTTGCCCACCAAATATGCATGAGAATCATGTATTCTAGTTGTCAGTTCTGCTAAGGTCATGAAATAGGAGTCATAATCCGATCCATTTACCATTTTAGGGATAAACTCCAGAAGCACTCGATCCCAATCTTCTCCGATGACATCTTTATACGGATAGTAATATTCAATAATATTCCAGTAGCGGAATAAACCTAGCAACCTGTAGCCTGTATCATCGAAATTCATATTAGAGTAAGGGTTTTCATTTCCCATAGACGGAAAGATTGAATTTTCCTTAAAACTAACATATGCATATTCTCGTTCTGAAATATTAGAATCCAGAAGCTTCGATAATTCAAGACTCAAGTCCGTTCCGAGATATTCTTCATCCTTGGACCAATCTGTAGATGGACTGAGCTGTATAGAATCTTCGGAAAATTGATGTTGATCATCAAGCTCTCCAGAAATGGACTCGCTGCCTAATGAATGAACCCACTCATAGAGAATTGAATTCACATCTGAATTTTCTTCTAAAATCGAGGGTACCACCCGAAACAGCTCATAATCCCAATTTACATCTCCAGATACAACCTTAGGATGATAGTATTTCACCACTCCCCATACCTTACTGAGCTTAGCAAAGTCCACGATCTTTTGTTCAGAAAGGCTGGAAAATTTCATTCCACTTCCTTGATCAAATTCCTGCTCCTTCTCTCTCCCGAGTTGATGAGTCTCTTGTGATGTAGAACATCCTGCAATAATAAAAATAAGCAATACACTGAAAAACACCAGGGACCTCCAGTTCTTTCTTTTTCCTTTTCCCACCTTTTCCCCACCTTTCAGCTCAACAATTTATCTTTTTGTCATTCTTACAAATCTAGGACCTGCTTCACCTAGCACTGCAAATTTACATGTCGTTTTTCACCAATTTTATAAACTATCCCTCAGAATCACTAGTGTAAATAAAAAAAACCAGCCTTATAGCTCTTATCCTAGGCTGGGGCGTATGTTGTCTGAGCTTTCACCCTGATTATACATCTAATAACCAAAAAGGTGATAGCTCAGCATCAAATAATGACAGATTAGATTTGCGTGTTGTTCATTCAGGCATTAATGTTCCTCATACAATTCATTCATAAATTTCCCGGCAATAATGATCCCTTCTTTCGCTTCCTCCAGAAAGGAATGACAGCACAGCCAACCGTGAAACAATGTCTCTTAATGATCTTGCTTGATCTCATAGAGCTTTCCATTCTCATTCTTTACCACCATTTGACTATATAGAGGTGCCGACAGGCATCGCATTATTCCCTGCAGATATATAGTTTTTTGTATTTAGTAAATCAAAATAGACACCTATCAAATCGGCAATAGTAACAAGTTCTTGTCCATTATCGGCAATCGGTACAAGTTCTTGTCCTGAGCAAAGGACAAGAACTTGTAAAAAACGGTGCCCAGCGCGGATTTCAATAGGACTATGTTCTTGTCCTCTTACAGCTATCCTGTCGGAGGACAAGAACTTGGTCCATTGCCGATTTCCCCTTTCTAATGCAAAAAAACAACCGGTTAATCACGGTTGTTTACAGTCGTTAAATAGTGTTCTTACAGCAATTTGATTGGAGTTTAGTCATGTTTTTTTACAAAGGAATCTACGTAATCCTTTAAGGCCTTGTTTCTTAGAGCATACAGAAGCGACAGAATAAATGAGAAACTCTCAGAAATAGAGTTTCAAAATCTAAGATGTTCTTATTGAATACTATAAAAATTCAAGTGTCTCTCTCTAACGTTAAAAAAACGGTGGCCAGTTACTTTAACTGTGTTATAGCTTTTCCAATTTGGAGTAAAACAGTAGGTGCTCTTATCAGTGGTGGAAGCGTAATTAGAAGAAAAGTTAGCTATGGCCCTTGCTTTACTAATTGTTTCATTCTCTATAACATTTTTAATTTCATCAATAAAGACAGCACTTGAATCAATTTTATTGATGCAATCAAACGAATTAAATAAAATGGTTTCGACTTGACGATGTCCGTCAGAGATCGGTCATTTTGACGGAGGAAGGAGCAAAAAAGCGCCGTGAAATGGCTCCTGCGTATAACCCCTAGACTCTCCGCTAATTGCGAAGGCAACTCTTCTCCATCGTTATCTTCAAGGTCTGCCAAAAAACGATAGCGCCCTGTTGATAAACCGAATCTAGAGAAATGAATCTCCACGGCATATCCAAGCTTGGCTCCCGCTGCCATAGCCTAGACGCGACGAGTATAGCCTGTGCGTCTATGTCTAGGTTATAGCGATCAATCTGACGCTTGGATTGGTACAAGCGAGGGAATAGCGTTAATGTCATTTGTTACATTATTATTATTGTTCATATATTTATGTATGTCCCCTAATTACTTTTTCCAACACATTTTTCTATCAATGCCAATAAAAACTAACGGCAGAGATCCTTAGAGTAAAAAAACGACAGGCTGAGTTGCCTCTTGTAACTACCATCTGCACCACATCTCCGTGCCCCTTGTACAGGTAATAATAGTCCTATTGCAGAAAGACTGCCGGCAAATTTCTCCGACAGTCTTTCTCTTAAAAAGTAGTATTCTTATCTTCATATTCGCTGGACAATCCCTTAAGCGATTTGATTTTACCATGGGGATGCTGTTCTTGCTTTCGTGACTTCCAGGCAGCTTCCTTCCTTCTCTTCTGGTGAGCCATAAAAGATATCCTCCTCTGGAAAATGAGATGTATACTACTTCCTTATGATGTCATTCCAGGGCTACGTTCATTCATATAATTATTTTATGTTTACAGGCATAATACACTAGGGTATTTGTTTTTTTGCCACATTGTAGCCAGTTTATGGAGTAATAGTTCCTTTGTTACGATTGGCCGTTTATAAAACCGTTATTCTACGTGGTATCATAATTACAAAAAAACTTATCCATCATCACCCCATTGTTTGATATCAGCAAAACAAATTAGATGAATATTAAATCGGCAATGGGACCAAGTTCTTGTCCCGAGCAAGGACAAGAACTGGTCCCTCAAAATACAAAAACCGCGCTGGGCGCGGGTTCTTAAGGACTAAATAGCAGGAATGGTGCGATTTCTCCTCAAATGTGAATGTAGCAAATGTTTTTTCCTAGATATATTAAGGTTGTTTTTTTTTGTAATTTCGATCCATTTTTTCGATTATTTCTGATCACCTTTCGCATTATTCATATGTACGAATCTCCCTTTAACAATCTTAGTGCAACAATCATTTTAGTGGTCAATTAAAAGTCACGGAATTTTTTCCAATTTTAAAGCTCGTAAATATAAAAAAAGAACACCGGATAACTTTGAGCAAGCCCAAATTAACCGGTGTTCTTGAAATTACCCAAGTTCGCTACGTTTTGGCTGCCATTGTTATCTGACCATAGAGCAAGACGTACATCACTGTTTGCCAACTATATCACTCCTTTTCTAGAGTTGATATAATACATTAGCAAATTCAAAGAACGGTATAAGACAAATACACCCGTTTAAAAGTTTGTTTTTCAGATTTTCCCCTGCTGTGCGGTTTTACATTTTCCTGAGAATCCTTATTATGTTAACAAAAAAATATAATTCTCCAAAATCAACGATCGTGGAACTCCCTCGGGACTAAGACTGCCCTGTGATTTATTATTCTGCAAATAGTTTCGCATACGGGTTTTCGATCTTTTTTTCGCTGCTGCTCTTACCTGCGTTATTCAGAACATAATATTGATAGAAATGGTTTGAAAAATTCAATGATTCCATTGCTTTAGCCATAAATGGATCTTCCGTCTGATCACTCATTTGGTCCCCTGTCCAAAAATAATGCAACATGAGACGATTCTGGTTATACGGATGTTTTATAATGTAGGCTCCGGATTGATTAGACTTATTCATGATTTGCTGCCATTTAAAACCGACTGTATCAGCACGCTTGATGATGCCGGACTTCAAGGCTTGTACAAACCCATTCGCATCCGGCTTGCCGATGACAATGATATTACTGTCCCCTAGCTCCTTCTTAAGCTTGTTTTTTAATACTTGACGTTCCGTTATAATCGTTGGCTTTATTCCTGCTATTTGGAAGAAGCCTTGAAACTGGTTGAGCAGTTGATCCTGTTGTTTTGTTGCTTTGTCCGATGTCAAACGGTCGCTCAAGATAATCAATGGGACTATGTTCTTGTCCACCGACATATCCGGACTTCGTAACTTCATCCATCGAAGCAAACCACAGTGTTGCCGTCCACTGCCCATTACTCACCTCCGTTTTATATGATAAGCAATTTCCTAAGATAATCATTCACTTATATCAATTGTTCCAACATAAAAAAACCATATCGACCCTATTTCTAGGGCGATATGGGCGCCTGCCTTGAGATGTTATTTTTTAATTGCAGCTTTCAGAATTCCAATCTTCTCTTGTCGTGATAGATCCGATGAGGTTGAAATGCTATATCCAAATTTACCACCATCTTGCCAAAAAACGTATTTCGGGAAAACATTTGCCGGTAAATCATCGTCAAAAAATCCATTATTCTTGCTTCCATCAGCGTCCACAGTATACTTCGTAATCGCAAGCGTATCTTTCCCGTTCGTGTATTCCAGGCGAATATCGTCTGCTTCTTTCCAGTCCATTTTTTTCGTGAAGACCGGCTTGCCGCTCTTCTTCCCTTCAGCTCTCAAATCATCGATGAACTTACCACCCAAGGGTCCTCCGATTCTCGCTTTGGAGAAAGTGTAGCCTTCTGGCAGGTTGGAAGGCTCTTGCAAGACAGTGCCTCTTAAGGTTGCTGCTTTCTGAAGATATTCATCAAAGGAAGCATATTCCTTCGTCAGCCCCCAATAGCTAAGATTAAGTCCGCTGTTCAACGCTTTATATTTATGATAGATGACATATGTGTCACCCGTCTCTTTAACCAATTCCTTCACGCGATTGATTTCATCGTCGATATATTTTTTATCCTCTGCAGGAAGTGCCTTAGCTGCATCCGCCGCTAGTTTATTCATTTTATCCATTTCTTGCTTATACAACGCACGGTCTACCTTAGACCCATTGAATTCCTCAGGATAGGTGATATCTAATTGACGATCCCCAGCTTCTGATTGTACCGAAACAGCTATCGTTGCGTTCCCATCATCATTTTCCTTGGCATTGACCAGCGTCACGCTGCCAAGCGCGAGAATGATTGTCATCCCTAAGATAGAAAGGCGATATGATTTTTTATTGAATTGTTTGATCATGATAAGTCTCCTTTTCATTTGTTTATGTGTCGCAGATAGGCCGGCAAGTCCCGGCAGGCGATGGTCTCCCGAGAAATGTTCCAACACTTGGATGATCGTCTGCCCATACGCATTATTTTGCTGTGGTCTCATCCGATCCAGCACGAAGGCATCACAGGCCATCTCTTGATCTTGTCGCGCTCTGTTCACTGCAAGCCATACTAGTGGGTTGAACCAATGGAGAATCAGAATCAAGTGCATGATCCAATTCACGGCTACATCCCAGCGACGGACATGAGCGAATTCATGCGCCAAGATATACTGAAGCTGTCCTTCGTGCAGCGACATCAGTAGACGTGGAGAGATGACGACTGTCGGCTTACAAAACCCAACGACGGCCGGACCGGGAATACGCTCGCTGGAAACAAATTCAACTTTGCGCTTCACGCCGAGCTGCTGCCGTGTCTCATGGAACAAGGCCAATAACAAAGGCGTTTCTATACGGCTACCAGCGCGCAGAGCATGTTTCAATCGCAGCTGATCGTATATGGTTTTCGCGACGAGAAGCAGTACACCTGTAAGCCAGATCAGTACCAAGACTGGAACAAAGCCCATCGATGTAATTTCATTCCACCAGAAATGGCTCTCCGGCTTGCTTCCCGATGTATCCATGGGTGCGGTTAATTCCGTTATCCCAACGACAATTCCATGTTTCTCCGCCACAGAACCCTTTACTTGTTCTCCTGTCTCGCTTGCACTTATCGATGGATCTTGCATTTGCTGGTGAATGCCAGGCATGAAGGATTCCAGAGACAATACATTATAAAGGCTAAGAGAAGACTCTGGTGCCCAAGGAAGTAGCAAGCGGATCGCCACGGGTATCCAGAGCAAATATTTCCATCTGGCTTCCAGTTTGTTTTGGAATAAGAATTGCAGAATCAAGATCAGCATGACCAGAATGCCTGCCATGAACGATCCCTGGATCACCCAGCCGAAAAATGACACAACAGTTTCGTATAAGCTTGGACTCATTCGGATTCTCTCTTTTCTAGTTCCCCAATTCTGCCGTTATTGTCGAATAACGTCTTCAAATCCTCAATTTCCTGCGAATTCAGCATCTTATCTTGGAGAAAATTAGCCAACATCGGCATAATGGAACCACCATACATCTTCTCCATGAAGGAAGTAGTCTCGGAACGCTGATATTCTTGCTCGCTGAACCGAGGATAAAATAATTGCATACGCCTCGAACTCTGCTCCAGCTTCACGCCCGCCGCATCCTTTTGCACCAGTCGGCTAAGAAGCGTTCGGGTCGTATTCGAGCTCCAGCCCATTCGATCCCTCATTTGTTGAACAACTTCACTAGAATAGCAACCTGGATTTAGCCACAATACCCGTACAATTTCGAGCTCTGCATCCGTTATGGATGGTATTCGGTTCATATATACAACCTCCAAATCTACCTTGCGCAGAATGCATAGGATGGGCGAACTGCTGCGCATGCTCGAGGCAACCTATCACTTCTTGACCGCTGCTTTAAGAATTTCAATTTTCTGTTCTCGGGTGATATCGGATGAAGTTGAAAGGCTGTATGCGAATTTGCCGCCATCTTGCCAATAAATATATTTCGGGAAAATGTTTGCCGGAAGGTTATCGTCAAAATAACCTTTCTTCTTCCCTTCCTTCGCATCCACCACAAACTTCGTAATCGCAAGCGTATCTTCCCCGTTCGTGTATTCCAGGCGAATATCGTCTGCTTCCTTCCAGTCCATTTTTTTCGTGAAGACCGGTTTGCCGCTCTTCTTCCCTTCGGCTCTTAAATCATCGATGAACTTGCCTCCCAAGGGTCCTCCGATTCTCGCTTTGGAGAAAGTGTAACCTTCTGGCAGGTTGGAGGGCTTTTGCAAGACAACGCCTTTTAAGGTTGATGCTTTCTGGAGATATTCAGCAAAGGAAGTGTATTCCTTCGTCAGCCCCCAGTAGTTAAGATCAAGTCCGCTGTTGAGTGCCTTGTACTTATAATACATGACGTAGGTATCTCCTGTCTTGGCGGTCAAATCCTTCACTCTCTTAATTTCTGCGTCAACCACCTTTTTTTCCGCTGCCGTTGGAGCTTGGTCGGCTGCTTTTTTAGCCGTCGACTTCTGGGTTGGCTTGGAAGAAGCCGCGTCTACCACAAGGTTCATCGATGAACCCAATAGTAGAACACTGCTGAGGGTTGCGATGGCTAATTTTGATGCTGCTTTCATGTGAAAAACTCCTTCCTGTGATCCTTTTTGTAAAACTACACGTGTAGTTATAAATCAATACTACAGTTGTAGTCTTAAATTGTCAACACTATTTTATCGGACCCTTTTTCGAGTATCCCTGAAATAAAAAAAACTCCTCCGGAGAGCAGTTTGATCGTACGACGGATTCGTTATTGCTGTTGTAGGATCTGGCTGGATCTGCTCGAGCAGCTTCTTTTTGCCTAAGGCAAAAATGCTTCGTTGCAATTCTGTCTGCTCGTCATCCGGTACACCTTCCCGGATTTGAAGGCTTGCATACTGCTCCAAATGTTACTCTGCTCTAGCACGTTCTGATTATTGTCCGCCAACAGGATGACATAAACCGGATTGAGGCTGGACAGCGCTTTGAGACTAGTTACTTTTCCACCCCAAGGTTCCGGTTTCGGTGTACCTGGCGTTGGAAGCAGTCCAAGGTCGTGGAAGATTAAATCGGCGATGCCGGTCTTCACATAGATTCGTATTTCTTTAGGGGGTGTTACATCGTCTGATAATAGTATGCTGGGTAATTTTGTGAAATTATACTAATAAAAAAACCGCGATTTACGCGGCGGTTCGACGTTAGGCTGAATGGTTCTACCTTTAATCAATTTTCTTATCGATCATCGTTGTTGCGACTCTCGTCAAACAAAGCTTTCAAGTCATCAATTTCTTTCTCGTTCAGCTTTTTATCCTGCAAAAAATTAGCGAGCATGGGCTTCAAGGCGCCGCCATACAGTTTCTTCATGAACGATTTGGTCTCCGACTTCAAATATTCTTGTTCGCTGATGAGTGGATAGAACAAAAAGTTCCGTTTGGAACCCTCTTCCTGTGTTGTTCCCGCCGCTTCTTTCTGCACTAGACGGTTCAGGAGCGTCCTTGTCGTATTCGGGCTCCACCCCACTTGTTCCGCCAATTGCTTGACGACCTCACTGGAAGGACAATTCGGACTGGCCCACAATACGCGCATAACCTCGAGCTCCGCATCCGTGATGGGTGGTATTTTTGTCATGCCTAAACCCTCCAAAATCAAGTTATGACTACACCTGTAGTCGCACTTAAATAGTACAATTGTGGTCTGATCTTGTCAACCTGCATTGTGTTTCATTCTAAAAATAAAGTTTTGCCGATCGATATAGCCTTGACCTTTAGGTCTGACCTAAGGTATATCTTGGATATATTCCGAGCTATTATCTTAGGAGTGAACGTGATGAAGCATGAAATTACGATTAGTGAATTAGCCAAATTGATGAACGTATCCGTACATCAAATTCGATATTTCGAAGAGAAAGGTGTTCTAGAGCCTGCTTATACAGACAATAATCTATATCGGATATACGGCATGGATCAAGAGTCTACCAACTGGCACACATTCTGCTGCTACGCAAATTGGGTGTGTCTGTCCAATCCATTAAAGAATGCATGTTTTGTTTTATAGTATATTAAATCTATTAATGCTTCAGGATAATGGCTAAGTAACAATCGTTCGGCACATTCTCTTTTTTTCTCTATATTTAAAGTAATTACATCTGAATTTTTTTATCGTTATTATCAATTGATAAACCAGTCAAATGCAGGTTAATGGTTATATTCTCATCTTGTCCTTCGTTTGTCCATGAAAACATAGCTTCCTCTTCTCCATTCTCTTGCTCAAAATATTCCTCTATGAGAGGTTGAAAATGACTAGGAATTTGGACCACTAAGTAGCTGCGGGTATGATTTGGGAACTGTATCCCTGTAGATCAGTAGCTTGATTACAATCGAGTAGAATGCCGAGAAGTGACTTATCCTTACTTTGATTAATCAGATGTTCAGTCGGTCCGTTGCCAAAGCACTCACCCCAAAACTGTGTCAGCGGTTTGTTCTGGGGGGAAATCGTTGAGGGCTGTAATATGGATGCTTTCTTTACCAGATAAGGAGCTCGCGTCAAAGGGGCAATTCGCAAGAATCTGCTTATTTTCTCCTCAGTGCGCAACATGAGAGTGATGAACATTCTGAGATCGGGCTTTAAGGATGGACGATTTTACTGAGTCGCTCCAGTTCCTTATACAGGCTATATGCCAGTCTTTACTTCCACATATAACTATTGGGGGGCATAAAAAAACTGTGGTTTTACATCTTATGATGATTTCATTAATCAACTTAAATATAAGTTCTTCTCTCTCTACGATTTTTCAAATGTCCGTTTATTTAAAATAAGAACCGCGACTACATATTGTAATTGCGGTTCTTATAATTGGATTTTTTTCCTTTGTTCATTATCCCTTCATCGTATTGACTAATTCCAGATTTGCCTTCTAGAACTCTTGGAAAACTCTTGGTTTACCTGCCCTTTTAGCGGCAGCCCTCATGATATTCAACTATCTTTCCTCGTTAGTTCAGCGACTTCACACTCTTTATGATGCGGTTCATCGTGAATTATCCTACAATTTATCGGAAAGATTAGCTTATTTCGCATTTCAGATGTTACTAATAGACTAATAGACTAATAGATGTATGAAACATTTCAAATCCAATAGGTAAACTTTCTGACACTCCTACACCCTCGAAGTTATTAATAAATCTGATCTCAACTATTCGAAAATTAAAGTGCACAATCTTCCAAAAAAAATGTATGTGTTGCGTATTCTTTACTGTTGTCTTTTACTGTGATTGTAGAGTTAATTTTCATGGGAGTTTAACAGTCTGCCGATCCCGAAAAAATCGGCTAAGGATACAAGTTTTTGTTCTCTGAAACTAATAACAGGTCGGCAGTTTTGATCACGTCCAGATGATGCTCAACGAGAAATATGAAATGGTCGCTATCCGCCAACTGCTTATGGATTTTGGCAAGGTGAAGGCCAGTCGTCGGATCGCTTATTTCCTAAGGTCATTTAGCAAATATTCAGTGCCTATAGAATGGTTTAACTTTACCAAATCAAGGCTCGTGGCAATAGGATCATGTTCTTGTCCTCTTACATTGTCGCACACTGAATTGTCTGGTGACACAAACTTGCTTACATAAATAACTTAGGTTCTTATTATTGGATGAAATAGAAAGGGATAACGCTTTGCTATCGACTGGCTCTGTACTGTTTTACTCATAACCAGTATCAAAAAAAGATAGATCGGCTGCTTAAATTCGTGTTGTGTGAAATTCTTTATATTATTCTTTTACTTTTGTAAGAACACCATCTTTATTATCGTATTTTCTTTTTTCGTTTTTTTCCATTTTATGCATTATCTCTTCTTCCAAGTTAATTCCTAGAAGTTCCGAAAGTCCTATTAAGTAGAGTGCAACATCAGCCAATTCTTCACCCAAATCGTCTTTCTTTTTCAGATAAGCTTCGCAGGCTTCTGATAATTCACCATATATAAAACAAAATTCTTGAAAAATATCAGTAACATTAAATCCTTTCGCAATTTTATTCTGATAAACTCTTTTTTGTAACTGTAATAAATCAATCATTTTATTCACCTATCCTATATATAATTTTTATTTGTAAAAGAGCATGCAAGGCGATCTATTAAGTTCTCGTATAGCAATGATTTCAGTGAAGGAGAGCGTGTTCCCTCCATCAATGAACCCCGAAAGAAGTGAGTTGCATTAATCATTTCTAAGTTTTTCGTGCAAGTTGTAAACTATTAGCATCATAAATATTAATTTCATCTACAAAACATTTAATGACATCCTTTAATCCATTTTTAAGTAATGTAAGCTGCGTTTCTCCCAACGTTATATAATGATGATAAGTGCTGCATAACCGTCTGCATTAAACGTCCTTAACCCATAATACAACTTATAGTTTATATCAACGAATCCATATTTCGCGGCTATCTCGGCTGTATTTTTACCCATCTCTTCAGTTTACTCCCGTAAAGCGAATAAAATGAAGTATAATGCTTTTTATTGCAAACTAAAATCTTTAATGTAATTAAATGGATTTTATGAATTACATTATAAACTATAAAATCTCTGTTATATATGGCTCGAATTTCGGATAGGGGTACCATATTTCGGCTACTAAATTTTTAATAACGCTTTATAATGCTGAGAGAACCTATGACTACTATCTCCAGCATTTTGGCCACAACAGTCTGGACAACGACGGGCTACAGATCCGCTCCACGGTCCATTACAACACTTCCTATAACAACGCCTTCTGGAATGGAACTCAAATTGTTTTCGGCGATGGAAATGGGTCTATCTTTACTCTGCTTTCCGGTGATTTGGATGTAGTGGGCCACAAATTGACCCATGGAGTGATCGAGAAAAATCCAATCTTGAATACATGGTGAATCCGGGGCACTGAATGAATCCTTCTCCGACAGTTGGCGAAAATACTTTTCCTCAGGTGCTCACGATAAAAAACTTGATGCAGAAAACTCAGATGCTGTTCCTTCTGATTTTAATAATATAAAAGTTTTCTTTGCTGAAGCAGATAAAGTGCTAGATAAATTGGCTGATTTCTCTATTCCTGCGGTCACTCACAACTTGCTTCAAACGCTAGAGTTCTTAATACCAGTGGATCCGGTTGAAGTTTTCGTGCGTATAGTTCGCACAATACATGCTGGTCAAAATGGCAGATATCAATTTGAGTCGATGGGATCGAACCTACTTGTCAAACTCGTAGAGCGTTATCTGGCAGAATATCGTGTTATCTTCCGCTATAATCCTGCTTGTCTTCAATCACTAATAAAGATACTAAAGGTACTCGACAAATTTGTTAAAGCTGGTTGTCCAAGTGCACATAGATTAACTTATCGTATGGAAGAGGTTTTTAGATAAGATTAAACTTTATTGCTGTGAATTCTGCAAAAAGAGAGCTGTTCATCATTTGAAGTAACACTTATGTAATTTCAGGTCCAAGGATTAAACATAGCGTCATATTTAGATAATCATCAAATTGGTCCCTTAAAACAGAAAACCCGCGCTGGGCGCGGGCTCTTATGGGACTATGTTCTTGTCCACCGACATCGGAGGACAAGAACTTGTTCCGTTAGAAGACAAGAACTTGTACCTATGGTTACCTCTTTCACTTAAGTATGATTATTAAAACACAAAAACCCGAAAGACGGGCACTTTTATTAAGTGTCTATCTTTCGGGTTACAGTTCACTCATGAATAAAAGACGGTTTTCTATATGTGCGGGATTAGACGTTCACCGTCTTACCACCTGAAATATACCCGACGGCTACAAATACAACTGAAATTGGCGAACGAGTTCATGAAGAGAAAGCACTTTTACTTCGACGGGAAAATCATTCCGATGCAGGCACAGGCTCAGTTTGTAACGCGGGTCTAGCGGATATTGCCGAAAGTAACATCGTTTATGATCAAGCGTGGTCTGCAATCTGATTTCGCTGTTTTCCTCAAATCGAAAGGAAAAGGCATTTAGCGTGCACGATAGTCCCTTGCCCTGCGCTTTGATATAGCTCTCTTTCAGTGTCCAGAAATCGAAAAATCGGTCAATTTGCTCTACCGTCGGTAGGCTCGCCAAATAATCCGCTTCATTAAGTGAGAAAAAACGCTCCGCTATCGTCAAATCAATCGGAGTGATATACTCAACATCCACCCCAACCGGTTCGGAATCAACTGCGCAAACGACCCAGTCCCTCGCGTGAGAAATGTTATAATGATAATGCTCTATCCCCACCACGTACGGTTTACCCCACTCGTTCGATTGGAATTCCAACTGCCCGTTGAGCAGAGACAACCCGCTGCAAGTCATAGTTCGTACCAACAGTTCAGCCACCATCGACCGAAGCGCATCTGCAGAATGATAATAACGTCGGATTTTTGCCTGCTTCTGCGGATCAAGATAAACGAGCAAACGCTCGAATATATCCTCTGGTAGCGGCTCCGTTACGGACACCGCATGTAATTGTGCCAACTAACTTCCCTCCCCGCTCACTTCATCGCTTAACAACAGAGAGACATCTTACAACGAGAGGTCTATATTGATCTCCGGTGTACAGACTGCCTTAAGCTCAATGATACAATAGTCGGTACCAGAGAAATTCACGTAAAGATTGCAGTACGCTGATGAGAGGATACTGTGTTCCTTTACTGGCTTTCTACGATTTTAGGCCTCTCTTGTCGTTGCAGACGTCACGCTGCTTCTTCCTTAGATAGCCGTAATATACTCTTTCCACATGTCTTGGTGTGCGGTTTGTTTGTCGTACTTAATTGTATCTAGCCAATTCCGATATTTTTTTTCCCAGCGACGCTAACGGTAATGAGCGGGTTCGGACGAGATCGTCAAGCGCTTCATCATCTCGAGTTGGTACATAAATGGCGGTGAGCTCACCAGCTCGAAATAACCTTAATAAAAATATCCGGGCTTCACAGTTTTACCGCTCGCCATGGTCTACAGGGCAAGGTTTTATCCGTTCAAATCAAAGACAAAGTATTGCAGGAGATACTCGTTTACCATTTTCAATACTTCCTCTGCACAGTCAAAGATAAAAATGTATCCTCCGTTAAAATCTTTGAAAACTACGTTTTGGCTGCCATTGTTACCTGACCATAGAGCAAGACGTACATCACTGTTTGTCAACTATATCACTTCTTTTCTGGGGTTGATATAGTATATTAGCAAATTCTAAGAACGGTATAAGACAAGTACACCCGTTTAAAAGTTTGTATCCTTAGTATGTTAAAAAAATATAATTCTCCAAAATCAACGATCGTGGAACTCCCTCGGGACTAAGACTGCCCTGTGATTTATTATTCTGCAAATAGTTTCGCATACGGGTTTTCGATCTTTTTTTCGCTGCTGCTCTTACCTGCGTTATTCAGAACATAATATTGATAGAAATGGTTTGAAAAATTCAATGATTCCATTGCTTTAGCCATAAATGGATCTTCCGTCTGATCACTCATTTGGTCCCCTGTCCAAAAATAATGCAACATGAGACGATTCTGGTTATACGGATGTTTTATAATGTAGGCTCCGGATTGATTAGACTTATTCATGATTTGCTGCCATTTAAAACCGACTGTATCAGCACGCTTGATGATGCCGGACTTCAAGGCTTGTACAAACCCATTCGCATCCGGCTTGCCGATGACAATGATATTACTGTCCCCTAGCTCCTTCTTAAGCTTGTTTTTTAATACTTGACGTTCCGTTATAATCGTTGGCTTTATTCCTGCTATTTGGAAGAAGCCTTGAAACTGGTTGAGCAGTTGATCCTGTTGTTTTGTTGCTTTGTCCGATGTCAAACGGTCGCTCAAGATAATCGTTAGCGGCTCGCCCTGCAACGTTTTATCGATAATTCGGCTCATCGTTTCAGACGGAACCTCTGGAAACTGCACAAACACCGAATGGTATATTGATTTAAATTGCTCGTACATATAAGCGGCTTCCTCGTCCGCTGTTAGACGATATTCAGACTTCAAAGAATAATTAGGCTGGCGTAAATCCGCTTCCCAATCATCTCTGACCTTTTTGCCCGCTTTGTTCTCAACAACCTGAAGCAGTCCTTCGATCGTCGCATTTTTGTATACATACTGGTCAAAATATGTCTGCATCAACTCATCAAACTTCTCTTCGCCAAGCGTACGATACAACTCATAGATGGCTTGACGGCCTTTTTTATAAAAAATGGCGTCGGGAGAATCCCCAACCTTATCATTGGTCGCATCAAGCGGACTATCCAACGATACTTCATCGAATTGAATCACCTTGAATCCATTTAACGGATTTCCTTGTTTCTCATAGAAATAAACCATAGAGAAATCAGCAAATCCTTCATCTAGAAATGATTCCTTCTCGGAATTATTTCCAATTAATGCGTGGAACCATTGATGCGCAATTTCATGGACAAATGCTGAATGGTTTGAAATATCTGGCTGACCCTCGATCATGCCCATCTGAATCATTCGTGAAAATTCAACAGCGATCCCTTCAACGTACGATTCAACAATTCTGAACTCCGGATAAGGATATTTACCATATTTTTCGCTGAAGAAGTTAATGACTTTAAACGCTTGATCAATATATTGATCGATAATCTGTTTTTTGTCTTTCTGATTATCAAAGTAATAGTATTGTATGGTTAGACCATCTCGTGTAACACTTTCTACTTTAAAATCCGGACTCGTGAAGAAGACAAATTCTCTCGTATTATTCGCAGTGGCCGTTACCATCTTGCGGCCTGCTTCGGCATCCTGTACGGTCAGTGTTCCAGGCATGGAGATCTGGTAATCGGCGGGTACATTCATGGTTACCTGATAATCCGCAGAATCATAATAATCGGATTCAAATGTAGTGCTGTAAGGAGTTTTGTCCCACGTATGATCTGCAGGATTATAGACTGAAAGCACTGGGAACCAATGAGCGCCATTGATGATATTCTTGTAATGGGACAACCGCTGTGAGCCATAAGGAATTTTTACGTCGAATTCAAGTTCCAGTGTGATAGATTGCCCGGGCTGCAATGCTTGTCCCAATGCAACCTTAAGTGACTGATTCGTATTATCGAACTTCAAGGGTTGACCTAACGACTTCACATTGTTAATGTCAATGCCGCCCAAGAAATCTTCAGGTTTCTTATCCGGATTTTCCTTTGCCATTCGTTCATTTGAATTTTCGAACATACCCGACTGTGTTTCCTTTGAACGGTTTGCATCTGCAAAAGTGTGAAATACAATATTGTCCAGTATATCCTTCGTGTTGTTTCGATAGGTCACAGTTTCTGTACCGTGAATCGTCATCTTCTTCTCATCAAGCCTTGCGTCTACTTGATAGCGTGCAAGCTGATGAACAGCCGCATCGGCTTCTAGCAACGAATCGTTCTGAATCGTTGGTTTCGCAGCCATCGCTATCCCCGTCCCGAAAACAGGGCCTGTACTTAATGCGACAACAAGACTGCCGGCAATCATACACTTCTGTAGTTTAGTATTCCAATGTTTAAGTTTATTCATGTTGCTCCTCCTAATGATAAGTTCCTAATCATGATCGTAGATCTTCGAGTATGTACAAAGACTAGTATAAAGCTCTTACTTTACACGAGTTTTAAAGGAACCTTACATTAACCTTAAAAAGGAATCACTTATAGTTTTTCAAAACAGATACTCTGCACAAGTGTATTCCACAAACACGACTGTTGAGAGAATAGAAAACGGCCCATGGGTGAGTGGGTAAATCGATAAAACAGCGCCCCAAGGAGGTCCGCTCCCACACTTGGCTTGACAATACATCTAGCCCAACAGGCTGCCGATATAATAGCGCCTGTTGGGCTTCAAAAAAGGGTCTTATGTGGATCTTGAACTAAAAACTTTAATTTTAATCATGATTCCACTCCATATGAGCTGATGTATCCCCCATTGAGAGATAAACCAATCACCAATGGAAGCTCACAACGTAATTCCAAGATTTGAAAATGAGATAAGCAAACTGTTACCGAATTCAGGAGATTCTTTCGCTTCCGTTGTAAGCCATGTTTGAATGACAATTAGCCCGCCAGAATGCACTTTTTACTCCTTTCATCATTTGATAACACGACGAAATAAATCGTGCTTATAAAAAGGTGGAATGCGGCTTCCGTTCTTCTATTACATACGCATATCCGTACCGAGAAAATAATGAAGGAGCTCACCGATCTTTTTAAGAAGCGCCTGGACAATTTCGAAGACCTTAAATACTTTTTGATTGACGGTCATGAAAAAGATGTGAAATTTTGTTACGGCAAAGGCGAAGCATATCGCAGGTACATCATTGACTTACTTATTGCTTTTAGCCTCACAGACACGGAACTATATAAACAAAATGATGATCGATTTGAGCTACTATATTTAAAGGAACGGGAAAAGGTACGCAATGACAATTTGGAATAATTCAGCTTCCATATATGCCAGGATTCGAACTCGGAGAAAGCCGCCTCATCTAGCTCGGTTAACCTGTGCAAGTCTCCTTTCAGGTTTTCTTGCAGCAAGACGTTCTTATCGGCTTCTGAAAAATAAAAAAGATAATCTCCGCCATGCAGAGTGACTCTCGCTTCATTCAATTTTCGGCGAATGATCTTCTCAGTCAGGTCTTGTCGTTGATAAAGGCCTACCTTATCGGCCATCAACATGCATCAGGACCGCCATAACCCGGCAATCGGTGGTTTCCCGGACCATAACCCGCCTGTCTTTATCCAGGTTCGGGTTGATGGCGACAGTAAAGACTTCATCGGTATAGAGGATGTCTCCGTTCAAAAATTGCGTCCGCCAAAAGTCAGTAATCGTTTGTGAGAATAAAGACATACTTCATAATTAAAGCTTTCATAATCGATTCAACTCCCTAAGATTCAACATTCTCAGCAGTACCGTCACCACATCCGCCCACGTAGCTGTATCGCCTGGCATGAAATGGTCCCGTACCCGCATCTTAATGATTCCGTATCAGGCTGTTCTCTTCGTTTTTTAATTCCATGTTCAATCGGTTCACCCCCGGCAAATGCGGAATGCTGTCTCCCGAAGACAGGAGCAAACACTCCGACATCTCGGATTTGTTAGAATACAAAAGAATGGATTCCTTATGTCGACACATCTCACGAATATGCATAGAAACATCTTTGTAGCTATTTTTATATACAGCATTCAATATTCTCCTAATGAAAAGCATCAACAACATGATCCTTTTCATTAGGAGAAGTAAACAAAACGACATCCGACCTTAAATGTTTTAGCAAGATTTCATCCGAAAGTAAAACAATCTGATGCGATGAGGAGCCGGCTACAGCGTGGAATTTCGTGCCGGGATTGTATAATATCCCTTTCTCCAATCCACTTCCTCTCACTTAGGAGTTCAGTTCTCCAAAGGGGTGTAGCGGAAACACAGTCCACATCACCTATGGGCTGGGCAGCTTAAAGTCTCGACCGAACCCCAAATAACGATCGCAGACCGTTCTGACGAAAACTTGACACCGGTTAGGACGCAGCCGTCTTTGCCAGGTGCCTCACCAATAAACAGATATTCTGGATTATTCCAGAAAAGCATATTGAAATAATTCGTAAGGTTCAGTTGTTTCATGCTGGACAGAGGATTCAGGCTATTCCGTTTTTCCGTAGATTGGATCTGTGTTAGCACCAAGTTCCCTTCCCTTAAAGTAAGTGCACACTTTAAAGTACGTACTTTTGTGCCATACGAAAATCAACCTCAGATCGAATGCAATCAAACTGAGGCTGATTTTCGTTATTTATGTTCTTTAACAGGCGTTTTTTTGTAAAAAAATAACCACAAATGATATTCAATTCTATGGGATGTATAATCCCCAGCTAGAGCTTTATCACATATAGTCACTCTACACAGTCATAATAGAGTCTATTTTTTTTGAAGATTGCTCTTTTTTTCTTTTCTAATGGTCTTTAATGCTTCTGATGTCCCTTATTCTTACTTTTTTCTCAATTGCCTTTTCGCGAATATGCTCATGATGTTGGCAAGGTGAAGGCCAGTCGTCGGGTCATTGAGTGTGTGTAAATAGTGCGCCTCCTTCTTGATCTTCGGCAGCTTCACCCGTTGCTATTTTCTCCTGACTGTGTTTTGGAGCTTATTTCCTAAGGTCATTTAGCAAATATTCAGTGCCTATAGGAATGGTTTAACTTTACCAAATCAAGGCTCGTGGCTATAGGATCATGTTCTTGTCCTCTTACAGAAGGCAAATGACAATATTGTCGGATGACAAGAACTTGTACCTATTCCCGATAAATCTACCCTCCGCAATGAAAAATACTGATCCAGGGAAGATCAGTATTTTTATAAAGATTTTAAATGATAAAGATCTTGAGAAAACTCTCCAAATGGCTACTTAACGAAGTATGAAGTGCGGTAACAAGATATATTCAGGATTCTGTTCTGCATACAAAGTGGAATTAAATGCACAACACAAAAAAGGACCCTCCCAGAAAAAACTAAGGAATGCCATTTATTTTCATTAAACCAAAAAACTTATTCCTTATAATTACTAATCAGCTCTTCTTTTAATGGTTTATATTACCTATTTGTTGATTTAACAGACTTACTATTTCCTTTGAATTATTACTCATTCCGTCGTCAATATTCTGATTCTTATTAGAGTTGGAAAGTAACCGCGAATAGTTTTCTGTGCTTGTAGCTTCGTCCTCAGCTTGTTTTGTTTCACTCAATAGAACTTTTGATCCGTCTGAATTAACAAGATACTGTCTAATATAAGCGCCTTCCCTTGCTGTAACCAGTTGCCCCTTTTTTTCTACCGATTTGTCCTTCTTTTCTTCGTCTTCTTTTTTTTCAACTGTTTGTATGAGAAGCGTTGATTTAAACAACGCTTTGTTGTTTGATAGATTGTTGCGTTGGTTAATGTGATAAACGCTAGGACTAGAATTATTAATACGCATGACTCCACATCCTCATCGAATGGAATTTTTTGAAATAGTTGTAACATATCATTTAATATCGGTATCTTTTGTTGAGAGAAGAATACAAATTGCGATTTGGACAAAAAAGGGACGCCCGCGGCTCTGAAGTGCTCCCTGTCAAGTGGACAGTCTAAAAAACAAAAATAGTTCTTTAAGATACCTCAACTCGTATTACCAGAGCTGAGGTATCTTCGTTATGCAGCTCGTCGGTATTCGTTAGGTGACAAGCCATTCAAACATTCTGTGTAGCGGTAATTATTGTAGTAGTGAATGTATTTGCTAACCTCTTTGAGGACATCTTCATAGGCATCATACTTTGTAAGATAATAGCTTTCTGACTTGTAGGTACCCCAAAATCGCTCAATAGGTTGGTTGTCCAGGCATCGGCTCACACGAGACATGCTTTTCTTAAATCCGTATTTCACATGAA
>NZ_CAKMAB010000044.1:0-54003 GCF_924513355.1 Paenibacillus pseudetheri
ACTTTGAAAGCAAGCTTTCAAAGTAACTCCGCTCGACTTGCATGTATTAGGCACGCCGCCAGCGTTCGTCCTGAGCCAGGATCAAACTCTCCAATTAGTATTGAAAAGAGCGATATGCTCAATTTGAAACATCTGACGAGAAAATTAATTCTCACGATGAAATTTCAAAAGCGTAAAATACGCTGTGAAACTCATCAATTTTGGATTTCACTCTCGTGATTTCCTACTCACTCGTTGTTCAGTTTTCAAAGATCAATGTCTCATCTTTCGTTGTCGTTGCTTGTCAGCAGCGACCTTTATAATATATCACAGCACCTTTGTTTTCGTCAAGCGTTTTTTTAATTTCTTTTTTTCGCTTACCGTTTCAGCAAGTTGTTAATCAACATCTTGTCCAAAGGGGCGAGACTTAATGTATCATATTTTTCAAACCTACGTCAAGCATTAAAACAAAATTATTCTTAATCCTATTAACATTACCACTCCCGGAAGACCAAGAACCGTTACTGCGCCTATGGTTGCCGGATTTAATGGAATATGAACTTGTGTGATCAAACCCGAGAAATTGACAACATATATTGCGAGCGCAGCCAGTACCAAATGAACTCCGAACAGACTAAGCCATCCAAAGCCAAGTTTTTTCCGGAATACAATTACACTTAACAACACAACCGATATGACCAGTACTCCTATAGCTAACATTCTTAGCATGTTGATCCCTCCTATTTCCTTTTGACTAGCGCCTACATCTGACTGCTATTTAATCCAATGCTCTTTGCATGTTTGAGATGTATCTGATACTTGCGCTCTGCTGCCTCTAAAATATAAATAGCGTAATCAATTTGATCTTGACCCAACGCTTCATCAAACATTAGGTACGCTCTCTCCCACTCCGATTGCGCCTTACGAACCTCCAGTAACGTTTCCCAGCCCTCCGTATCTTTTCTAACCTGTTCTTCGTCTGTCCCCCGCCACAATGAGCTCCACCATCCCATTACCCATTCCTCCTTAGAATAATTTCGATGCAAAATTACATCTCGTTATTCTCATTCATATCGGGATAGGGACAAACTTAGAACAAAAAAAGGAGGCCCAAGGGCCTCCTTTTGAAAAACACGACTTTAGAGCTACTAGAATAGCTCACGACGACCTTCCAACGCTTTGGACAAGGTAACCTCGTCGGCATATTCAAGATCGCCACCAACAGGCAAGCCATGGGCTATTCTGGTGATTTTAATCTCAAAAGGTCGAACTAGACGAGAAATATACATCGCCGTTGCCTCACCCTCAATGTTGGGATTGGTCGCCATGATAAGCTCACTTACTCTTTCATCACTCAGACGAGTCAATAATTCCTTCAAGCGAATATCATCAGGGCCTATACCTTCCATAGGTGAGATTGCACCCTGAAGAACATGATAATACCCATTAAACTCTTTGGTGCGTTCTATTGCCACCAAATCTTTAGAGTCTTGGATCACACAGATCACTGAAGGATCTCTGGTTTTGTCCTGACATATCTTACAGGGGTCCGTATCCGTAATATTACAGCAGACGGAGCAATAATGAAGATTACGCTTGACGCTTACTAGCGCTTTAGCAAAATCGATGACGTCATCCTCTTTCATGTTAAGCACATGAAAAGCTAACCGGGCGGCTGTCTTCGGCCCAATCCCGGGCAAGCGCGTAAAAGCATCGATCAGCTTGGCTAGCGGTTCGGGATAATACAAATTAATAATTCTCCTTTAGACGAAAGTGGAGTGAGTGAATTAGAACAAGCCTGGGATCTTCATTCCACCAGTAAATTTACCCATATCATTGTTCGCAAGGTCTTCAGCTTGAGTCAAAGCATCATTAACCGCAGTGATTACTAAATCCTGTAGCATTTCAACATCTTCCGGATCAACAGCTTCTGGCTTGATTTGGATAGAAAGCAACTTTTTGTGACCATTCACTTGAACTGTAACTACACCGCCACCTGATGAGCCTTCAATAACCTTGCCACCTAGTTCTTCTTGAGCTTTAAGCATTTGCTCCTGCATTTTCTTAACTTGCTTCATCATTTGGTTCATATTATTCATACATCGTCTCTCCTTTGGAATGCGCAATTTGCGCTAGTATGCTTACATTACTCTTTTATGACAACAAGGTCTTCTCCAAAAAGCTGGATAGCCTCATCAATCCAAGGTTCAGATTTCGCATCTGCAGTATCATGTTCATGCTCTAGCCGCAACTCTTCTTTGCTAGGCTGTCCCACTGACTTCTGAGCGGCTTCGTTCCAATCGCGCTGCATAATAGTTACCAGTCTATAAGGTTTACCAAGACGCGCTGCAAACACATTCTCGATGACCTGTCTGTTTGCTGGCTTCTCCGTTGTATCACGATGAATCGTGTTCTTAAATGCAACAAGCACAGCATCGTCCATTACAGATACAGGTTCTCCGTCTACAAACCACGCATGAACCGTTACCTTCTCCTCTTTTACCCCTTGCAAGACAAGACTCCACTGTTTGTAGATAGCTGCAAAATCAGGACTATCCTTACCAGCAATAAACTTATCAACATTTGGAGGCATTTTGGAGGTTGCAGAGATTCTAGGCGCAGAACTTGGAGTCGGATTCGATTTCGCAGAAGAGGCACCATCTCGCCCACCTCCGGAAATACCACCGGACTGCAATGCCTGTTCCAGCTTTTTCTCCAGCGCAGTAATCTGTCTCTTGAGCAGATCAAGTTCGCCAGAGTGGACTGCAGGAGCATTTACCCCTGATCCAGCCTGCAACGCACCTAACGGAGCAGCTGATGCGGTCTCACTTTCATCTTGCTGCAAGCTACAAAGCTTCATCAACGCGACTTCAAACAAAGTCTGCGGATGAGTAGCATATTTCATTTCACCCAGGTACTTATTAAGTGTATCTACGATCTGAAACAGACGATCCCGGGAAAATGCGGTGGCCATATCTTTAAACTCGGCGGGATTAAGCACTCGCTCCGTCAGTTGATCGGCCCCGGGTACCATCTTAATCATCAATAAATCACGGAAATAATACATAAGATTCTCTAGACATTTATCAGCACTTTTACCTTCATGCATAAGCTGTTCAACAAGCTCCAGCAAAAGACCCATATCACCTTCCAATATGGCAGTGGCAAGACGTGCAAATTGCTCAGAGGGTATCCCTCCGGTCATCCCTAGCACTTGTTCGTACGTAACTTTGCCATCTGTAAAAGATGAAATCTGATCCAGCAAACTCACTGCATCGCGCATACCCCCATCAGAAAGGCGGGCAATATACTGCAATGCGTTAACATCGGCTGTAATCCCTTCCTTCTCACAGATAGCGCTTAGATGTGCTGTCTGCTCTTCCAAAGCTACTCTGCGGAAGTCAAAACGCTGACAACGAGAGATGATCGTCGCTGGCAATTTATGAGGCTCCGTAGTCGCAAGGATGAACATTGCATGTGACGGCGGCTCTTCTAATGTCTTTAATAGCGCATTAAAAGCTTCTGTTGTCAGCATATGCACTTCATCAATAATATACACTTTACGGCGCACCTCGGTAGGTGCATATTTCACCTTGTCCCGAAGGTCGCGAATCTCTTCTACACCCCGGTTGGATGCCGCGTCTATTTCCTGCACATCCATCACATTACCCGCAGTGATTCGCAAACAGGAAGGACACTCGTTGCAAGGCTCCGGACCTGGCCCACGTTCACAATTGACCGCTTTCGCTAAGACTTTAGCAGCACTTGTCTTACCAGTTCCCCGCGGACCACTGAACAGATAGGCATGCGAAACCCGCTGTTCACGAATTGCGTTTTGCAGCGTTTGGATAATGTGCTGTTGTCCAACCATGTCTTGAAACGACTGCGGCCGCCAAGCACGGTACAGCGCGATATGTTCCACTATGCATTACCCTCTCTTAGGCTGCCTCTTTCCCGGCATTTGTCGCAAATTTATTATACTATATTCATCGGCTATTGACCAAAAACAAAAAGCATCTTTGCTTGTGGCAAAGATGCTGTTATAAACAGAATTATAAACCGTGCACCTGTTATTGATGACTACGATCCAAGCGGCAACCCTACATGACTGCTCGGGCTAGGCCACCCTCCGGCACAAGAGTAACTTACTTATGGCTGCTTCCTTCCGGACCTGACCAGGTTCATAAGCACTCATTGCGGAGGACCCAACCGTCAACACAGCCCGTAGGAACCAAGGCCTCACATCGATAGCACCTCTAACAGGAATTCAACCTCGCTACAGCGGATTGCGAGTTACAGGGCACCGCTACCTCCCCGTCTAGCACGGCGAAGATAAGTATAGCTCACGCTCGGACAAAAATCAACTCCAAGACATAAAATGAGCCCCCAGCGTGAAAGCTGGGGGCTCGATCTAACCATTAAGCCGCTAAGCGGCTACTCCAATTAGATACCGTATTTCTTCTTGAATTTATCAACGCGACCGCCGGCATCCAGGAACTTCTGCTTGCCAGTGAAGAAAGGATGGCAGCTGGAGCAAATTTCAACACGAAGCTCTTGTTTAACAGAGCCAGCTTCGAAAGAGTTGCCACATGCGCAGGTTACCTTAGTTAAGTTATACTTTGGTTGAATTGCTGCTTGCATTTTGAATTTCACCTCTCATGCCCTAAGCCTCATGCGGACCCAGAGTTATATGATTACACTGTGGTATTTTAGCACGAAAAATTCAATTGATCAATATGTTTCATTGGTAATTCATTGGTACATTTACTCTATTAAATGTTGAGTTCCCGTTGCTTTACCCGAGCCATATTTGCTGGTGGTACATGTGTGTAAGAACCAATAACAACATCCGGCAATTCGTCCCGGAAAATTTCCAGCATCGTCTTCATGCCGAGAATTTCACCCTTAGCAGGAGGAATTAACTCCAGATAACTCTCTGGATCAATGTTCAGATTACGCATCTGAATAAGCTTCAGATCCGTACGTCTTACAAACTCCACCATCGCCTCAATCTCTTCTTCGCGATCAGTTACTCCAGGGAAAATCAGGTAGTTGATCGATGTGTAAACACCCTGCGAGGCAGCATATTTCAAAGACTTCTCTACATTAGCCAATGTGTAGCCACGTGGTTTGTAATAAGCATTGTAATGATCATCTAGAGCACTAATCGTGCTGACACGCATCAAATCCAGCCCAGCATCAACGATCCCTCGCATATGATCGCTTAATCCGGCATTGGTGTTGATGTTGATATAGCCCATATCTGTAATCGAGCGCACTTCACGAATTGCTTCTATAATAAGTTTTGCCTGCGTAGAAGGTTCCCCTTCACAGCCTTGTCCAAAACTGATAATCGATTCAGGCGTCTTCAAGTGCTCCAACATAACTTGTGAAATTTCATTGACCGTTGGTCGGAAATTCATCCGAGTCTGCGGTGACACAAAACCACTATCATCAGGCTGCTCAGAAATACAGCCAAAACATCCAGCATTACATGAATATGAGACAGGTACACCGCCCTCCCAACGCCCTAAGAAGGTGTTGGAGGAAGTGAGGCATTCATAACCAAGCGCACAGTTAGAAAGATGCTCATAGAGACGGTTTTCAGGATATTTGGCGGTCAACTCGCCAACACTTACCTCAAGATCCTGTTTATCACAGTTCAGTGGATTCCACTTCTCCGGATTATCGGTCGGGTCCGCCGCAACATAGAACCCGCCATCCTTCCACACTACAGCTGAATACCCAAACAGAGGAAGCTTATAAGACTTATCTGTCTTCACATACCCAGGAAGACACAAGCGAGTATAGCCCTGAGGCAGCAGTGCGCCTACAGCCTGTGAGCCATCTGGCAGCGACATCATTTCGCCGGTCTCAGGATCCATGCCCACCGCCCGCGTACTTGGCAAGCCCACAAGAGTAGCGCCTTCAGGCAGCGGGATCAATTCTTCCTCCAACATTTCAACGATCATATCTCCGCTACGGGCTAGCCCGTACAGTTCAGGATGATCATATACGTTTCCTTGCCCGTCGGCATATACCAAATACATGTTAGTCTCCTCTAATTATCAATTCTCAAGTTGTAGGTACTGATGAAGTCTTCGCCCGTGTTGTGCGACGAGCAGCCGTACCACTGTTGGAAGTTCCTCCGCTACTTGCAGTTCCATTTGGCGATTGTTTAGCTCCCGCAACGTCAAATGATGCTAAGAACTCAGCATTAGTCTTTGTATCACGCAGCTTTTTGATGAATCCCTCCACAAAATCGTAGGATTCATTCATGTTTTTGCGAATCGCCCAGATCGTATCAAGCTCTTCTTTGCTCAAGAGTACTTCTTCACGACGTGTACCTGAACGACGAATATCAATAGCAGGGAAAATACGGCGTTCCGCCAATTTGCGGTCCAAATGAAGCTCCATATTACCAGTACCCTTAAACTCTTCATAAATAATATCATCCATGCGTGATCCGGTATCAATTAAAGCAGTTGCTAAAATAGTCAGTGAACCGCCCTCTTCCACATTCCGTGCAGAGCCAAAAAACCGCTTCGGCCGATGAAAGGCTGCTGGGTCAATCCCCCCACTAAGTGTGCGTCCAGATGGTGGAACCACAAGATTATACGCACGTGCAAGACGGGTAATGCTATCTAAAAGAATAACTACATCCTTCTTGTGCTCAACTAAACGAAGAGCCCTTTGCAACACAAGTTCGGCCACCTTAATATGATTCTCTGGAAGCTCATCAAACGTCGACGCAACCACTTCGCCTTTTACTGAACGCTGCATATCGGTTACTTCTTCGGGACGCTCATCTATTAGCAATACAAAGAGTTCAATCTCAGGATTATTAGTGGAAATACTATTGGCAATTTCTTTCAAGAGGAGCGTTTTTCCTGCTTTAGGAGGTGCTACAATCAAACCCCGCTGCCCCAAACCTACAGGAGCGAGCAAATCCATTATTCGGGTAGACAAATGAGTAGGGGATGTTTCAAGTGGTAGCTTGTCTTGCGGATAAAGTGGTGTTAATGCCGGAAAATGTAGTCGCTCCGCTGCGCTAGCAGGGTTCTCACCATTAACGGCATTGACTTGAAGCAGTCCAAAATATCGTTCATTTTCTTTCGGTGTCCGGCATTTCCCAGACACAAGATCTCCGCTTCTGAGATCAAACTTCCGAATCTGTGAGGCTGAGATATAAATATCTTCAGCGCTAGGCAAATAGTTAATCGGCCTTAGAAATCCATAGCCCTCGGGTAGAATTTCCAGTACGCCTTCCATAAACATAAGACCGCTTTGCTCTGCCTGTGCCCGAAGGATCGCAAAGATCAGTTCCCGTTTCTTCAGCTGTCCGTAATACGGGATCTGGTATTTCTTGGCCAGCTTATACAACTCGGTCAGCTTCATTTCTTCCAAATCGGAAATTTGAAGATCCATGTAATAACCACCTATTCAATTTTTAAATGAGTTCGCCCTAGTCTATCTACTAGGCAAAATGATGAGTCTATTAAAATGCCCATTAGGATATTAATACCCAATTTGGAAGGATATATGCGGTAAATAAGCAAATAAACCTCCTTCCAAACGGGATATCCTAATTTTATTCGTTCTCACGCCAAACATGAGCACCAAGTTGTCGAAGGTTGCTCACTAAATTATCATAACCACGGTCAATATATTCTACGCCGGTCACCTCGGTGATCCCATCCCCTACCGTCAATCCAGCAATAACAAGAGCAGCGCCTGCCCGTAAATCGGTCGCTTTCACCTTTGCAGCGTTAAGTTTACCGCCCTCAATAATTGCAGAACGACCTTCAACGCGTATTTTCGCGCCCATTCGTACCAATTCTGGCACATGTTTAAAACGGTTGCTGTAGACGAAATCGCTAAGCACACTAACGCCTTCCGCCTGCGTTAACATACTTGTCATAGGAGATTGTAAATCTGTAGGAAAGCCAGGATAGGTCAACGCTTTGACATCTGCGTGCTCATATTTAGCTCTACCTATAACGCGAATACTTTCGTCAAGCTCTTCAATATCAACGCCCATCTCTAAAAGCTTGGCCGTTAAAGCTTCCAAGTGCTTAGGAATAACGTTATCTATCAACACATTACCACGCGTAGCCGCAGCGGCAATCATATAAGTTCCTGCTTGAATCCGATCGGGAATAATGGAGTGACGGCAACCGTGCATCTCCGATACCCCTTCGATTCTGATGGTTTCTGTACCAGCGCCTTTAATAACAGCGCCCATAGAGTTCAATAGGGTTGCTACATCTATAATCTCAGGCTCTTTAGCCGCATTTTCAATAATTGTGGAGCCTTTGGCACGTGAAGCCGCCAGCATGATGTTAATAGTGGCACCTACGCTTGATACATCTAAATAAATCTTCGCACCGCGTAGCTCTTTTGCATATAAGTGGATAGAACCATGTTCATTGGTAACTGTTGCTCCCAGTGCCTCGAATCCTTTGATATGCTGATCGATTGGACGAGGTTCGAAGTTACAACCACCGGGCAGACCTATTGTCGCCTCTTTGAATCTTCCAAGTAGAGCTCCCATCATATAATACGAAGCTCGAAGTTTCTTAACCGGACCATTAGGCATAGGTATAGAAACAATACGCGAAGGATCAATTTTCATCTGGTTGCCTGACCAAGATACACTTGCGCCAAGCTCTTGCAAGATTTCGGAGTAAACGGCTACATCACTAAGGGACGGTAAATTATCAAGAACAACTTCAGATTCGGCCAAAATCGCCGCAGGAATAAGTGCAATAGCACTATTCTTTGCTCCACTGATGGTTACAACGCCCTCTAGCGGACGTCCACCGCCAATCATTAATTTTTCCATAGATTTATCAATTTCCCCCTACGTGTATTGCAGCTGTGTGGGCAATACGTGCTGTGGACTTTTAGTGATGAAAATGGAAAGACACCGGCTAAGCGGTGTGCTTTCCTCATCAAACTATTCAACTGGGCAGAGCTACACCCTGCCCTTTACAAATTGCTTGTCCACCTGTGGCGGAAGCTAACAATGATTAGGCTTTGTTATTGGATCCAAATTCGCGGATTTTACCGATAACGGTTTCTTTGATCGCATCGCGACCTGGTGCGATGAATGTACGTGGATCGTAAGCATCAGGTTTAGCAGCTAGAACTTCGCGAACAACTTTTGCGAACACGATTTGGTTCTCAGTGTTTACGTTGATTTTGGAAGTACCCAAGGAGATAGCTTTCTTGATGTCATGTTCAGGAATACCTGTACCGCCATGAAGAACCATTGGGATGTTAGTAGCGTCGCGGATTTCTTCCATTTCTTTAAATCCGAGGTTAGGCTCGCCATGGTAAGGTCCATGAACGGAACCTAGTGCAGGAGCCAAAGTGTCGATACCTGTTTCTTTAACAATACGTACGCACTCATCAAGCTTAGCATACATGATGCCGCCGATAACGTCGTCTTCTTGTCCACCAACAGTACCTACTTCTGCTTCTACAGAAACACCTTTAGCGTGAGCATATTCAACGACTTTTTTAGTCATATCAATGTTCTCATCGATTGGGTGGTGGGAACCGTCGATCATTACGGATGTAAATCCAGCATCAATTGCTGCTTTACATTTATCAAAGCTAGATCCATGGTCAAGGTGGATCGCTACAGGAACTGTGATATTCATATCGATAATTAGACCTTCTACCATCTTAACAACAGTAGTGAAGCCGCCCATGTGACGTGCTGCGCCTTCGGATACACCAAGGATTACTGGTGATTTCTCTTGTTCAGCGGCACCAAGAATAGCTTGTGTCCACTCCAAGTTGTTAATGTTGTACTGACCTACTGCGTATTTTCCTTCAAGTGCTTTCTTCAACATGTCTGTCATAGATACTAATGGCATGGTTTCATCCTCCTAAGAATGTTGGTTGGCTATGTTTTTAAACCGACATCACATACAGGCTTATTATAACACAACCTGAGTCAAATACTAAATAGGATAAACAAAAAAATGTCCCGGTGGGACGATTTTTATCCAGCCTGTATGGCAATTAGACTCAACCTGTTATAATCACCATAACCAAATAGGATCGATACAGAAAATATCACTTTAACTGCATTGATCTACTGACTTATTATGAAGATGCATATTGACCGCTACCCGCATTTCATCGATGTCAAATGGCTTTGTGAAATGCATCAATGCGCCCAGCTTGGTTGCTTCCTTAATCATATCCAGCTCTCCATAAGCGGTCATCATAATGACTTTAATGGACGGATTTAGCTCTTTCAGATGCTTCAAAATCTCGAGTCCATCCATTCCCGGTATTTTCATATCGAGCAAAACCAAGTCAGGAGACTCACTGCGAACAATGTCTAAGGCCAATTTTCCGTTAGCTGCTTGAAATGTCGTATATCCTTCGCTATTGAACACTTCCATAAGAAGAATCCGAATCCCATTCTGATCATCGACAATTAACACTTTCTTTTTTTCCATATAATACCCTCCCAGAGATTAAGCCAGATTGACTATACCGCGCTCTCCACAGCTAACGGCCCCTTCAGAAACTAACCCATACGAAACCTATTATTCGTGCTTCACAGCCTAAATCCTTCTAATTGGATAAAATGGGTAAATAAAGAGTCTGAATTACTGTGATGTCATTTAAGAAGCTCTTCAAAATGGACAAACAGGTACAAACGCCTTCGGCGTCCTTATAAGGACGGTAGGCGTTTAAGCGTGAAATACTAGACATAAAGGATAGGTGAACAAGTTATACTTTCAAATATTAAAAAAAAGAGCCTCCAACTAGGAGACTCCTCAGATTTGATTAAGAACCCGTAGGTTCCGATAATGTTTACAAAATTACTGCTGTTCGGAATGAGTCAAAGAAGCTTTGACGAAATCACGGAACAACGGTTGTGGACGGTTCGGACGTGAAGTGAATTCCGGATGAAATTGAACCGACAAGAACCAAGGATGTCCTGGAAGCTCTACAATCTCAACTAAACGGCCATCTGGAGAGGTTCCGGAAATAACCAGACCTGCTTTTTCAATCTCATCACGGTACGTATTGTTGAACTCATACCGATGACGGTGACGCTCGTACACCAGTTCATCATCGTAGCAAGACATTGCCAAGGAACCCTCAGCAATCTTACAAGGATACAAACCAAGACGCATAGTACCACCCATATCTTCAATATCCTTCTGCTCAGGAAGCAGATCGATCAGAGGATATGGTGTGTTCGGATCGATTTCGGAGCTATTCGCACCTTGTAGACCTAGAATAGAGCGGCCATATTCGATTACGGAAACTTGCATACCTAGACAAATTCCGAAGAAAGGTATCAATTTCTCACGGGCATAACGAATCGCAGAGATTTTACCTTCAATTCCCCGATCACCGAAACCACCAGGAACTAGAATACCGCCAACACCGCGCAGCATTTCGTCCACATTTTCATCTGTGATTTCCTCTGCATTGACCCAGCGAATTTTCACTTCTGCATTGGAAGCAAAACCTGCGTGTGAAAGTGACTCAACAACGCTCAAATAAGCGTCGTGCAGGGCTACATACTTACCAACAATCGCAATTTCCACTGTTTTCTCTAGCTTCTGAATCCGCTCAAGCATACTTTCCCATTCACGCATATCTGGCGCAGGTGTTGTAAGCTTCAAATGATTAACAACAATCTCGTCCAATCCTTCATCACGAAGATTCAATGGAACTTCATACAACGTTGAAGCATCGCGGCATTCCACAACAGCATTAGCATCAATATCGCAAAAGAGTGCAATCTTCGCTTTCATATCTGCGGAAAGCTCATATTCCGTACGGCACACGATGACATTCGGTTGAATACCGATACTGCGCAGCTCTTTAACACTGTGTTGTGTCGGCTTTGTCTTCACTTCTCCAGCAGCCTTGATATAAGGAATCAAGGTTACGTGGATATACATCACATTTTCCCGTCCGATATCACTCTTGATCTGGCGAATGGCTTCCAGGAACGGAAGACTCTCAATATCACCTACGGTTCCACCAATCTCTGTGATTACAACATCAGAGTTGGTCTCCCGGCCTGCGCGGAACACGCGTTCTTTGATCTCATTCGTAATGTGTGGGATAACTTGTACAGTTCCGCCCAAATACTCTCCACGACGTTCCTTGCTGATTACGGATGAATAGATCTTACCTGTCGTCACATTGTTGTTCTTTGACAGATTAATATCGATAAACCGTTCATAATGTCCAAGGTCAAGGTCAGTCTCCGCACCGTCATCTGTTACGAATACTTCACCGTGCTGATAAGGACTCATCGTTCCAGGGTCTACGTTAAGATACGGATCAAATTTCTGAATCGTTACCTTTAGACCTCTGTTTTTGAGCAGCCTGCCCAGCGAAGCGGCAGTAATGCCCTTGCCCAGGGAAGACACAACGCCACCCGTTACAAAAATATACTTTGTCACTGTAAAACCCTCCTAAATAAAGTCCAGACATAAAAGCGGCGCATGGTGTTTATCGTAACCCGTTTTACTATCATCAAAACAGGGGAAATCAAAAGTTTGATTCACTGGGGAAAACACTTGGCGTCGTCCCGCGAATTACATAAAACTACAGCTACTTTGCATCTAAAAAAACAAAAAAGTGACACCCGTAGAACCGGGGCACTTTTTATTTTAAAAAACGCGTTTATTAACTTACATGATAAGCCCATGCAATAGTTTACTCTGACGATCCCCCACTGTCAAGGGAGGAATTATACCATTAGCAAGACTCTTTGAAATTATTTATCTTACTTGTCAGCTTCTGCATCGTCTTCATCTGAGTCATCTTCTGCATCATCTTCATCTGAGTCATCTTCGTCTATGTCATCTTCATCGATCACGACATCTTCGTCGACTTCTTCTTCGCTGTCGTCGTCGGAATAGAGGTCGTCGCGATCTTCATCGATAGCGTCGAAATCCTCTTCTTCGGCAGCGTAGTTTTCTTCTTCTTCAGCAAAGTCGTCGTCTTCCAAATCATCGTCTTCATCGTTGATGATACGCACGCGTTTGGTGTTACCAACCGGATCATCAGAGCGCTCTAGAGGATACCAGCGTTTCAATCCCCAAAGGTTGGTTCCGACACAGGCAAAACGCCCATCAATGTTAATCTCGGTATATAACTGGGCAATAGTATCTTGGCTTTGTTGATCGGTCATGCCGCGCAGCTTGGCTACCTCGACCATCAGATCACGGTAATAATACGGCGTATTGGCTGCTTTAAGTACCAGAAAGGCAAGATCCACCATTGGCATTTCTTTAACTTTCTCAGGGTCTAACTTTAAATTGAGTGGCGTACTCACTAAAGGACACTTCCTCTCACGCATTGTTCACATTACGTTTTATTTCAATAATATCCATTAACAAAACTAAGTAAAACCTATTTGACAACAAATTGCAAGTCAAAAGCGCTATCAGCTAACAGAAAGAGCCTTCAGGCTGTTATCCATAGCAGAAACCTGTCTCCATCTTAAAGAAGGATAAAGCCAAAACATATGTACCCAAGTGAAACTTATACTTCCTTCTAAATTTAAAAAAGGCGGAGGAAATCCTCCGCGCATGACTGTATCCACGCCAAGGATCGGCTCCTTACGTGATGTTACAAAGAGAGTGTTAATCTCTTCTGTCTATTTTATGTAAAGCGCCGTCTTTTGACACGATGGGCAGCCCATTTCGTTAAAAAAGGGCAAGTTCCCATTCGGACCCCCTCTTCCACTCATACAATATGGCAGCAGGGCACCGAGGAGGGGACAGCGAAACCTATGGACTATCACAAATTTTGGCACATGCTTCTTGAAGAAATATCGGTTGCCCCCAACAATGGTGAGCGGCGTATTCTTACCTTCAATGATCCCCGCCAGTATGCCGGAGCATTTACACAATGGAAAGCGCTGAAAGCGAAGCAGCCTGAGCTGCGGCAAGTGCAGGTATCTCCGCTGATCCGGGCCTTCTTTGTGCCTGCAGCCGGAGCTGGAAAACTAATGAACCGATTTGCAGATCTCCTAAATGTCGAAGAGGATCTACAAATACAAATCCATTCCATAGCTAACGAAAAGAGCGGTACCGCCACACTCCCTTGGGGAGTAAAAGCGATTCATGCTCCTCAGGCATGGTCCAAATCAACCGGAGTTCACGTCAAAATCGGCGTAATCGACACAGGTGCTGATTACCGTCATCCCGATTTGAAGCATTCATTAGCCTCCGGGGTCAACCTACTACACCGCGGAATGTTGCCGCTAGATGATAATGGACACGGGACTCACATCGCCGGCACTCTAGCTGCGGCAGGAGGAACACGCGGTATGATGGGAGTAGCACCGCGAGCGCTGTTATACCCAGTTAAGGCCTTTGATCATAGCGGCTCCGCCTATGTATCGGATATTGTGCTGGGCATTGATTGGTGTGTACAGAACAGAATCGATATCATCAATATGAGCTTCGGAATGAAAACCAGAAGCAAAGCACTTCACAATGTGGTTATAAAAGCGTACCGGGCCGGAATCGCTATCATTGCCTCCTCCGGGAATGATGGCAAACGTGGGGGGGACTATCCGGCACGATATCCTGAGACGATTGCCGTGGGCGCCATCGACAAAAGACATCGTGTTGCTGGCTTCAGCAACCGCGGTTCTTATATCGATGTATATGGCCCGGGCGAAGGCGTGCCCTCCTGTTGGCTGAAGGAGGGCTACAAAGAGATGAGCGGCACCTCCATGGCGACCTCGCATATTACGGGAGCCGCTGCACTACTGCTCGCGCTGCGACCGGGTATCTCGCCAAGGGAGCTGAAGCTGCTCTTACGCCGCACCGCGTCCCCGGTGCGGCTGCGCAAGGGGCAGCGACGCGCATCCCTTGGCGGCGGCGCTGCCGATGCCCTACGCCTGCTGAAAGCAGGAGTGAGGGCCAAGCGGGCGGTCTCCGCGAACGTATAGACCCTGCCCGGGAGCCGGGTGGGTCACTCTGACGTGAGCGCAGCTTGTGCCGGTGCGAAGAACGGCACAAAATAAAATCCGCCTCCGAGGGAACCGGAAAGCGGATTTTTTGTCGTTTGATGCCTCAATTACATGCGATCCGGTGCAGAAACACCTACAAGACGCAGGACATTAGCAATGGTGGTACGCGCAGCACCAAGCAGCGCAAGACGTGCCACGGTTTGAGCGGCATCCTCAGTGATTACACGTTCGGCTTTGTAATAACTGTGGAACATCGCAGCCAGCTCATATACATAACGGATGAGGCGATGTGGAGCATAACCTTCAGCCGCAACAGCAATTTCTGCTGGGAGCTCACCAATTTTGCGAAGCAGGTCATATTCATGCACTGCTGTCAGCTTGGAGAAGTCAATTTCAGCGTAGTCAGGAATGGAGATCCCTTGCTCCTCTGCCTGACGGAAGATGCTGCAGATACGCGCATGCGCATATTGAACGTAGAATACAGGGTTCTCATTAGAAGTAGAGATCGCCAAATCCATATCGAAATCGAGATGGGAATCCATACTACGCATGGTGAAGAAATAACGAATCGCATCGATTCCTACTTCCTCCATCAAATCTTCCATCGTAACCGCTTTGCCGGTACGCTTCGACATTTTAACCTTTTCACCATTCTGGAACAGGCTGACCATCTGAGCAATCAGAACCACTAGCTTCTCAGGATCATTGCCAAGTGCTGACATCGCCGCTTTCATCCGCGGAATATAGCCATGATGATCCGCACCCCAAATGTTAATCATTTTATCGTAACCACGACCATACTTATCGCTGTGATAAGCAATGTCCGGTGTAAGGTAGGTGTATGTGCCGTCGTTCTTAATCAGAACGCGGTCTTTATCATCGCCATACTTAGTCGTTTGCAGCCAGGTTGCCCCATCCTGCTCATAAACTTCTCCACGATCACGAAGCTCGTCTAGCGAGCGTAACACTTCTCCGTTCTCGTACAGCGAAGTCTCACTGAACCAGATATCGAAGTTTACGCGGAATAGTCCCAGATCGCGTTTGATTTTTTCGAGCTCTTTATTAAGTCCATAGGTCCGGAAAAAAGCTGCGCGGTCACTTGGGCTCATTTCGAGTAGTGTATCTCCCTTTTCAGCCACAAGCTCTTTAGCAAATCCCTTAATATCCTCGCCATGGTAACCGTCTTCAGGCATTTCTGCTTCTTGGCCCAGCTCCTGCAGGTAACGAGTTTCAATGGATTTACACAGGTTGACTACTTGGTTACCGGCATCATTAATATAATATTCCCTAGTCACCTGATAGCCTGCATAATCGAGTACGTTGCAAAGCGCATCGCCGACAGCAGCACCACGAGCATGTCCTAAATGAAGGCTACCCGTTGGATTAGCGCTGACGAACTCCATTTCAACCTTCTGACCTTGACCGACGTTAATACGGCCATAATCATCACCCTGCTCAGCAACAAGGCTAATAACTGGGTACAAATAATTCTTGGACAACGTAAAGTTAATAAAGCCTGGTCCGGCAATCTCAGCTTTTTCAATAGAAGCGCTGCTAGTATCCAAATGTTCTATAATTGCCTCAGCAATCTGGCGTGGGTTACGTTTTGCGATTTTGGTCAGCTGCATAGCAGCGTTCGTAGCCAAATCACCATGTGCCTTATCTCTTGGTACTTCCAATACGATATCCGGAACCTCTTCCGGTGCAACAATTCCTGCATTCACAATTGCATCGGCAATGGCTTCTTTTACCCGTTCATTCACTAGCTCCAACGGATTCTTTCTCTGTGTCATAATTTCGGTTCCTCCTGTATATGCAAACTAATAGCAAACTTTCCTGACAATTCCTCGTATACGTACAAATCATATTCCCATGCAACCGTTAGGGAGCGCCCTTCGCGCACCACGTCCAGCTTGTTCGTTACTGTAGAAAGATTAAACTGTGTATATGGTGAACGATAGAATCCCGGCAGACGCCGTCCGGATTGAAAGCTCTGTTCCGACTGTATCCCACCGTGGCGGATTAGCTTTAGCTGATTGCCTGCAATCTTTATTGTTGTACGAACAGAAATTTCCTCTCCTCGAGGGCCTTGCTCTAACTCTTCATATTGAATATATAGATGCGGTCCTTTGGATACTACCTCTCCATTCGCTTTCATAACATTCCGCTGACCATCTTGAAGGCTCACGAGCGTAATAGAGACGTCATATTTGTTAGACTGTATTTCGGGCATCACACGTTCCTCCATTCTGCAAGCCTCTGCATTCTGCATAAGAAAAACGCCTGTCGTAAAACTTAAACATTTTTATATTCATTCAAAGGCCTATTCGCTTTCCCATTGTACACTATATCCAGTTCAAAGAAGCATTTCAATCTCAGAATCCATTAGATCTAGCTTAGCTCATAAAATTTTACCATATTGATGAATAAAAGCACACTTGGAACATGTAGTAAAACTGTACACAAGTGCAACCAACTTCATAATCACAAAAAAACAGTTCCCTTAGGAACCGTTTAGAAAACTAAACGCCATACTCACTACCTTTACTAACCCGCTCATTACAAGGACAAAATTTTCAACGAAAATCTAAGTTGCCAAGAAGCACCGCCATCTTTAGTTACATATAACGATGAATAATCGCGTTCGCGAACGGCTAACCAGCCTTCTTTATTACTAGTGAACGAGATTACTCCTTCATACCCAGCAATCGCCGGAAGATTGGTCCACTGCTTGCCACCGTTATATGTGCGTCCTACCGCTACTTTTTCTGCTGCGTCGGAATAACCCACCAAGAAGGTCGTATTGTTCCCTATCAGCTCCAAATTTCCCGGTCTGCCAGACGCAGGCCCCTTATTTACTACAGCTTTTCCACTACCCGGAGAAGGTCCACCCCCAGCAGTTTCCTGGGCGATCACTCTATTCCAGCTTTTCCCCTTATTCGTACTTGTATATAGGGAATATGAGGTTTGACTCATCCCTGAGCCGCCAAAGAGAACCACATCAACTTGATCTCCCTTTGAAGTGATTTGCCCATACTCTGGATCGGTAAAGGCTACTTTTAACGATAAACTCCAAGTTTTACCACCATCTGCGGTCTTCATTACCCGGTAGCTGGTTCCAGGCACAGTTACAACGGCCCAGCCGGTATTACGATCACTGAAATAAGCACCATGTGTATTGGATGGGGTTGAAATCTTACTCCAGCTAAGTCCCCCGTCCTTGGTGTAATACGTTGATGCCCTGTTATACCCGAAACCAGTCTTACTGTCGATAAAATCGATTCTTTCAAAACTAACAGCTTTATTCGAAAGTCTTTTCCATTCTGAACCACCATTAGAGGTGCTGATTAAATATTGAGCTTGACCGTCTTCTACAGAAGCAAGGGCAAAACCATGCACGTTATCGGGAAAATCAATCTGTTTAAAGCTCCATTGGCCTTCATAAATTTCTTGAAAATTGCAGCCTCCATTAGAAGTGCCAATCATAAATCCATTGCCTGCTGCCCGTCCGATATCCCCATTCAAAAACTGAACATCAGAAAAGGTAAGCGGTGTGGATACGTCTCCTGAATGCTTGTTTTGCAGAGACTGTAGTAGCCCATGATCTCCAGTGCCGCAAGCCGCTGGTGTGGCCGATGCCGCAGCATGTACAGAAGAAGCTGATGCACCCCATCCTGAAACCATTATTAGCGTCGCCGAAAGGGCGGTTATTGTCGTTCTGTGAATCTTTTTCGTCCAGTTCATAGTGACACCTCCTATTGTATATATACCCTCGCTTTCAATCTCTACTCTTTTATACCTCCTGAAGCACGCATAATCCACCATTGAATAGTCACAAAATGGAAACAGTTTGTCATCTCCTATTTAAATCTCCTCCGGCGATAGTCCCTTTAACAGATCACCTAGTTATACAATGAATATCCTTCCAGTTCCTTTCCCATAATACAAGGAGAAGGGAGTCTGGTGCCATGTCACGTGAATCAACGAGTCCACCCAAACGAAAAAGCCGCTTCCGCCGTTTATTCCGGCTGCTGGTAGCCATGATTATATTGTTTCTACTGACTACGGGAGCTCTGCTCGGTTACCTATACCAAAAAGATCTCCCCCCCATTGGGGACGATGTGCGCTCCAAGCTACTAGACTCCAGGGGCAATATTCTTGCCACCTTTACCTCAGACGGGCGTAGCCGTGAACCGGTCAAACTAAGTCAAATTTCTCCCCTGCTCATTGAAGCCACGCTAGCCGTCGAGGACCGTAAGTTTTACGAGCATTCCGGATTTGATATGAAGGGAATGGCCCGGGCCGTGCTCGTCAATCTGGAAGAGGGAAACCGAACGCAAGGGGCTAGCACGCTAACTCAGCAGCTCGCGAGAAATCTTTATCTATCACACGAGAAGACATGGACGCGCAAAGCTAAAGAAGCCTTGTATACGATGCAGCTCGAGATGAAATACAGCAAAGATGAAATTTTGAACATGTATTTAAATAACATCTACTATGGTCATGGTGCCTATGGCATTGAAGCAGCCTCTCAAATGTATTTTGGTAAATCTGCGGCAGATTTAGACTTGGCAGAGAGTACCATGCTAGCTGGGATTCCAAAAGGACCAACCTATTATTCACCTTATAATCATTTAGACAACGCTAAAAAACGCCAAAAAATTATTTTGACTGTCATGGCTAATCTAGGAGAAATCACACAAGAAGAAGCGGGGCAGGCTGTTCAGGAGGACTTGAACTTAAAACCACAAGGCCAGAAAGATACCACTGTGGTTGCACCCTATTTCAAAGATTATATCCGCAATCTGGCCACAGAATCTCTTCACATCAGCAGTGATGAGCTGGAACAAGGGGGACTAAATGTTTACACTACCCTTGACCCTGACATGCAGCATGCCGCAGAACAAGCAGTCGACAAAGAGATGGATCAAAAGAGTGATCTGGAGACCGCTCTTGTTTCCATCGATCCTCGCACTGGCTACATTAAAGCAATGGTCGGCGGAAAAAATTATCGTACCAACCAATACAATCATGCTCTAGCCACTACACGTCAGCCTGGCTCTTCCTTTAAGCCGATCATGTATTTAGCAGCACTCTCTTCTAAAGAGATGACTGGTCTTTCCGTTTTCAAAAGCCAGCCAACGATGTTCCATTATGATAACAATCGTAAAACCTATCAGCCTCGGAACTTCGGGGATAAGTATCTGGGCGAAATCAATATGCGACAAGCCATTGCAGCATCCGACAATATCTATGCTGTGAATACGATCATGAAGATCGGCGCGGATAAAGTGAGCGAGATGGCAGCCAAGATGGGCATTGACAGTCCGCTTCAAAGCGTGCCGTCACTGGCACTCGGCACCTCACCGATCAGTCCGCTAGAAATGGCTGCGGCATTCACTGTTATTGGAAACAGTGGTCAGAAAATGCCAACCACAGCCATTCTGAAAATAACGGATTCCAATGGTATGGTACTGTATGAAGCACCACAGCCAAAGGGCGAAGCCATTGTAGAGCCTTCTGCCGCCTATGTATTAACCCGTTTAATGGAGGGGGTATTTGAGAATGGGGGGACAGGAAATCGCGTAGCTTCTATAATCAAACGTCCGGTAGCCGGCAAGACGGGAACTACAGATACAGACGGCTGGATGGTAGGCTTCACCCCTGAGCTATCCACTGCAGTTTGGGTTGGATATGACAAGGGGCGCGACATCACAACTACCGATGGTCGACGGGCAGCTCCAATTTTTGCGGAGTTTACTGAAAAAGCGCTGGAAAATATCCCACCTAAGATTTTTCCCATTCCAGATGGTGTAGTCAGTGTATACATCAATCCCCAGTCCGGCAAGCTAGCTACAGCAGACTGTCCCGAAAAAGAACTGGAGACTTTCATTAGTGGAACTGAGCCTACCGAATACTGTGATCAACATGGCAAAGCTCCCGCTGTCGATGATGCACAAAGCAAAGTAGATCCTGCTGAAGAAAGCCGTTCCCTGTGGAACAATATTAAACGCTGGTGGTTGAATTAACCTCTTCATTAAATGGAGAGGTTTTTCTTTATTATTACTTATTTATTGTAGAATCGATAGGATGGATAAAACTCGATTTTCACTTCTCCCACAAAGGATGTAACCGCTTCATTAATTGTATTCACCCCATTCTCTTAACTCACAATTACTGCTATAATAGTTAGTAGCAACCAAAATATAAAGATGTAAATGAGGGACATGGGATGAAGGATACAGGCATGATCCGGAGTTTAGACAGTCTTGGGAGAATTGTGGTTCCCGCAGAAATCCGTATGACTCGTAATATCGACATTGGTGATCCTATCGAATTTTTTATATTAAACGATAACACCATCATACTCAGGAAGTACACCTCGACAGAATGTACGTTTTGCAGAAGCCACGACCATGTCACCTACTATAAAGAGCAATTTATTTGCAGTAGCTGTCTAAAAGAAATTGCCGATCCTGAACGCATGTCTCAAGTGCCTGAGGCGCGCCAAGATTTTGCAGGCGAAGTGTCAGAGCACAGCAGCACGATCCGGAAGACGAAGACAGAGGATATGTGCCAACGCCTGGAGCGGGCCATAGAAGAACATCCATATGCCAATCAGAAAGAGCTTGCTGAAATTCTTGGGATCAGTCAAGCCAGAGTAAGTCAACTCAAACGCAAACTTAGTACGGCAGGCAAATTGTAAACTAATTCATTGTGTTCAATTCAAAAAGGCTTCGACTCTCCTATTTCAGGATGTCGCAGCCTTTTTTCTGTATCAGGTAATCTTGACCGGGTGATTCGTTTCTACTCAGTCAATGCAGCCTTAAGCTCATCGGAGGACGCAGTCCACCATGCCTCATTATGAGAGATCAAGAGGGATTTGAGGGCAGCTTTTTCAACTGCGCCAAGCCCTCCCACATCGATTTTGCGTTTTAGAGCAGCATCCAACTTATTGACATGCTCGGCGAGAATTTTCCATCCGCGACGCGCTTCCGTATCGATCCACATTTCACAGGCTGTTATTCCACCATAGAATTGACTATCCTGTGTACGGTCCACTGCTACCCATACCACCCAAACCTGTCTACCATTAGGTACATCTTCACGGTTCATGGAGAATTTAATACCCTTTTCAACCTTACTCTTGGCATGCATGGCACCGATATCAATGACTGCTTCACCGCCATCAATAATGACAGGTGATACGTTATTGAGCTCTATAGAGCCTGCTCCAAAGCCTTTATGTTTACTTTTGGCATTCACAATATTTAAGGCAATCTGTTTCTTGCCCTCCGGTTGTATGTTGTCCACGAGTGCACACCCTTCCTCTTACGAATAATTTAATTTTAGCTAATAATGCGGCGATTGCAAACATATACATCCCGTAGATGCTTGTCACGGGAGGAATCACACTATGAAGTCACTGTCATTAAGGTACATCATCATCTTTGCGACCCTGGCCACCCTCGTGCTATTAGGAGGCATATGGGTCTATTCGGGGGAGAACTCTACATCTTCTGTTACTAGCTTTGTTTCAAAAGAGGCCAAGTCCTCAAACGGCACAGCTCCTGCGGCTGCACCACAGCAGACACTGCCTGATAGCGCCCCCGTTCCAGCAAAAGAGGCATTAAGTCAAAGAGTTGCCGAGTATCACATTAATGTTCAGCTTATTCCTGATACAGAAACCTTAATCGCTTCTGAGACGGTAACCTGGACACACCCCGGTGCAAAACCGGTAAGTGATCTATATTTTCATATGTATCCAAATGCCTTTTCTTCACCAGATACTACCTTTATGAAGGAGTCCGGAGGAACGCTCAGAGATGACACCATGCCAGAGAACGGCTTTGGAAGTATGACTTTAACCGATTTGCGCACATCAGAAGGAACATCACTAATGCAAAGAGTGCAATTTGTACAACCCGATGATGGTAACGTCAACGATAAGACACTCCTAAAGGTACATCTCCCACAGCCAGTTAATGGTGGAGAAAGCGTCACGCTTAGACTCCAGTATGAGGTCCAGCTCCCCAAAATATTTGCCCGTATGGGCGCATCAGGCAATTTCGTGATGGCTGGGCAATGGTTCCCTAAGCTTAGTGCATACGAGCCTATGGGAACACGTGGGGTTAAGGAAGAGGGCTGGGATTTGCATCAATATCACGGCACCTCTGAGTTTTACAGCGATTTTGGTATCTTTAATGTAACGATTGCGGTTCCTTCCGACTATATGGTAGCTGCGACCGGATTTCCTGTGAAGAATGCCAAGCTGAAGCAAGATCAAAAAATATATCAGTTCTACGCTGACGATGTCCATGACTTTGCTTGGGCGGCATCCCCTGATTTTACAGTAGCCGAAGAAGCCTTCTCTACGCCAGAAGTGCCTGGTGTACGGATTAAGGTGTATCTCGATCCATTGCACAAAGACTTAAAGGAGCGATACCTTCAGGCCGCGAAGGCTGCTCTAACCTACTTCAGCAAATGGTATGGTCCTTATCCCTACTCGACTCTGTCTATTATCGTTCCGCCTAAGGAGGGCAATGGGGCTGGTGGAATGGAATATCCTACACTCATTACAGCGTTTGGAGCCAAAGACTCTTCTCCTGACACCTCACTTGAAAGAACCGTCGTTCATGAAATTGGCCATCAATACTTCTACGGTATGGTAGCCAGCAATGAATTCGAGGAGGCCTGGCTAGACGAAAGCTTCACTTCTTATGCTGAAGACAGACTCATGGAGCAAGAATATGGCATCAAAACGAATCTCCCACTTCAGTCCAGCTTGGTGACCAAATCAGAGCCGCTAAATTTAGAGACATGGAAATATGCCGGGGCAGAATCCTATAGCCGAAATGTGTATATTCGCGGAAAGCTAGTACTCAAGGATATTGAACGCCAAGTAGGCACTAAAGCAATGAATAGCATCATGTCCACTTACGCACGTAAATTCCGTTTCCAGCACCCCACTACGTCTGATTTTCAAAAAGTCGTTGAGAAGGTAACCAAAAAATCGTGGCAGCCTTATTTCGAAGATTATATTTATGGTGGTGGTGCTCCTGATTTTTCAGTAGATACGATTACGATGAAAAAGAATGGCAACAGCGATGCTCAGAGCTACGAATCCATAGTGAAGATTACAAACAAAGGAAGCCATTACGTTGACGTTCCCATTAAATTCACATTCGCCGATGGCTCTGCTACAGAGCGGGTTTGGAGCGGTGAAGGAACAGAGGCTACATTCCAATTGTTAAGCGATAAGCTTCTTCTCTCTGCTGAGGTTGATCCTGAGCATACCGTTCTTTTAGAAAACAAACATCTTAATAACTTCAGACTGGCGGAAATAGAGCCTAAAACGCTCTCCCGCTGGACATTAAGTGTAACTAAACTAGTTGAAACCGTGCTCGGAACTCTTGTCTGGTGAGGTGAATGATTGTGAGAACATCGATAACCCGCGGCTGGCAAAGCATGAAGGAGCAATTTTATATTCTGATTCTGCTCTTCATCTACCGACTGCTCTGGGGCTACTTTATGTACGGCTTCATCCGGTCTGCTATCGTTCCAATTCTACTGCGCTATCCAGATAAAGACGCTGGAGGCAGCGGTATGGGCAGACTACTCTATTATGTCGAAGGCCAGTTCAGCTTGGACACAGATCCTACGATACGTACTTGGTTATGGATGTTCCTAGGGCTTGTTGTCTTACGACTGCTACTCTCCCCCTTCATAAGAGCAGGATTACTGCATGAACTCCATCAGGAGCGAAAAGGAGAGCGTGGCCTGTTCTTTTTTCCCGGTATGAAGCTTTATGGCTTTCCAGTGTTTATCTTCAGTCTAATCGAATGGGTGCTGGGTCTACTTCCGTTATACTGGCTTGCTCCAAAAATGTACGGGCTATTCTTATCCTCCTTTCTGAACTACTCTTTGTTACTTCATCTAGTTCCATACGTATTGGCATGGCTTATATACATCTTTATCGTGCGCCTGTTCCTTCTATATATGCAGTTTGGTTATACCAGCGGCACGGGGATGTTCTCCTCCTTATTCATTTGCTTGAAGTCGCTGATTCCAGCAATAGGCATTTCAATCATACTTGGTGCAGCAGGCCTGGTCCTTTTGCTAGTGTGCGGAGTAACGGGTATCTACTGTCCTGGCCTACCAGCACTTCTTATTCGTCAACTTTCATCACTGCCCTCAACACTCTTCAAAATGTGGGGAATTTCAGCTCAATATCATCTATGGCGCAGTAAAGCATTTCCACAATAATTTGAAGCATTACAGAACATAATATAAGAGTCCCGGTTCCTGAATCAGGAGCTGGGACTCTTTCGCGTTATAGACAAATTATGAGGATTTGCAAAATCGTAAAGACTTTGTTACAATAAATCCTGTTCCATTGGTAACAAGTTTGTAATCATTTGAAACGATTTCTACATAACTTCATGTATTTGTCGTAGTCTTGTCGATAAGTCACTGTCTGGTGCATAAAACGCCGAATTCCTTGCACCGGGAAGTGGGGGAACCATATTTTGGGTGAATTGATCTCGCTTTGCAGTGATCATAGGGGAACCTTCTACCGAATCCTTAAGCTAACCTCACAGGCATTGGAAGGGGTACAAATTTTTTGAAGAACTTAAGAAAAGCATGCGTCGCTGCGGCGCTAGGACTTGTGATGGCGTTCTCTATTGGTGGAGGAAGTGCCTTTGCAGACTCTAAGATGGACAGTGTTATTTCAAAGACTGTTGGAGTTGCCTATAAAACCGGAGGCACTAGCACTGCCGGGTTTGACTGTTCTGGATTCACTACGTATGTATACAAGAAGGTGGGTCTTTCTTTGCCCCGTACTTCAAAAGCTCAATATAATGTCGGAACTCCTGTTGCCAAAAGCAAATTGCGTTCAGGTGACCTGGTTTTCTTTAACACATTGGGCAACGGCGTATCCCATGTCGGCATTTATGTTGGAAACGGAAAATTCGCACAATCATCATCTTCATATGGCGTGACCATCACTTCACTTAGCCAGTCCTACTGGGCCAATCGCTACGTTGGTGCTAAAAGAGTAATGAGTACTTCCTCATATCAAGCTGTAGCCTACGATTAATACTTCCCCACAACTATAACCTCACAATTACATTATATAGACCTGGGTTTGATTATTGACTTAATCGAATCCAGGTTTTCTCTTGCCTTACTATATTCTTTACACCACTAGAACGGACTTTAAACACTTTTATTTGATAAAAATTTCAATAAATACAAAAATTAGTTTAATATTATCGCTTACATATGCATTTTGTCTTTAAAAAAACGAATTTTTTTGCATGATTATGTTAAAAACGATTGCCAAGCGGCACTCTGTTTGTTACAATAACTGCAGTAAGATTTTAGTAACATTTTTGTAATCATTAAGTTGTTATTTACAAAGGTTTTGTCATGTATTGATTACAAGCTATCCTAATCAACAGTATCAGCCGAGTTTCCTAACTATTAGGAAAACGGGGGAACCAACTTTGGGTGAATTGACCTCCATTTTTAGAGGGGTCATAGGGGACCTTCAACCGAACCCTTAAGCTAACCTCGTAGGCATCCGGAAGGGGTATAAACTTTTGAAGAAGAAGCTAGCAGCAGCAGTACTTAGCTTTTCCATTATTTTCACCATCGGAGCAGGAAGCGCTTCCGCAGATTCCAAAATGGATAAAGTGATCGACAAGACCATCGGAACTAAGTATGTATCCGGCGGCATCTCCACAAATGGATTTGATTGCTCCGGATTTACAATGTATGTGTTTGATAAAATTGGTATCAACCTACCACACCAATCAGGTTCCCAGTATCAAATGGGTACTGCTATCTCCCAGGATGATTTAAGATCTGGAGATCTTGTATTCTTTAATACAAGTGGTAAGGGTGTCTCCCATGTCGGTATTTATGTCGGTGAAGGCAAGTTTGCACATGCATCTTCCTCACGCGGTGTAACGATTAGCTCCCTGAGTGATAGCTACTACGTGAAACGCTACATCGGTGCTAAACGGATTATGAGCACGGATGCTTATCATTCTGTTGCTTCTGAGACAGAAGATAATGATGATGTTCAATAAGTAAATCGTACATAGGCTCTTTTCCAAGATGTTGATTCTTGGGGAAGAGCTTGTTTTTTTGTCTTATTTAATATTTACCCCTCTCAGAATTTGTAAAACATGTTTCTTTTCATGACCTATGCAGTTAAAAATAAAATTATACGATTATTTTGGCCATCGCATTATTTAATGCTTCTTGGGGTTACACATAAACATCATAATTACCAGGTGGTACCTACGAAAATGCATAACCTAAGTCTTTAAAGGATTCAGACAAACTTAACCCAGCGTGTGATCCTGCATATCACGTTTCATCCCGAATTGTCTTTCATATAGTTCTTTATATACTCCATCCCTCCCTAACAGGTGTTCCTTATCACCTTCTTCAGCAATCCGTCCGTCATTTACAACGATAATATGGGATGCGTTATTAATCGTTGAAAGGCGATGTGCAATAACTATACTTGTCTTATTCATCAATAAATAATCCATTGCCTTCCGAATATAGTACTCTGATACCGCATCAAGAGATGAGGTTGCCTCATCCATTATTATAATTGGTGGATTCTTCAGCAGAACCCGAGCTATAGAAATCCTCTGCTTTTCCCCTCCAGACAATTTAACTCCACGATTTCCAACTACTGTATCATATCCATTAGGGAGATTTATAATGAACTCATGAATATAAGCTGCTTTACAAGCATTTATCATCTCTTCTTTCGGAGCACTGTAATTAGCATACTGTAGATTTTCCTTTATGGTTCCATTAAAAAGATAAGTCTCTTGAGTAACAAGACCGATTTGAGAGCGTAACGATTGCAAAGTCAGCAGACGGATATCGATACCTCCGATGGTTATGCTCCCAGAATCAATATCATACAAACGTAAGATTAAGTTAGTAATCGTCGTTTTGCCCGATCCGCTAGCACCGACTAGTGCAGTCATCTTTCCGGCGCTTGCAATGAAAGAAATATTTTGCAGTGTCGGATTTCCATTTTGATAGGAAAAGGTAACATTCTGAAATTTTATGTCTTTAATGACATTATTCTCAATGGCAACTGCATGTGGATGATCGTTAATCTGGAGCTCCATATCGAAGTACTCAAAAATACGTTCGAACAGAGCTAAGGATCTTTTTATATCGATATACAGACTAGTCAATTGATTAACCGGACCATAAAGTCTTCCCAGTAATGTTACGAAGGCGATAATAGCTCCGATAGTTATCTCTCCTTGAATAAACAAATATCCACCATACAAATAAATAAGCATCGGGCCAATACTTGTAAAAGTAGTCATGACCATTATGAACCAACGCCCAGCCGTCGACTCCCTAATTTGTAAACGTGCCGATTCAGCGTTAACCGCTTTAAAACCTTCGTATTCCTTCTCTTCTCTGGTAAATAATTTCATCAAAATATAACCGCTGAAGCTCAGTGTTTCCTGGATAATTTGATTTTCCTCTGACATCTTCTCTTGAGTCTGTTTTGCAAGCTTCCAGCGGATCTGACTCATTTTACGAGTAGGAAATATAAACAGAGGAACAGCAAACATGCCTAACAGTGCAAGTTTCCAATTCATCATTATTAGTGCAATAGCTGTGCTAGATAAGACGAGGATGTTATTGAAAAAGCTTACAACCGTGCCATTAAATACGCCCTGTATTCCTGAGATGTCGCTCGTCATTCTAGTAATAACTTCACCTTGTTTGACAGTAGAAAAAAACTGTAGCGGCATTTTTTGCAAGTGTCTGTACATTTGATTTTTCATATCATACACAATGTTTTGAGAGATGAATGCATTTAAATAACTTTGCCAAACCCCTAATAAGCCAGAAACCATTGTCGTAGTCAGGGATGCGATAACCAGTAAACATAAGAATCTTAAATCTTTCTCTGGAAGAGCCTGATCGATAATATATTGAATGAAGATGGAGGGCAATATTCCAAGCGAAGAGGTTAGACATAATATGACCATCACAAGTAGCGTATGCCTCCAATAAGGCTGAAAATACTTAGATATTCTAATAATCAATGCTTGATTAAGTTTTATTGCACTTTCATGATCATTAAACTTCATACGTCCCACTCTCATATTGCGATCCCATCCTCACTTGATGAAGTACGTAAACTTAACCCTACTACTCGATTGATATATTTTATATAAAAAAATTGTAACGGATTAGGATTTATGTCACTGACTACACTCACTTACAACTATTAGTATTTTAATTACATATTATGGATTGGAGGCTTAGCTATGAAACTAAATCTTTTTACTACAAATGCCTGTAATTTGAACTGTACATATTGTTACGAAAAAAATAAAAATAACTTAAAGATGTCCATATCTATCGGAAGACAAGTTATAGATTTCTTTTGGGGAAAAGTCAAGGATGGCATTTTTAATATTAATTTTCATGGGGGAGAGCCCCTGATTGAGTTTAGCCTCATAAAAGATTTGGTCCAGTACATAAATGAAAAATCCCGAGACCAAGAACCCCACTTCATCATCGATTACTCATTAACTACAAACGGCACATTAATCACCAAAGAAATTAGCTCGTTCTTTAAAGAAAATAAATTCAATATTCGGTTGAGCCTAGACGGCAATCAGGAGGCTCAGGACCTACATCGAAGAACTCACGGCAATCAAGGAACCTTTGACAAGGTTATTCAAGGAGCAAAATTACTGAAGGAAGATCATATTGATTTTGCCGTAAGAATGACCGTAACACCGGATAATGTTCACTTTCTTGTAGATAGTGTGATATGGCTGATTAATAATAACTTTGAAAAAATAAATATTGTCGCCGATGCATTTGCAGATTGGGATAAGAACTTTGTAATTCTAACAAACTCATTCAAGCGCATTAGAGATATATATTTAGAAGCTAGAAAAGAAAAACGGATCGTTATTAATCTTTTTGACGGGAAGTACTCTTCCTATATGCTCCATAATCCTCCGTTATTTTGTAATGCCGGTTCGGGCAGCTTTGCAATCAGTACATCAGGTCTAATCTATCCATGTGTTTATGTAGTTGACATTGAGGAGTTCTGTATTGGCGATCTCAGTAGAGGAATTTCCCCATTAAAAAGAAAGCGATGCATCGAAAGTTGTTTGAAAAGAGAGGATAGCTGTGGCGACTGTACCATCCAGGGCTTTTGTCACGCTAAGAAATGTGGATTCCTAAACTATTCCACAACCGGATATCTAGACGATCCCAATCCCTTCTTATGTAAACATGAGAAACTATTGTACAGGATGATCAGTGAGGTATTTGATCAACTCTATGGGTGGAAAGATCATCAAATCATTGGAATGCTCAATAAATTAAAGACATTCCCCCATATAAAGGCCAATGAGGATATTGAAAAATATCTATTATGAAAGGGGTTTTTATGACAAAAATGGATGAATATAGAGTCGCGCTGATTGTTCCTTTATTTTGTGAGCAGCAGGATTTCTCAGATATGGTTGTTGAGTATTTAGGATTTGGTTACATAGCGTCCTATTTGCGGAATAAAGAGATCTTAGTAGACATCATCGATCCATTTGTTCAGAAGCTCACTTCTGAAGAGGTTGTAGCAAGGGTATTACACGGGAATTACAACCTTTTAGGATTCACGCTTATGTCTTCTGATTACCTTAACGGTATGCAGAAAATTCTGAACCAGTTACCTATTGATTTCATCTCAAATGTTCACATCATGGTTGGAGGATATTATCCGACCTTTCAAAAACAAAAACTATTTACAGTCGAGCCTCGAATTAATTCATTAATAGTTGGAGAAGGCGAAGTTACTATAGCTGAACTTGTCGATAGACTAAGAACTAAAGAAGACCTACGCGGTATTACGGGATTAATTTATACGGAAGGAAACGACATTGTTACGAATAAAAGTCGGGCGTTAATGTCAGAGGAAGAATTAGATCGACTGCCGCTTCCTGCCAGAGATCATATTGACACCATTATCAAGAATAATGGCAGTATTCAAATTTTATCAAGTAGAGGATGCTTCGGGCAGTGCACCTTCTGTGCTGTTAATGTTTTTTATGATGAACAGCCCGGCCGAAAGTGGAGAAGTAGAAGTCCAGAGAGTGTAGTTAAAGAAATTGAGGAACTTGTATCCAATTACAATATTACTTATCTGCATTTCTCAGATGAGGAATTTGTTGGACCTGGCAAGAGAGGTAAGGAACGCGCAAGGAAAATTGCCGAATTAATCTTAAAAAAGAACATTAATATTCGATTCAGTATGTATTGCCGAGCAGATAGTGTTGAGGCGCAAACCTTTGAAATCTTAAAACAGGCAGGACTAGATAGTGTCTTCCTTGGTGTCGAGTTCGGTGTACAGAAGTTATTGGATTATTACAAAAAAGGGATTACTTTGGAACAAATTAAGAAGGCACTTTTCACTCTAGAATCACTAAAAATCAAGATCAAAATTGGCTACATTATGTTCGAACCAACGATTGATTTGGACTCTTTTAGGGAAAATTTAAAATTTTGCTATGAAAATACGAAGTTTACATTGAGAAGAGTAGTGAGCCAGTTAGCAGTCTACCCAAATTCAAAAGCGTACTGGACATTGCATTCGGAGATTGAAATGGATGAACAGATGTCTTTTGATAGGTTGTTTGGAGATCACTATAAATATAAATTCAAACACAAAAAAACTAATTTCTTATACAGAATACTAAAAGAATGCTTGGGTGTAATCTCGCCTTCTAAGAAATACCTGGAGATATTGAAAGAAACATCATTAGGTAAACGGGAAATTATGATTAAGGACTGGGCAACTGATGTGTACAAGATGATTGATGCTATTGCCGCTACCCTTATTTTGGAAACGAACTTATCTGAAGAAAATTTTAATAAATACTGCTCATATTTTAAAAACGAACTACTGCTGTGGGATTCGGACAAGCATAAACTAGCCGTAGTTAACCAAAAAAGGAGGTGATAAAAATGGAAAACGAAATCCAAAATAATTTATCCTCTGCAAATGAAGTTGATGAAGAATTAGAAATCGAAGGTTATAGCACTTGTTATACTTCCGGCGCTATGTGTTTTCATGATTGCTTTTGGTCCACATCAATATTTTCTGAGTCTGATTAATAACTGAAGCACCATGCCGTTCGGATCCCTTGCGATAAGAACGGCATTCTTCTTTATCTAGTTGATTAAATGAGAGGATTCTATGAGAAAAATTAAAATCGCTTTAATCGATAGCGGTGTCGACATGAATCATGCCTGCCTATCTTCTAGAAATATAACGGGAATCCGAATAATTGAAGAACATGGGGATATAAGTTATAAAAATTTCATTTTTGATTCTAATGGACATGGGACTGCTCTAGCAGGAATAATTTACGATAAATGCAGTCATGTGGACTTGCTAAGTATCGCCATTTTGGACAACAACCTTAAATGCAAATTCAAGGTTTTAAAAGAAGCAATACATTTTGCCATTGATTCTAATGTCCATATTATTAATTTGAGTCTAGGGACCGTAGTTGATAGGCATCGGGAAGAACTACATAATCTTTGTAAAGAAGCTGTAAATAAGGGCATTCACATTGTTGCAGCTTTTAACAATAATACTAGTACAAGCTATCCCGCAGAATTCATGGATGTTTTTGGTGTGAGGAACGAATATATCATAGAAAAACAGGGATTTATTTTCGATTCTAATAGCCTTAATGTCTATACCAATGGCTTCAAACAGAAAGTCTATTCAAAAAACGATACAACTCTCTATTTGTCCGGCAATAGCCTTGCTTCGGCACATTTCTCTGGCATCTTAGCGAGTATTATGTTTACGGAGGAACGTAAGGATCGGGAGTTCCTTATCAATTATCTTACTGAACATAGCATGCGATTATCTACCGTCAAAAAGAATAGGAAGGAAAGCCTGGGAAAAATATTGGATATTCAAAAGGGACTGCTCTTCCCTGTAAATGAGGAAAACATTAACCGTATACGATTACATCAAAATGGTGACCCGGACATTGTTGGACTATTAGATTATAGGTATTTTCAATTCGACCATTACTGTGTTGAAACACAAGAAGGTATAAAGAACATTAAACTTTTCAGGAATATTGAAGAGGGACTAAAGGATGCCGATGCTCTGCTTATTGGAGACATTAGCTTTATTCCCCCAAAAGAAAGACACGACTTAGTGGTTAACTTAATAACATCGGCGATAATGCTAGGGAGGAATGTATTTACTAAGGAGTTGCTCCATACCGACGATTATAAGGATTTATATGATTTATCAGTAAAACAAGGGACTTTTATCAAATCTAAATATCTTTGATCTTTAAATCTTCTGTAATCTTAATAATCAGTGCAGGGGGAGCTTATGTATAAAGTTGAACTGGAATTATTGAAAAACTGCAATTTACATTGCGCATATTGCTATCAGACTCATTCCAATCAAAAAATGGATCCGGATATCGCAAAAGAAGCAATAGACTTCGGCATCAAGAATGCTAAGGAACTGCATGCAAAGCAACTTTTAATAAGTTATTTTGGGGGAGAACCTCTTCTGCGTATAAATCAGATTAGAAGCTTAACCGAATATGCCATATCATCAGCGCAATTGCATAATATAGATGTATTTTTTGAGATAACAACAAATGCGACCTTATTTAATCAAAATATTAATAACTTTTTCATCGAGAATAATTTCTCATTAAAAATAAGTTTGGATGGATCGCAATATTATCATGATTTAAATAGGTTAACCATAAACGGCGGAGCAAGCTATGAAGCGATAACAAAAAATATGGATTCTTTTATTACGTATCAAAGAACACTTAAGAAACCCGTGCAGGTAAGCATGGTTATTAGCAAAAATACTTATCAAGGATTCTTTTCAAATATCAAACATCTACTTAGCCTGGGATTCCGACTATTTGATACTACAATTAACTTTAATGATAACTGGTCTTTAGAAGAATTTAAGCAGTTAAAAATCGAATTTGAAAAAACTGCTGATTTTTATGCACAGAAAGCTAAGTCTGGGCAATGGTTCTGCTGGACCTTTATTGACAAAGGGATTAAACCTCAGTTAAGAACTAGGAAGAATTATTTTTGTGGAGCAGGAGCCACTAGTGTATTTGTTAATACAGCCGGTGACCTCTTCCCTTGCTTTGCTTGTTTTAAGGATGAAGCACTTATCGGAACATTAAGTGATGGCTTTCGAAACAAGAGCGTAGAGAGGTTTAAACACTACAAACGTAATTTATCAGATACATGCCTAAAATGCGAGATCAAACCCTATTGCACAGTTTGTGATTGTTTAATGATGAATTTGGAGATGACCGGGGATTTTCATAACGTTCCTATGATATTTTGCGAGCTTGAGAAAATACGATATGAACTAATTCAAAAACTGCTATTAGACCCTGAATGGAACGAAGCATTTAAAAAAGTTACTATACCGAATTAAGGGGGCAGATGTGGCTTTGATGAAGTACACATGGAATCCAACAATAGATATTCAGTCTAGGGAGGATACATACCTATTTATAAACCCGGAACATGGAACCTGGTTAAAGTCAAAAACTAAGACTAAGCTTCTGCTTGAAGATATGATCAGTGGAAGGAACAGAAATGATATCTCGGAGCATACCAAATATTCTATACTCCAGCGATTCATTGAGTCAGGAATGATCATTAGAGATGGACAAGTTATGAGTACACGAAGCAAAAAGGATATAAAATCAGTGTATCTAGTTGTTACAAAAACATGTAATTTATCTTGTGATTTCTGCTCAATGGGCTCAACTCCAGCCAAATATGACCAGCTTAGCACCGAGGAAGTTAAGACGGCTATCGATAGACTTAAAGATTATTACATCGGCAGAATTGTTATTACAGGGGGAGAGCCCTTTTCTAGACGGGATATCCTTGAGCTAGTGGATTATATTCATGAAAAACTCTCCTGTAAAATAGTAATTTGCACAAATGGATTATTGCTTAACGCTGAAAAAATACAACAGCTTAGTGGCAAAGTATCCCGAATTGATATGAGTGCAGAGAATATATTTTCCAGTGTTAACAAATACGATGTTCATAAACTCTCCAATTTAATACAGAACCTCCGGCAGCATAATATTAGTCTGTGCCTTTCTTACGTCCTTACAAAACAAAACCAAACCCATGTCTTTGCGTTTCTTGATTTCATCGAACTAACAAATACCATATTTTCATTAAAAATAGTAGGTCCCATTGGAAATGCAAGAGCGCATAAACATTTGTTTTTCTCCAGCGATTCCCTTACAGAAGCTTACAGTGTGATATTCAGATACATCTATAGGATGGGCTATCAAAGCGAGCCTTTCAAACGATTTCTAATTCAGAATCTTGTACCTTCTTACGGTTGTTCTGCAAGAAACAAAATGCTGAGTATTCATGTAGATAAAAATGTATATTCTTGTCATTCTCTAACTACACCCGAATTCTCAGTAGGGAATATTATGGAGGATACTATTGACAGGATTCTTAAACAAAGTTCTAGTAAGGCTGATTCCCTATTCTATAAACAGTCTTTTGAGATAGATCAAAGAACGGTCTGTGCTGATTGTAATGTTAGATATTTTTGTCAAGGATCATGCTATGCAGAAATGTACAACAACGAAAGAAGAAAGGGCATACTACCTCCTGAATGTGGAATCAAAAAAGCAGTGCTTATTTTTAATATTTGGCACTATGATCATAAGCAATCTTTTCTGGATAATCTAAAAGTGTTCATTGACCTCCTTGAGTCTACCAAAAAACAAAAAAACGAGGTAATGCGATGAATATACTAGTAAATAGTTATTGTAACTTATCTTGTGGGTACTGTTTCGCCAAAAGCATGTTAAAAGATGACTCTATTCCTCAGAACATGTCAGTGGAAGATTTTGAATACTGCTTAAATTTTCTGAAAGATTCAAAGTTAAGCCAACTTCGTATCCTCGGGGGAGAGCCAACTGTAAGCAGCAAATTTCATGAATACTGCGATATTGCAATGACCAGAGATCATATCAAAAGAGTTTTACTTTTTTCAAATGGAATAATACCTGAGCACTCTATGGAATCAATTATAAAGATGAGATCAAAGAAAGCTATTGATATCCTTATCAACGCTAACCCCCCCGAGTTTCTACTGAGCAAATATAGTAAACTGGAACAAAGTATTCAAGTGTTACTTGAAAATAAAATTGAGGTTGTACTTGGCGTGAATCTTTCAGGCGAAAATTTTGATTATAGTTACATTCTGGATTTGTTAAAAAAGTATAAGCTTAAAACGGTGAGATGGGCTATTGTAGCCCCTACTAAAACTGATTTAGACATGTTTGAACCGCTCCAATATTATAAAAAGCAAATCCCAAACGCTTTACGATTTCTAAAAGAGTGTTATGAACTAGATGTTAAACTTGTCTCTGACTGTAATGTAATTCCTCTATGTGTGTACGACGATGCTCAGCTAAGAGAAATATCAATTTACAATCCATTTTTCTTAAACTGGAAAAGGTGTGTGCCAGTGATTGACGTTATGCCTAATTTATCTGTTATCAGATGTTTTGGAACAAGCGCTATCATGAATACATACTTAAAAAACTTCCATAATCGAAATGAACTCATTAAATACTTTACGGAGAATATTGATAATAAACTTAATGATGTCTTATTTTCCGATGAATGTAAGGATTGCATTTTACACAAAAAAAATCAATGTAGTGGAGGATGCCTACAATTTCAACTTCACAAAAAGCAAAGTTCATTATTAAGTATATAAACTAATTCACTGTCTTAAATTTGAGCTGCATGGTCTAGTTAAACTCTATGCAGCTCGTTTTGCTTTTACATTTCAAATCAGAGCCTTTTTGATATAAACGCCCCCATTTATCCCTTTACGAGCAATTCCTCCACCTTTTTGTATATAATTAGTTATAAAGTTAAACCTTCGTGAAAGGAGGTCCTTGACCTTATGATAAATCCCTCTGTTGCTTTTCATGTAGCGCCTATGGAGACCAGTCACGCGGAAGAGATTTGTAACTGGGATTACACTGCTCCTTATAATATTTACGGCTGGATGCCGTGGGAGCAAATGCAGGCTCTTGGAATCGAGTTCGGTGACCCTCAGCTACGAAATGAGCAATATGTCTCCATATTAAATGGGCAAGGGACTTTGTGTGGATTCGCGCAGTTGTTTCCAATGGAAGGTGTTGTTCGCTTGGGAATTGGCATGCACCCTGATCTATGCGGTCAAGGTCTAGGAAAAATATTCGTGGATACAATCGTGCAAGCAGCCTTAATTCGTTATCCTGAGCATGAGATTGATCTAGAGGTAATGACCTGGAACCAGCGGGCGATCCGGACTTACCAAAAGTGTGGATTTACAATTACCGATACGTATGAGCGCCTAACCCCCACAGGAAACAAACCTTTTTATTGCATGGTCTATGACAAATAATATTAAATTCCATATTTTTAATGATTTGATGGCATTGTCGTTCATTTTTTTGTCACAAACCCTATGATAACGCTTCACCTTGAGCTATAATGTAGGGAGCAGCTTACATAGAAGGGACGAACTGGGATGCAGAAATGGATCATGAGCGGTTTGTTTTTTGCCGCCTGTGCCTTTGCGGTAGTACTTATGTTTACACTTCCAGGTAAAGAAGAGGTAGCTGAACAGAATAAGCCGACGATGCCGGAAGTCCAATTGGATGCGGCAAAGGCGGAAGCAACCGTGAAAGCCAGCTGTATCACATGTCACGGTGATCAGCTTCAAGGTGGAGTTGGACCCAGCCTTCAAAATGAAGGCGGTCAGCATGATGCTGAAGAAATCTACAGTATTGTCACTAAAGGACGCGGTCAAATGCCTTCCTTTAAAGAAAAGCTAGCCCCTGAGGAGATTGCAAACGTCGCCCTTTGGCTCTCAGAGAAAAAGTAACTACCTAAGCAACTAAAAACGCCCGTGCCAGAAGATAGTTAGTTCACTATCTGCGCACGGGCGTTTATTTATGAGTTTGGGTGACACTAACGATTTTTCTCAAAGGCTTCATTAAATTCATGTACCTCTCGAATATCTAGAGCTGTAATACCGTCTTCCTCATTTGATTTCAGTCGTAAAGTCACTGTCTTATAATCAATCGTAATATGTGGATGGTGATCAAAGGCTTCTGAAATGGTGGCAACTTCATCAACGAAAGCAATACCCTTCATATATTGGCTGAACATATATTTTCGCACCATGGTATTCTCTTCCAGCTTCCAACCTTCCAGCTTGCTGATCTGCTCACGCAGTTCTTCTTCCGTAAATAACAATTCGTTTCCTCCCTTACTAAAAATTGCAGTAAAATCCGCAGGTCCGTTTACTCGTCTTATTCGTTAAACAAAACATCCCTTAGCTTCTGAGGTCCAAGGGATGTGCCAGGATAAAGGCAATATTTTCGATTAAATGTATTCAAGAATCCCAGCGATTATAACTCGGCTATACCAATTTTAACACGGGCTACTAACTACGGGCAAATTACGCCCCGCCGCCCCCTCTTCTTAAATCAAAACAACAGAGGCTAAATCCTCTTCTCCGACTAAAATATTAATGCGGTGCGTGTCCTTATCATAGATGATAACGCCGCTCCCCACCTCAATCATAGGTTCATTACCTAGCGCGAAGAAGAGATCCTCAGCCAGCGCCTCCCATACCTCCAGCTTGGATTCCTGCGGCAATTCTTTCCACTCTTCCGGATCCATTTCAAAAAATAAGTACCCATCGGAAATTCGTCCAACAGCCTCGGTTAAATCCGTCAGGATTTCACCGTAATCTCTACCATGCTTTACACCCACATGTATCACTCCGTTTTCTCCACAGATGAATAATTACTTACCTTATCCATTATAGCCGAAAAAATGACTTCACAAAAAACGGAATGATGTCGATAAATAAGAATATACGTTATTCGGTTTCGCACAGAGTGCCTTGCCGCTGTTTCAAGGATGATATACGCGGCTTTGTCGGAACACATCTTATAATCTCATGGACGAGGTGCATAATGGAAATTTCAACAATAATCGGTATAGTTTTTGGCTTAATTGCTGTAATCGGGGGTATGATCCTCAAGCACGCTCCTCTTCACGCTCTGAACACACCTGCTGCCTACGTTATTATCTTAGTGGGTACGGCGGCTTCCATCTTCATGGCCTTTCCATTCTCGGAGGTCAAGAAGATTCCAAGTCTATTTAAAATGATTTTTGTCAAACAGAAATTAATCAGTAAATCCGAGTTAATTAAAATGTTTATGGAATGGGCTTCTATTACACGGCGTGAAGGTCTGCTGGCCCTTGAGTCTAAAGTCGATGAAATAGAAGATAACTTTCTCCGAAATGGCATGCGGATGATTATTGATGGAAATGATCAGGACTTTGTCCGCGATGTTCTCATGGAGGACATCCACGCCACAGAGGATAGACATAAAGCAGGCGCACTCATTTTCTCACAAGCAGGTATGTATGCTCCTACACTTGGCGTGCTCGGGGCTGTTATCGGACTTATCGCCGCTCTGGCTGATATGAGTGATATGAACAAATTGGCTGCAGCAATCGGGGCTGCCTTTATCGCAACACTACTTGGTATCTTTACAGGTTACGTATTATGGCATCCTATTGCCAATAAGCTAAAACGACTTTCCAAACGTGAAATTGAAGTTAGAATGATGATGGTCGAAGGTCTATTGTCCATACAATCCGGTGTATCCACTATTGCCATCAATCAGAAGCTTGCTGTCTTCCTGACACCTTCGGAACGAGCTAAGTTAAATGATGAGAAGGAGGGTGGATCGGGTGAGCAAAAAGACTAGACGACACGAGGAGCATGAAGAACACGCCGATGAATCGTGGCTACTGCCTTATTCTGATCTTATGACCCTTCTGGTAGCATTGTTCATCGTAATGTATTCTATGAGTGCAACGGATGCTAAAAAATTCGAAGAGATGAGTCAAGCCTTCAGTTCCGCTCTTAATGGCGGCACAGGTATTCTTGAAGAGCGGGCGGCAATGCCATCTAAGACTCAAGAGGATTTAGGGAAAAATGATCAAATGGATAAATCAGTAGCCAAGAAAAACGAACAAACAGAAATGGCTAAGCTGCGGCAAAAGGAACAAGAGGATTTAGAGAAGCTTAAAAAGCAGTTTGATCAATATATCAGCAAGAACGGTCTAACCGATCTTCTCAGCACTAAGCTCAATCAGTCTCAGCTTATGATTACGATAAGCGATAACGCGCTGTTCGCTTCCGGACAGGCTGTAGTTAAAGATGATTCTCGTCAATTAGCAAAGTCCATCTCAACCATGCTGCAGCAATTCCCGGATTATGATGTAGTCGTGCAAGGACATACCGACAATATCCCTATCTCTAATAGCAATTACTCTTCCAACTGGGACCTGAGCGCGGATCGTGCCCTTCAGTTTATGAAGATCTTGCTAACGAATACGAATCTGAATCCACGGAAATTTAGTGCGATTGGTTATGGGGAGTACCACCCCATTTCTGAAAATACTACAGTTGTTGGAAGAAGTAAGAACCGCCGGGTTGAAGTATCAATTATTCGTAAATATCAAGAAACCAAAGAGTTCTCAGGTATCGCTCCTTCCGATGACTGATAGTTATCCTATTACAAGCATAAAGAGCTGTCCCAAGGTCTTAGACCGATGGAACAGCTCTTTTTTGATACCATTGTATTCAAAGTTATAGAAGTTGGTAGTTCAGTGTAGCTCCAAGTTCTTGCTTCTCTTCAGCAGACAACTCACGCCATTCTCCTGTTTGTAATGCCCCTAGACGAATATTCATAATCCGAATACGTTGCAGCTTTCTAACCTCGTAGCCAAAAGCGCTGCACATACGGCGGATCTGACGATTCTTACCCTCCGTCAAAATAATACGGAATACACGCTCTGTAATACGAGTGACCTCACAAGGTAGCGTCTTCTCACCTAATATCTTTACGCCGCTGGACATGCCGGTAATAAATGATGGCGTAATCGGCCTATCTACAGTAACAACATACTCTTTTTCATGCCGACCTTCGGCCCGTAAAATCTTGTTAACGATGTCTCCATCGTTGGTAAGCAGAATCAATCCTTCTGAATCCTTATCGAGCCGCCCAATCGGGAAGATTCGCTCATGGTGACCTACAAAATCAACAATATTGCCCTTTATATGCTGCTCTGTAGTTGATGTAATACCCACTGGCTTGTTTAACGCAATGTAAACCGTCTGGCTTGATGTTTCAAGCGCTACACCATCTATTCTCACATCATCGCCCGGAACGGCCTGACTGCCAAGCACAGCAGGTTGTCCGTTGATCGTAACTCTACCACCTTCCACGAGCTTATCTGCTTCACGGCGTGAACAGTAACCTGTCTCACTGATGAATTTATTAATTCTCACGTTGTCCTTCACTCCGTTCATCCTTAATATTAAGCCAAGGGGTAACCGTACCAGCTGCAGGCAGCTTGATCATAACGGTTGTCCCTTGACCCACTTCACTTTGTATTTCTAAATGACCCTTATGAGCCTGAATAATACGTTGGCTAATCATTAGCCCTAAGCCTGTTCCCGATTCCTTATTGGTGAAGAAGGGCTCACCTAGCTTAGGCAGCATATCCTTAGGAATTCCTTCGCCTTGATCTGAAATAAGAATGAGCACAGAATCCAGGGTATTGCTTAACTCCATTGAAATCACACCACCATCAGGCATAGCTTCAATAGCATTTTTGACGATATTAATAAACACCTGCTTTAGCTGGTTCACTTCACAATGTACGGTGGATGGATATTCAGAGAATGTCGCACTAAACTGAATCCCAAACAAATGAGCTTGACTGTCTAATAGAGAAACCACATCACGAAGGATAGTCCGCACATCTTTTTCCTGGAAATGAACAGCTTGGGGCTTGGCCAAAATCAAAAATTCACTTACGATCAGATTAATCCGCTCGAGCTCGGACAACATCAGTTCAATATGGAGGGGGACCAAGATCTGCTTTTCTTGTTGAAGCTGCAGAAATCCTTTTAGCGTCGTAAGAGGATTACGAATCTCATGGGCTACTCCCGCGGCTAATTGGCCTACTGTAGTCAGCTTCTCAGAGCGTCTAAGCAGTTCTTCCATTCGGTTACGTTCCGTCATATCACGTGAAACGTGAATAAACCAATGTGGATCGCCCTCTTCGTCCCGAATCAGCGAGGTACTAACACTAACTTCAATAATTGTGCCATCTCGCTTAAGTCTTATTGTTTCGATTGGTGGCAGAATTGCTCCATTTTTTAATGCGTTAAGCCGCTCCTCCTCCTGCTTGAGTGCTGGTGCAGGGATAAGATACGGCATTTTGCCTATCACCTCAGAAGCACCCCATCCATACAGTTCTTCAAAGGCTCTGTTAGTGCTAGTGATTCTTCCATCCATATCCATCGTATGAATAGCGTCAGAAGTGCCGTTAATCACAGATTCCAAATGCTCCTTAACCGCTCGGTTCTCTTCCAGTGTCTGTTTGAGTCGATTGGTGCGCTGCATGAGGTGAGCCGTCATAGCGTTGATTCGTAGTGCCAATTGCCCTAACTCATCCCGGCTGGTTACCTTAAGTGGTGGCTCGAATTTCCCTTTGGCTACATCGTTCACTTTGGCAAGTATCGCCTGAATCGGACGAGTAACAAATCCAGATAGTATGTAACTACATAACAAGAATAATGTAAGCAATAACAGTGACGTTGTCAGATTTTTAATTAATTGTTCATGAACCACAGATGAAATCACGGAGTAATCCAATACGACTCCAATCACATAAGTTTTCAGCCCAGGAGATTGAATAGGGATGTAGCTTTTGAGAACTCTTTCCCCATGTACTTTCATCTCCAGTGTAACCGGCTTCTGCTTCTCTTGAGCTAATAGAATCGCCGCTCTATCCCGCTCCACATTACCATAAGTATAGGTACCATACTTAATGGGGCGGTTACCAAGATTCTTATTCAATGTGTCACTTCCGTCAGCCTTCATACTTGCTGAACCAAATGTCACTGGGTTAAATCCTGTAAGTTCCAAGATCCCTGGATTAGCCTCTTTAGTCTGCGCCGCGATTTGATCGGGATTGGTAATTTTGACATAGTCGCTAGCTGCAGTATTGAGAATAACTGGATTTATGATGTAGTTGCTCTGTTCATCATGGTAATATCCCCACTTCTCAATGAAATCGAGATTGTAGGTTGAATAATCAAATGGGCCTGACCAAAAATGGTCCAGGGCCTGTCCCTGGTCCACGGATACCTCCTGATTATCGAACAACTCCAAAAAGGCCAGATACCAGTACCCCCAGTCCTTTGTGGACACCCCAATATCACTAGGCACCGAAGACCTTGCTATTACAATATCGTTATCAGTCTTTACCAGAATTGAAATATTAGACACGCCCACCTTGGAAGTTAGGGCCTTAAGTTCTTCATTCGTCACATTCTTATAGTCGGGGTCCAGCTCCTCGGAGGCAAAGATAGCCGCCATCCTTAAATTATGTGCAATTTGATATTCTACATAGTTAGAGCTATAGTTACTTTGTTCTACAGAAACGGCCATTTGCATAGCAGTTAGTTGCATATTATTAATGCTTTCATTCCGTAGATTGCTTTGGGCGGCATAAAGGTTAAATGTCAGGTTCAGTGCTAAAATTAGCAACACCGCCCCAAAAATAATAGCAGATAGTTTTGTCTTTATGGACAAACTGTTTGTTCACCTCTTATCCACTGGTAAATCCTTACGGAGCCTACAATTAACATCATACCTTTTGCCCTCACATTTGAAAAGACATTTCAATGAAGCATTCCCATTCAAGAAATATTGAAATTCAAAAGGTCTTTCTCTACAATATACAAGTATAAATGCCTTCGGCGTGCTAATAAGGACGGGAAGCGTTTAAGCGCGAAATATAAGGATAAAGTATAGTGTGAAACTTATACTTTCATATATTTCAAGAAACCATCCACAACTTATGCACATATAAACATTTTATTATAAAACGATGTGTACAAAAATGTGTATAAGTAGGCGGTTATCCACAGAGTTATGCACATTTTGTTAAGAACGAATATTTGTTCGTTGTACAATGGATATAAAGGAAGGGAAGATGATCTTGAATATTAGAGCAGGTGAATCGCTAAATGATATGGGAGCGGTTCATGAACATTGGATGAGGCAGGCAATCGCAGAAGCACGTAAAGCTGAGGCATTAGGTGAGGTTCCTATTGGAGCTGTCATTGTTCGACATGGTGAAATTATAGGACGCGGATACAATTTGCGAGAAACGACAATGGATTCGACAGCCCATGCAGAGATGGTAGCCATTCGTGAGGCCAGTAATGTCATGAATTCTTGGCGTCTGCTGGATTGCCAGCTGTACGTCACCCTAGAACCTTGTCCGATGTGTGCAGGAGCAATAGTGCAGTCCAGAGTGCCTCTCACGGTATATGGAACGCCTGACCCTAAAGCTGGATGTGCCGGGACCCTCATGAACTTACTTGAAGAGCCGCGATTTAATCATCGCACCGAAGTGATTCAGGGGATTTTACAAGAAGAATGTGCAGACCTACTGACCTCATTCTTTCGTCGTTTACGTCAAAAACCATCGAAAGAAGAATAAGGAGAGACCTGAAATGACCCTTACTTTATATCATACCTCACATGGTATCTATATTTCTCCACTTGAGCTTAAGGATGCACAGAGCCTGCTGGACCTTCGTTTAAATAACCGGGTAACCCACGAACCGTTTGAGCCAAAACGTGATGCGCACTTCTTTACCCTGGAGATTCAACAACAGATCATCAATCAGCGTATTGAGGACGCCCTACAGGACAGAGCTTATATGTTCGGCATTTATCTGCTGGATGGACAACTAATCGGTCAGATCACATTGTCTAATGTCTCACGAGGTGTAGCTCAGTATGCTGATTTAGGCTATTTAATGGATCATCGGATGCAGGCAAAAGGTTACATGACCGCTGCGGTCGGATTAGTTCTAGGCTACGCTTTTCGAGCCTTAGGCCTTCATAGGGTTCAAGCAGCCATCTTATTGCATAATGAGGCTTCCCGGAGGGTGCTGGAGAAGAGCGGATTCAAACCTGAAGGTATCGCCCGCCAGTATCTCAAAATAAACGGCCAGTGGCAGGATCATCAGACCTACGCAATATTAGCTGAAGATATGCTAACGGAGGAACAGAAATAGAATTCTGCATTGTCGCAGGAGTGAGCACTACTTTTTTTCCTAAAAAAAGACCCGCATGGGCGTATAATATACGCATCATGCGGGTCTTTATCTTGCGAACTGGGATTAATAAGTTCCCAAACCACCGAATTCTTCTCCAAGTTGATCCATTGTAATTACATCATCACCTTGAGGGATACCAATCTTGAATACCGGCTTCTCGTTGATCTTGCTGTATTGGCCCGTTCCATTTACTGAGAAGGCCACATTTGTGCCATCTTCCGGATTATTTACTTTAATATCCATCAATAAATCCTGATACACAGCGTATCCGTCCTTATTGATTGCAGTATTATAGTGGAACTGGTTGATGGTAAGGTACTTATCAAGATCTGCTAAGCCTTTATCCAATTCAGTTCTAGCTTCACCTGATGTAAGTTCTTCTTTAGCCTTAGCTAGATCTGCATCTTTAATCTGCAGCATATCCTTGTATTCTTCCTTGCTTACGATATCAATAATTTTAGGCAGGGCGTTATTCACCAAGATAGTGATTGCTTCTTTAACATTATCGTTAGTCACTTGGAACTGAACGACTTGTTTAGCTTCAACACCTTCTGGTAAATTTGCTTCCTTTGGACTAAGCTCTTTGAAATACTTTCCTTCGTCATATTCCGCTAATACAGTGTCCATCACTTCATTAGAGAACTTTTGCATTTTCTGCGTATCCAGAGAGCTTGGATTAAACTCAGCACCCTCTTGCTCTGCCAACGCCTTCAGATCCACCTCTACAAACTTGTTAACGATTGTCTCTGGAATCGGGAAGAACGGAATCGATGGAATCTTAACATACAACTTCTCAGTGGTCATCACCATAGGGACATTGAAGCTCATGCTCATATCGCCCTTGAGATTCAGAACCATAGTTAGCTCTGTCTGCATTGGATCAGCCTGATAAACCCCGTCGACGGTAATATCAGCATTCTTAAGCATGCTGAGTACCTGTGTGGTCATTGCAGCTGATTCAGCATCAGCAGTCTCGATGGTTAGATCATTGATCGAGAATTTACTCTTCATCTCATATGAAGACATCGTAGTCGCTTTTGAAGCAGCTGATTTTAAGGCCTCTTTTGGCGCCTCCTGTTTACTTGCACATCCTGGCAGAATTACTGCTGCTGTAAGCAACAGTGCCGCGGCCGATAAACCCCATTTTTTGTTCATTATTTTTCTCCTCTCCCATGTAAAAAAAAATCTCCCCCTCTTATCATAAACTATTTGTAAAAATCAAGAAACACTTCTTTATAATTATTATTGTTTTTATTTGTTAACCTTGCGGATTATGATGGTCTACATGATTAGCCTGCTTCACCTTTTTAGAGCCAGAAAGTGGCTCTGGTGCAGAAGAATTATGCTCCTTTCTACGCTCGCCATCGTTGGGCTGTGCCCCGGGAACTGGAATACTTTTTGGCTTTGACATTGTTCATTCCTCCTAAGGATTAGTCATGTTCTGTAGAGCCTGAGCACATTCATGAATTTGTCGTGTATACTGCTGTGCCAATTGCTGTACTGCATCACTATGCTCGTCAATATGAATTCCACTCTGCTCCACATCAAGCAGATCAACAGCGACCTCCCTGCTATCTACATACCTGCAACGAAAATCAAGTGAGTAACCTTGACGCCCAGCAGCATTGAAATGAATAAGCAGACTATTCGGATCACCTTCGTCCGCTAGTACATTGAAACTGTCCCCATCGTCCATTAACGCAGGCAGACGTTCTTGCCAAGCCGTGACAAGATTATGCTGATCTACTTCCAATTGTCTGTCCATAATTATGATCATCCTCCTTCTCTAATACATTGCGGAGAAATCAATCTTTTTATTCTTAATGGAACTAGGTTCATCAAACAATAACTAAAACTGTTCTAAATTCAAGCACAACAAAAAAACCGCCTCCAAAGGAGACGGTTTCTATCTGCTTATTTCTTAAAGTTCATAAAGGAATGGCGGAGAGGATGGGATTCGAACCCATGTGGGCTTGCACCCTAACGGTTTTCAAGACCGCCCCGTTATGACCGCTTCGGTACCTCTCCAAATGCATATAAATTTCACATGCATTAGTAATTGTACCATATGGTGCGGAGAAAAAGCAACTATTTTCTTAAATAGTTTTAGGTTGGATCGATTTTACATTGCGCATATACGGTTGTAGACATTCCGGAATCAGAACACTACCATCCTCTTGCTGATAATTCTCAAGAATTGCTGCAACAGTACGTCCAACAGCCAAAGCAGATCCGTTCAGTGTATGAACAAATTCAGGTTTGGATTTCGGATCTTTACGGAAACGAATATTTGCCCGACGCGCTTGGAAGTCCTCCGTGTTCGAGCAAGAAGAGATTTCACGGTACATTCCACTCTCAGGCAGCCACACTTCCAAATCGTACGTCTTAGCCGATGTAAAGCCCATATCAGCTGTACATAGCCCAAGTACGCGATAAGGCAATCCAAGAAGCTGCAGCACACGCTCAGCATCTGATGTCATTTTTTCTAACTCCTCATAAGAGGATTCAGGTGTAGTAAGCTTCACCAGCTCCACCTTGTTGAACTGATGCTGACGAATCAAACCACGAGTATCACGGCCCGCTGAGCCCGCCTCAGAACGGAAACACGAGCTGTATGCTACATGGTACTTAGGTAAGTCTGCTGCTGTCAAAATCTCTTCGCGATAGTAGTTCGTTACAGGTACTTCCGCTGTAGGAATCAAATAGTATTCAGTATCACGCAGCTTAAACAGATCTTCCTCAAACTTAGGAAGTTGTCCTGTTCCGTACAAGCTGTCCTTATTCACAATGTAAGGTGGCAGCATTTCTTCATAATTATGTTCACCACTGTGGAGATCCATCATAAAGTTAATTAGCGCCCGCTCTAGACGTGCTCCCAATCCTTTATAGAAAACAAACCGAGATCCCGTAACCTTAGCTGCAGCTTCAAAATCAATAATATCGAGCTGCTGTGCAAGCTCCCAGTGTGATTTTGGAGTAAATCCAAATTCTTTGGGCTCCGACCAGCGACGTAATTCAACATTATCATCCTCGGACTTCCCTACTGGAACTGAATCATGAGGAATATTCGGAATACTCATAGTAAGGTCAGCAATCTGAACTTCCAGTTCACGTACTTCGTCATCGAGCTCTTTAATTCGGTCAGATACCGTACGCATTTCTGCAATTAAGTCATCTGCTGGCTCACCATTCTTTTTCTTCTTCGCCACATCACCCGATACCGTATTGCGACGGTTCTTAAGACCCTCTGTTTCTTGCAGTAATTCACGTCTGCGTAGATCAAGTTGTGGAAAATCAGCAATCAAATCCAGCGATTTACCCCGTTTTTCTAAGGCTTGTTCAACTCGAGCGTAATCACTGCGTAATACTTTTACGTCTAACACAAAGTTTCCCTCCTGAAAACAGCCTAAACTCTTTCAAATTGCTGCTTACAGCTTTGAAAGAGTCAGGATGTTCTTATATGCGATTCTGTTGTTGCACTTGCTTAGTAGCCTCTACCATATCAGCAAAATATTGATGCAGTCTGAAATCATCGGTCAATTCTGGATGAAAAGAAGAAACCAGTAGGCTACCCTCACGCGCAGTTACAATCTCATCATTATAGACTGTAAGCACATCTACTCCTGGACCTACCTCGTTGATAAGCGGTGCACGTATAAAAACAGCACGCACTGGCTCATCAATTCCTTTTACCTCCAGATCACATTCAAAGCTTTCCCGTTGACGACCGAATGCATTCCGAGCCACCGTAATATCCATTAGCTCCAAATGCCCTGGTTCGTCGCCAGCAATTCGTTTGGCCAGAACAATCATACCCGCGCATGTTCCAAAAATCGGCTTGCCCTGATTGGAGAAATCACGTATAGCTTCGATGAAGCCGTATTTTCTCATCAGCTTACCAATCGTTGTACTCTCACCACCGGGGATAATGAGTCCATCAACCTCCTCAAGCTGCTCTACTCGCTTGATAGGTACGCCCTCTGCTCCGGTCTTCTCTATACTAACAATATGCTCCGTAACAGCGCCTTGAAGCGCCAGTACTCCTATCTTCATCCGGGCAACCTTCTCTCTATTAACGGCCACGCTCCGACATACGTTCAGCCGGGGTTAGAGTTGCAATATCAATCCCCTTCATTGGTGCACCAAGGTTCTTGGATACTTCTGCAATCAGTTTGTAATCAGTATAGTGTGTAGTAGCTTCAACAATCGCACGCGCAAATTTCTCAGGGTTGTCCGATTTAAAAATACCTGAGCCTACGAATACACCATCCGCACCCAGATGCATCATCAGGGCAGCATCGGCAGGAGTTGCTACACCGCCAGCAGCGAAGTTTACAACCGGTAGTTTACCTAGCTCATGTACTTCAAGCAGTAGCTCATAAGGAACTCCCAGGTTCTTAGCTTCATTATAAAGCTCATCCTTGGACAAATTGGTTACTTTGCGGATTTGACTGTTGATAAAGCGCATATGACGCACTGCTTCAACAATATTGCCTGTTCCTGGTTCACCTTTCGTACGGATCATGGATGCACCTTCGTTAATACGTCTCAAAGCTTCACCCAAGTCTTTAGCTCCACATACGAACGGAACAGTGAACTCACGTTTATTAATATGGAAGACTTCATCAGCAGGAGTAAGAACTTCACTCTCATCCAAATAGTCAACACCCAAGGATTCCAGGACCTTTGCTTCTACGTAATGGCCAATACGAGCCTTAGCCATAACAGGGATACTTACCACTTTGATAACCTCTTCTACAATTGTAGGATCGGCCATCCGTGCTACACCGCCAGCCGCGCGAATGTCAGAAGGTACGCGTTCCAAAGCCATAACAGCTACTGCACCAGCAGCCTCAGCAATTTTTGCTTGTTCTGCATTCATGACGTCCATAATGACGCCGCCTTTTTGCATTTCTGCCATGCCTCTTTTAACTCGCGATGTTCCAGTTTCCATGTCCTAGCCCCCCCGAATGATCTATCTTAATCTAACTTGTAATATTACCCCAATGAAGGGAAATATACAATCCACTTACTCGGATTTAACGCAATTTTCGATACTAAATTCATTAGAACAAGTTCTTGATCCCTGTAAATAAATCGCCGAAGAAATCTCCAATGGCTCTAAGGAATAAACTGAACCAACCGGCTTTCTCCGCTTCTTCAGCAGTAATCAGATTAACTGTCTTCTGCTGAACATCAGACATGCCTTCAACTTGGTAGGAATAAGTAACCTTACCCACTTTAGCAGATTGTTCTATAGGAGCAACTAAGGTTGCTGGATCATTTATTTCAACGGTTGTTTTAATTTGAGGGGAGGTTGTTCCCTTAGGGACGATAAACGAAACAGCTTCATCCGTAACTACAGACACCTTTTTATTTTTCCCTTTAAGAACTGGTACAGTTTCGTTGCCGGCTATCACTGCTTTAGGGGCTACGACCTGTTTGATTTCAAAATTATTAAATCCGTAATCGAGTACTTTCTTCGTCTCAGTAAATCGGTGCGGCTCTGTATTAGCCCCCATTACTACACTTATCAGACGCATGCCATCACGTACAGCTGTACCTGCAAAACAATATTTTGCTCTAGCGGTATGGCCTGTTTTCAGACCATCCAATCCCTCATAAGCATAAGCCTTAAAATTCTGTATATTCTTATTCGATTCCAACATCCAGTTAAAGTTAATCATTGGAGCAGTATCGCGTTCACGGAACTTATAAGACTGAACCGTTGTAAATCTATTAAAATCAGGATGATCAGTAACGATATATTTGGCAAGAATAGCAGCATCCATCGCTGACATTACGTTTTCTTTTTTATCAGTTGAGCGGTACTTCTTAGGCATGTCAGCTTTGTCTAATCCAGTAGAATTAACAAAATAGGCAGTTTTCATCCCCATCTTCTGGGCAGTCTGATTCATTAGCTCTACGAATTCCAATTCTGATCCAGAAACTAGTTCTGCCAAAGCTACTGTAGCATCATTTGCAGATCCGACAGCCATTGCTATGTACAGCTCTTCAACCGTATGCTCGTCTTTTTCCGCTAGAAAAATACGTGAGCCAACCTGTTTAGACGCATTTTCCCCTACTATGACTTTTTGATCCCATGAAATCTGTCCTGTCTTCACCGCTTCTGCTACAAGATACTCTGTCATCATCTTAGTCATACTAGCTGGAGGCAAAGCCTCATCTGCATTCATAGATAGAAGAATTTCACCTGTTGTTGGTTCTATTAGAACCGCTGATTTCAAGTTTAGACCCAGTGATTCCACAGAAGGGATCTTTACCGCTTTCTGAGTGGTTTGAGCTGCAGTACCAGCTTGTATTGTCGTTGTCGTACCTTCCTCAGCGAATGCCGGAAGTGGAGTGGAAACTAACATATTTAAAAGTAGACCTACTGTGGCTGTCTTAATCATAAATTGCTTACCGTTAAACTTCTGCTTGTGCTTCAATGATTACTACTCTCCTTTAAACCTCATATCAATAGCTTGTTCTATTCTAACACAGGGGTACACGCAAAAAAAGACAGACAGGACGAAATAGTCCTGTCTGTCCAAAAAATAGTCTTTCTAGTCCATTACACGGAGTAGTTTGGCGCTTCTTTCGTAATCTGCACATCATGTGGATGGCTTTCGCGAAGTCCAGCACTTGTGATGCGAATGAAAGAAGTGTCATTCCGAAGTTCTTCGAGCGACTTGGTACCACAGTAGCCCATACCCGAACGCAGTCCGCCAATCAATTGATGAACGGTATCCGAAAGAGGCCCTTTAAAAGCGATACGACCCTCAATTCCTTCAGGAACAAGCTTCTTATCGTCATCCTGGAAATAACGATCCTTACTACCTTGTTTCATGGCACTCATACTACCCATACCACGATATACTTTAAATTTACGGCCTTGATAAAGCTCCGATTCTCCTGGGCTTTCTTCTGTACCCGCAAACATACTTCCCATCATTACTGCATGAGCACCAGCGGCAATAGCCTTAGTAATTTCACCGGAGTACTTGATTCCACCGTCAGCGATGATAGGAACACCGTACTCACGAGCAACCGTTGCACAATCATAAATGGCTGTAACCTGCGGAACACCGATACCAGCGATAACTCGTGTTGTACAGATAGATCCTGGTCCAATACCTACTTTAACTACAGAAGCTCCAGCTTCAATAAGTTCACGGGTTGCTTCACCTGTAGCCACGTTACCGGCAACAATCGTAAGATCAGGATACAACTCACGAATTTGGCGAACGGCTTCAATAATATTAATGTGGTGACCATGTGCAGAATCGACGACGATCAAATCGACACCTGATTTCACTAACGCTGCAGTACGTTCGAATGTATCTTTAGAGATACCAACAGCTGCTCCGACTAGTAAGCGACCATGTGCATCTTTCGCTCCGTTAGGGAACTGAATAGCCTTCTCGATATCTTTAATTGTGATTAGGCCCTTAAGAACGTTATTCTCGTCCACCAGCGGTAATTTCTCAATCTTATGACGTTGTAAGATGCCTTCTGCTTCTTGAAGTGTCGTACCTACAGCAGCAGTCACGAGATTCTCATGTGTCATAACTTCTTTAATTGGAATATTAAAGTCATGAATAAAACGTAAATCTCTATTAGTTAGAATACCGACCAGTTTGTTGTCACTGTCTACAATCGGTACTCCGGAAATACGATATTTACCCATCAGCAGTTCAGCATCGGATACCAGATGTTCTGCTGAAAGAGAGAATGGGTTAGTAATAACTCCGCTCTCGGAACGCTTTACACGATCCACTTCTTCCGCTTGCTGCTCTACAGGCATATTCTTGTGAATGATCCCGATACCACCCTCACGAGCAATAGCAATGGCCATAGCCGCTTCTGTGACTGTGTCCATACCTGCACTCATAAGCGGGATGTTCAACTTCACATTCTTACTTAGAACTGTAGTCAAATCTACTTCCTTCGGCAGTACCTCAGATTTACGCGGAACCAACAGCACATCATCAAAAGTCAGACCTTCTTTACCAAACTTATCTTTCCACACCTGGGTCATTCCTCCTCGGTTGTTTTTAAATTATACCCGCCTACAAACTTTACAAGCTAAAACGCCTTTGCCGTCCTTTTAAGGATGGTAAGCATTTATGCGAGAATTATAAGGATAAAGTATAGCGTGAAACTTATACCTTCTTATAATTTAAAAGAAGAACCTTCGACTTTAAGTCCATTCACGACAGACAACTCTGTACATCTGGAAGTAGAACAAGTTCATATCTTCAATTTAGGTTTGAGATGCTTATCCAAAAATATATTATTGCCATCTTAGCAAAGGGCATTTGGACTGTCAAGAACATTACATCATCAGAGTAGGTATTCAAAAAACGACTCCCACGTAAGCGAATTCTTGGACTATTGTCCACACAGAGTGGACATTTGGTGGTGAAATTATACAATCCACCATACCCATCACCAATGCTTACACCTATCTCTAATGTAGTATCTCAAAATAAACCCTAATGAATTCTTAAATAATACAACAAAAAAACCACTGTCGATTACTCAACAGTGGTCTTGCGTGCTTGGCAACGTCCTACTCTCCCAGGACCCTTCGGTCCAAGTACCATCGGCGCTGGAGGGCTTAACGGTCGTGTTCGGGATGGGTACG
>NZ_CAKMAB010000045.1:0-50945 GCF_924513355.1 Paenibacillus pseudetheri
AAATCATTTTAAATAAAATAACTGGATCTATAGCAGGGCGTCCGTTATCGGCGCAGTAAAGCGGTCGAACGATTTCATCGATAAAAGAAAAATCGATATATTTGTCCACCTTACGAAGCAAATGGTCTTCGGGGACCAAATCTTCTATGGAAACAAATTCGTAGGATTGTTGTCTTTCTCGATTGGAACGTAACATTCAACACACCATCCGTTCTATAAATAGTTACCTACATTATACAACATTAACGCGGTGTCGTCTTAAATAATTAGGACATAAAGAAGGCTGTCGAGACTTTCTCGACAGCCTGAGGAAAGAGCGGTGTGCTCTTTCCTTTCGATTATTCGTTCATATTTTTAACAATATTTTTTTTCGGAGTTCCATCCAAACCATATTCCCAATCATAAGCATCAAAAATTTTCCTGGCTACGGGTGCGGCGCTATTGGATCCGAACCCACCTTCAGGAATGACTACAGCCACAGCAAGTTTTGGATTATCACGTGGTGCAAAGGCTATGAACACTCCGTTATCCCGGTTAATTTTTTTACTATCCGTTTGTTGTGAAGTCCCTGTTTTACGAGCAAAATCATAGGGGAAATCACCGAAGGCACCTTTAACGTCACTGTTCATCCCTTTCTTGATTTCTCGCCAATAGGATGGATCGAAATGGGTCACTTCATCAAGCACTTCCCGTTTGAACGCTTTGATAACCTTCCCATTGGAATCAGTGATTTTGCTTACCAGCTGCGGTTTGATTCGTTGCCCTTCATTGGCCAAAGTAGCCGCATATTGGGCTAACTGAAGAACTGTATAACGCCCCTGCTGTCCAAAAGAAGCATACACAAGCGCAGATTGAACTGATCCAGCCTTTGCTTCAGCCTTATAATTCAAATCGCCTAAGTATTCCCTAGGTAAACCTATACCTGTTGAAACACCAAGACCAAATTCCTTCATATAGGTGTCCCATACATCAATACCCTTAGACTTGTACTTGTCGTACAATTTTTTCCCAATCATATCAACCATATATACGTTTGAGGACTTTTCAATTGCCGTGTAAGGATACAAAGAGTTGTATACATGATTCGATGAATTCCTTACAAAGGTCTCATGTCCCTCTCTACCAAATGAGGTGATTCCTTTATCCTGATAAGTAGAAGATGTATTTATAAAGCCCTCTTTTAATCCGATCAGTACACTTAATGGTTTTATGGTCGAGCCGAGCAGCACCGTGGATTCGAAATTATGCCCGGATCTTCCTGATGAAAAGGGGGTGATCGTTCCGTTTTGGTAATGCTTTTCGATTTGTTCATACTTCTCAGGTAATATCGAACCCGTAGCCCAATCGTTCGTATCATAGTCAGGCATACTCGCCATCGTAATAATATTACCTGTATCGACCTCCATGGCTACAGCGTAACCTGTTAGAGCATCAGGATGTGTTTCCCCCTGTACGGTGTGCGAGTGCAACCACTGAATTTGATCTTTAATGGCCTCTTCGGTCTTCAGCTGAATTTTTTTATTTATCGTAGTCCAGATATTGCTCCCTTTAACCGGAGGTTCAACACTGACGATTTTTTCCGTCATGTTCTGCGGATCTACTGAAACTTCCTTATAACCATTCTGTCCCCGAAGCTCCTTCTGGTATTGCAGCTCCAAGCCATCAAAGCCTACTAGCTCATCCTCTTTATAGTTAAGCCCAGGGTCTTGATTATTTTTCATCGCCTGAAGTACATCCTTATAAAGATCTAAACTAGTAGAGGATTTAAAAAATTTCACATAGCCAACAGCTTGTACAGCCACCGTATCGGTATCATAATGCCTAGAGCTTTCCTCTAACACCTCAAGATTTGGATATTCGTTTTTGTGCTCCAAAAAATAAGCAATTTCTTTCTTGGATAAACCTGATTTAATTCTTCGTGCCATATATCCAGATGATTTTTTAGAATATAAGTCCATAGCCTCAAGGATCTCTTCTGTTGTTATTTTTTTCTCATTAGGATCACCATAGGTTTCGAAGGCAGCTGCTAACTTGCTAGCCAGTGCGTTTGATTTATTATTTGCCTCAGCAGTTAATGTAGTTTTTTTGGTCGTTTTATCTGTTTTTGTGGCAGTATATTCTTTTTGCAAAGTGAGATATAAAGATTGAACAGGTGTAGAATAGGCCAATTTCTCACCTTCAACTGCGAGGATATTTCCTCTCATTGCTGATAATGGAACTATTTTCATATCCCTATTAGCCTCGGCTTCAGTAAACTTAGATCCTTCGACAAATTGTAAGACTGCAAGACGAAGGATAATCACACAAAAAATAATAAAAGTGCTAAAGAAAAAAATATTGATTCTTAATTCACTAGAGTTATTTATAGCTTTGCTGTCGTCTTGTATACCTTTTCTGTCGAAGAGTCTCACATAATCCCACTCCCTATTTCCAAAATTGTACAATATAGGTTTTAAGTATAAACTAGCAAACTGAAATATACAAAATTAAGAATAATAGTTAAATAATTGTTCACAAATCGATAATATCCAATTAAAAAAACCAGCAATCCTCAGTATGCGAGAATCGCTGATTTTTTTGTGGACGTTTGGTGGCCTGCACCTACGAATTGTCATCATTTGCTGAGGCATACGGACTCAGATGACGTTATTTGCAAGTTTTTAGCCATTGAAGCTTAGTTTCGGACTCCAGCGACGCTATTCGTTAGTAAAGGGGCAAATGGATTTTATGCCAATAGCGGCTATGCGGTCCGTTTCTACTTCAAATGAGGGATAAAGCTGCATTTAGGTGCAACTGTGTCCGATAACGCTACTGCGTAAGTGTTAAATCTTCATCGAATGAAACGAAGTTTGAGGCGATTTAGGTCGATTAAGCACTAATAAATTAGGGGTGCCCCATCGGCCATTTTTATGGCTTATGGGGCACCCCTGATTGTTTCCTTATAGCAAAACTTATACTTTTCTAACCTGAGACCGGTACATTAAGAACAAGAAATATGGAGCCCCAATCAGCATTATAATAAGACCCGACGGAATTTCTTTCGGCGCCATAATGGTTCTTCCCAGCGTATCCGCAATTACGAGCATCAATCCGCCAAGTAATCCTGACAAAACAATGGATCGTCTTGTGTGATGCCCAATCATCATCCGTACAGCATGCGGCGCCATAAGTCCGAGAAACCCAATGGTTCCTACACTTGCAACGGCTCCCGCTGCAAGCATCACACCGATAATCATGGCCCAAAGCCGAGTTCCGCGAACGGGCAGGCCCAGACCTGTTGAACTCTCATCGCCAAATGCTAGTAAATCGAATCTACGTCCCAAATAATAAGCAAAAGGAACGAGTACAATCAGGAAGATAAACAAGCTATTAAATTGATTCCAGCTTCGTCCGTAAGTCGAACCCGTTAACCAAATTAAAGAGCTGCTGCTCCATAAACTGCCCTTGACGATCATGACCTGTATTCCCGCAGAGGCAATTGCTGATACTGCAATTCCAAGCAGAATAAGGACAGATGGATTCAAGGCTCTACGCCATGCCATAACAAACACAAAGGCTGCAGCCAAAGCACCACCCGCAATTGCTGCAATAGGGACTGCTAATACCGTCAATGCCGGAAAAGCGACCATTACGGTTAACGCCCCAAATCCAGCACCCGAGGTCACACCAATAATGGAGGCGTCAGCCAGCGGATTTCGGACAGCGCTTTGAATCAAGACACCGCTAATAGCAAGCGCGATACCGCCTCCAGCCGCAACGAGTGTACGCGGAAGCCGTAAATTCAGCAGGACGGAATAAGATCCATCTCCGCGGTGGATAAGACTGCTCAGCAGCTCGCTAATCGGTATTCTCGTTCCCCCAAGTGATAGACTCACAAGAATAACAACGATTAGCAGTACGCTCATACATATCACCGTTGGAACAAAGCGTATCCGAAGCGCAGTTCCACCTATATTCATAGATGACTGACCAGAACCTGAACCCGATATATTTTTCATCTTGGTGAGCACCAGCCAAATGAGCCAAGGCGCTCCAATAATCGCCATAACCGCCCCAACTGGCATCTCACCTACACTGCTACGAACCATACGCGCAAGCGTATCCGCTGCCGTAATGAGCAGTGCTCCCCACAGCGCACTCGCAGGAATGAGCAAGTGATGCTTTCGAATACCGCTAAGCCGAACCAGATGAGGAGCCACCAGACCTACAAATCCGATCGGACCGACCACGCTGACCACGACCGCAGCCAACAATACAGATAAACCTAGACCTAACCCCCGTGCCAATCCAACACGTTGCCCGAGTGAGCGGGCAGTGGACTCATCCAGCTCCAACGCATCAAACTGCCTACCTGCGAGCATAGCTGCTATTAGCAATGGAATAACAAAAGGCCAGGCATACTTAACACCGTCCCAATCTAGCTGAATCAGTGAGCCTGAGCCCCATAAAAATAGGTTTTGCGTTTCGTTCTTGTTAAAAATATGTAGGGCCGATGTAAACGCTCCGAGAACCATAGACACAATCATACCTGATAAAGCTAATCGGACAGGTGTAGCCTCCTTACCACCACTCAGCAAATAGGCAGCCAGTGCAGCAAGCAGCCCCCCTGCTACTGCAAGCAAAAATGGGAACTCATGCTGCAAAGCTGGAAAAGTAACCATACCTAGGACAACCATAAAATAAGCTCCAGCATTAATCCCTAATGTATCTGAGGAAGCAAGCGGATTCTTCGTTATCGTTTGCAATAATGCTCCAGCCGCAGCTAGAGCGGCCCCAGCCAAAAGTCCAATCACCGTACGCGGCATCCGGATATCCCAGAGCAGATTATGTTCCATCACATCCTGGCGATTTAGCAATCCCTCCAACACCGTAGCTGCAGGGATTTTGGCTTCACCGAAGCCTAGGCTTAGAATGGACAGAACAAAGAGGGCGGCAAGGCCGCCCCCAAATATTCCAATGATTCGCCAAGTCATTCCACTTGAGGCTTCTTTGCTGCTCTTCCCGTTCATAAAAGCACTCATTTCGTTAATGTATTTACTACTTCATCCACGATAACTTTGGAGGAAATCGGACCGCCAAACACCCAAGTAGTACTGCTCAATCCGAAAGTACGATTCTCTTTCACAAAGTGAAGGCCGTTCCAAACGGAGTTATCCTTCAGTTCTTTCGTGAAAATATTATCATCCTTCTGAACGATATACATCAGGTTAGAATCCTGAACAGCCGGCAATGCTTCAACCGTTGATGTAGTGAAGCCGTAAACTTCGAAATTATTAGGCTTCCAGTCATTTTTTAAACCAATTCGATCCAACGTTTGAACAGCCAGTGAGTTGTCTGTAAAGAGACGCAATGTTGCTGCATTCTGATAGCTGTATGCTTGCGTCAGCACGTAATTCAAGCCATCCTTACCTGCTTCAGCCAGCTTTGTCTTCGCTGCTGCATAATGGGCATCCAAGTCAGCGAGGACCTTGTCGCCTTCCGCGGTTTTACCAACAGCCGCTGCAATCGTTTTGAAGGTATCTTCCATAATCGTGTACTGATCACCTTGTCCTTCTTCAGGGTACAGACCGAAAATCAGTGTTGGAGCGATGCCTTTTAATTGATCATAAATTCCTTCATGTCCACCCGTATTAGCAATAATCAAATCCGGCTTTAAAGAAGCAATGGTCTCCAAATCCGGCTCGTCACGTGAACCAACATCCGTCACGCTTGCATCTAGCGGCACTTCAGAAGTTACATATAACTTGTAGTTTTCGTTATCGGCGTTCCCCACCGGCTGCATTCCGAGCGCAATAATATCTTCTGTAAATGTCCACTCCAGAACTACAACCTTTTGCGCAGGCTTATCCAGCTTAATCTCGCCTTTAGAATCTTTTAAAACGATCGGACCGCTTGTAGATTCACTACTTGCGTTTTCAGAAGCTGGTTTGTCATTTGCTCCCGCGTTCGATGTTGAATTATTCTTTTGGTTAGTACCACAGCCTGATACTACCAATATGATAGCAATAACCATAAATAAACTAATTAACCTTTTGTGCATCCTCTTTATCCCCCTGTATGTAACGCTCGAAGTTATATTCTGTGATAATTGTTATCATTCCATTGATAATGATTATCATAGATAACATAATAGTTATCTTATACGTGATTCCCCCGAAAGTCAAAGTTAAAATTTAATATAGAAGGGCATTTCTCTGAAATACCAAGCTGAATTAATCAATCAAAACCAAATGAACAGAAAAAAACCTAAATCCCATCTATGTACGAGAGAGAATCTCCCGTAAACATAAATGAAACTTAGGTTTTACCAGCCAACTATACAGTAGCAATCCTAATATCCGATACCAACCATTAAACTAGAATAGGTTCTGCCCATTGGATTCAATCACTTCTTTGTACCAGTAGAAGGACTTCTTCCGGTATCTATCAAGAGTACCCGAACCATCATCATGACGGTCCACATAAATGAAGCCATAGCGTTTCTTTAGTTCGGCGCTCGTTGCGCTAACCAAGTCGATACAGCCCCAGCTTGTATAGCCCATAACTTCTACACCGTCAGCAATCGCTTCCGCGACCTGAACTAGATGATCTCGTAAATAATTGATCCGATAATCGTCGTTTATTACCTTTTCTCCGTTCCCATCTACTACCAGCTGATCGACAGCACCAAGACCATTTTCCACGATAAACAGCGGCTTCTGATATCGGTCGTAGAACATATTCATAACATAACGCAAGCCCTGCGGATCGATCTGCCAGCCCCATTCGCTCGCTTCCAGAAACGGATTCGCAACCCCACCTAGCAGGTTACCTTCTCCTCTAATTTGCTTCTCCGGGTCGGCCGTTTCATACGTGCTCATATAGTAACTGAACGATATGAAGTCCACGGTATGCTTCAGAATTTCTTCGTCCCCTGGCTCGAAATGAATGTGAATTCCATTCTCTTTGAAGAAACGCTTCATATAACCCGGGTAATACCCTCTCGCATGAACATCCGCAAAGAACATATTTTTGTGATCACTTTGCATGGCCTTAATCACATCGTCCGGATGCGGAGTGAGCGGATAAATCGGCATGCTAAGCACCATACACCCTATTTGGAAGTCTGGATTAATCTCATGACAGATCTTCACAGCCAGAGCACTGGCTACGAACTCATGATGAATAGCTTGATACAGATCCTGCTTGCTCAATTTCTCTAACGGAGTATTGATCCCGCCACTCATAAATGGGAACTCAAGAATGGAGTTGATCTCGTTAAAGGTCAGCCAATATTTAACCTTGTTCTTGTAACGATTATATATCGTTCTCACATAGCGCTCGTAAAAATCCACCATCTTACGGTTAATCCATCCATCATATTCTCTTGCCAGATGCAGTGGAGTCTCATAATGGGAGATAGTCACCAGTGGCTCGATGCCGTATTTATGACACTCATCGAACAGGTCGTCGTAAAACTGCAGACCTTTTTCATTGGGCTTCAGCTCGTCCCCTTTCGGAAAAATCCGGGACCAAGCAATCGACGTCCGGAACACTTTAAAGCCCATTTCCGCGAACAGCTTAATATCTTCTTTATATCGGTGATAGAAATCGATCCCCACCAGCTTCATATTATCGTCAGTAGGAACCTCTGTAGGCGCAGACTTAATTCCCTTCGGCATAACATCTTGGGTGGACCACCCTTTACCATCCTCCTGATACGCCCCTTCAAGCTGATTGGCTGCTACAGCACCGCCCCATAAGAATCCTTTTGGAAATTGCAATTCCATATTTTTTCCCGCCTTTGCTATTGTGATAGTATAGGATTACTGCTCTAATTCGAATCCTAAACCTTGGAACGCGTTACATGTAAAGTACTAATCATGCGAAGAAGAACAAGCCGATGTTCACTCTTGACGAAATTGCTAAATTATCGGGCTTTTCCAAAGCCACGGTGTCCCGCGTCCTGAACCATTCGCCCCATGTTAGCAAGGAGACTCGTGAGAAAATTCTCACCATCCTGACCTCGTCAACGAACAGACTGTTATCTCTTCCTACTGCAAATACGGGCCAATCGTATCCTGGCAGCGCATGGACCATCCTGAAATACCGTCCGTTGCCATGAACCAATATGACGGATATGCTCTCGCTCTAGAGCACTTGATAGAGCGGGGTCATAAGCGCATCGCTAATGCTTTCGGCCGTCCCGGCAGCATTAATACCCATAACAGACGCCTGGCCAATGAGCAAATCATGACCAAATATAATCTTCCCGTTATCGAGAAATGGTATTACTCTAAGATTTACAGCATCCGCGACGGAGAGCAGTTGCTGCGCTCCCTTATGGATGAAACAGACCGGCCGGATGCGATTCTGTGTTCCAATGATTTGGTGGCAGCGTGTATTCTCAACGAAGCACGCAGGCAGAAACTGGACGTACCCGGGGATCTCGCCATCGTTGGTTTTGATAATTCAGAGCTGTCGCAAACCCTTGGAATCACAACCATTCTGAATCCGATTTCGGGCCAAGCGGAGAACGCTTTTCTTCTTCTAGCTCCAGTGCTGCTTGGGCGGGATATGGAGCTGCAGCCACTATCGTTTACATTGGTAGAACGGGAGACAACCTAGTTTGCCCAATTGTTATAGTATTGCCCGGCCAAAAAGGAGCATTCCAAAATTTTGTAGTGTGATTAATCAAAGAAATCATGTCTGTGCAATTGAATCTAAAGAACCTCTAAAGACTTTGTCTTTAGCGTTTTATCAATTAGAATTATGGGAAAAAGCGGTCAAAACCAGAACCTATTGGAGTGAAACCATGATTAAGATCCTCGTTGTGGAGACGATAAGCATGTCAGAAAGCTGATGAACGCTGTCCTGAAACGGGCAGGTTATGAAGTGTTAACCGCTGAGAATGGAATCCAGGCACTGGAAGTTCTTGAAATCCAGCACATTGATCTGATTATCCTCGATATCATGATGCCGGGGATGGATGGTTATGAATTTGCCGAAGAGCTAAGGAATGCGAACAACATGATCCCGATCCTCATGGCCACAGCCAAACAACTTCCAGAAGATAAGAAAAAAGGATTCCGCCTTGGAACCGATGATTATATGACCAAACCCGTGGATACACAAGAAATGCTGTTGAGAATCCAAGCCCTTCTGCGCCGTTCGCAGATTGTAAGCGCCCGTAAACTTATTGTCGGTAAAGTCATTCTTGATTTTGATGCGTTAACAGTAACTCGAGACAATGAAAAACAGACGCTTCCCAAAAAGGAATTCCATCTCCTTTATAAGCTTTTATCCTATCCGGAGCGCATTTTCACTCGAATTCAGCTGATGGACGAAATTTGGGGGATGGACAGCGAAACTACAGACACTACCGTTAATGTGCATATCAACCGCTTACGGAAACGGTTTGAAAGCTATCCGGAGTTCGAACTCATGTCCGTCCGCGGTCTCGGATACAAGGCGGTGAGAACTTGATCAAAAAGCTAAGCAGCAAAATCAGTCTGCCGATCTATTTCTCGATTGCTGTATTCATTATTTTCCTCATTACAGTGCTAATCACCGGAATCCTGACCTATCTGTCCCTGGTTTTCGGCCTGCTCGGTGAGCGGATTCTCCAGGATAAAAAAATTCTCACCTTGATTATATTGATTGCCTGCACGATTATCGGTACTGTCACATCGGTGATTACCAGTCGCAGGATGCTGAAATCAATCCGTACGTTTATTGATGCCATCGACCAATTGGCCGGAGGGAACTTCTCTATGCGGCTGCAGCTCAAGCATCCACCGGAGTTCAAGATTCTCTCCGAGAATATTAATCGGATGGCTGAGAAACTGGGTGGCATTGAAATTCTGCGTACAGATTTTGTAAACAATTTCTCTCATGAATTCCGTACTCCGATTGTATCGATTAAAGGGTTCGCTGAAATCCTGAAGGATGATGAGCTGAGCAAGGAGGAACGGAATGAATATCTGGATATTGTTATCGAGGAATCTACCCGTCTGGCCACACTGGCCTCCAATGTCCTAAACCTCTCCAAAGTGGAGGCACAAGCAATATTAACAGACCGTCAGCCCTTCAATGTCGGAGAACAAATTCGCCAATGTGTCCTGCTACTGCATACTAAACTTACGAAAAAGCATATTTCCTTCAAAGCCAATGTGCAGGACTATATGATACCCGGGAATAAAGAGATGCTGAACCAGGTCTGGCTGAATCTGCTTGACAACGCAATTAAGTTCACTCCCGAGCACGGCGAAATCGAAGTTACCATGAGACAGGTGAAAGATCGGGTCGAAATTAAGTTCCGTGATAATGGAGCAGGCATCAGTCCGAGTGCACTTCCCAGGGTCTTCGATAAGTTCTATCAGCAAGATACCTCTCACTCTACTGCCGGTAATGGCCTGGGGCTTACGATTGTCCGAAAAATCATTGAGCTGCACGGTGGAACCATCACCTGCGACAGTGTTCCAATGCAAGGAGCCACTTTTACCGTGCTGCTCCCCGATTTTAAAAAGGTCAATAAAGAAAGGCTTCTTAATCGTTGCTCTGCAAATCCCTCTCTTATTTCCCTCATAATAAAAACGATAAAAAACTGCAACTCAATTATGAGCTTGCAGTTTTTATCGTTAATATTCCGTTCCCTTTTTAAAAAGTAGCAATAGATTACAAATTAAATCTTAGCGTCTTTAGCTTGTTGATATAATAAAGAGGGCTGCATAATCTACCCAACGTGTTATACCTGATTACCTGCTTTCTCTCTCCGCCAGCGACTGAGTAAACATCTTGCCTTTTGGAGTGTCTAAAGGTTAAAAGAAGCTTTTGTCAAAACGGAATTACGAACAACAAGCGTAGGGCGTATATATAGCCGCAGCATTTCTCTGCATGTGGTTTTCAATGTAAGTAACAGATCGGCTGCTGCCTCGCACATTTTTTCTTTTTCCACACGCATGGTAGTCATCCCCAGTTCACTGTCTTCTTCATAATGAAGATCATCAAAGCCTACAATTGAAACATCCGCTGGAACCTTCAGTCCACGCTTACGAAGCTGCCCAGCCAGTAAATAAGCAATTCGATCGTTCCCACAAAAAAACGCTGTAGGGAATTCGTTAACAGCATTCAGGTATGAATCGATTTCCTGCTCAGTGTCCCGAAATCCGACAGAGTGTGCCATTACCTTGCTCATGTCAAGCGGGAGGCCGAGTTCCTGCATCGCGCTCAAATAGCCGAGCCAACGTTCTTCATGGCTAGTGGTTAAATTAGCAGGCCCGATAAACCCAATCTTCCGATGACCGGAACGAAAAAGCAACGTAACAGCTTCGTATGCCCCTTCCGTATTAGCGGAAGCGACAACCGGACAAGGTAGATTTCGGTGATATGAATCTAACATGACTAGTGGTGTATCTAACTCCCAGACAAGTCTCGCATAGGCTTCATCTACAATTCCGAATAAAATAATGCCTACATACGAAATTTCATTACACTGCTGCGGCAACTGAAGACCTGATTCCATTTCGAGATCAATGGGTGCAATCACTGCACTAAACCCTCTCTTACGGATGCTCTTCTCCAGCCCCCAGATCATATCATGAAAGAACCGAAAATGATCGTTATCCTGATAGCTCATGATTCTCTCGGGCACCAGTACAAGTACATTCTTGTCCGATGATGTTTTCTCTCCGTATTGACCATAACCCATCTCTTTTGCCGTCTGAAGCACACGGTAGCGCATTTGGTCGCTGACACCCTTCTTATCTTGTAAGGCAAGCGATACAGCATTTTTCGAAATATTAAGTTTATCAGCAATATCTTGCATAGATACCTTCTTTTTACTGCCCATTCTTCTTTTCAATCCTTTCAATACATGGTAAACTGAAGCTAATTTTACTTTACACATATTATTCTTGTCAAGTTTGTAAAGTAAAAAGGAATTTAAGGAGGGAATTTTCTTGAATTATGCAATTGGAATCGATATCGGTGGTACAAAAATCGCCCTGGGTCTCGTCTCATCCGACGGACAGGTACTATCCAAAACTTCGCTTTCCACGGATCTATCACTTCATCCTTCTGACATGGTAGACAAAATTGCCGAAGCGGCAAATAGACTTTTGTCCGATGAAGGTTTACAGCAAGCAGATCTTAAAGGCATTGGTATCGGAGCACCCGGTCCTCTTAATACGAAGCTTGGGCAAATAAGCGAGCCCCCTAACCTTCCAAACTGGTGGAATTTCCCCATTATCCATTCTTTCAAGCGTCATTTTCAACTGCCCATTGTTCTGGAGAACGACGCAACTGCTGCAGCATTGGCAGAGAAGTGGACTGGCGCAGCAAAGGCCGTGGATCATTTCATATACATCACGATCAGTACCGGCATAGGCGCGGGAATTTACAGTCATGGGAGCGTGCTTACTGGTGCAACCGGAAATGCCGGCGATATCGGGCATATAGTCATTGATTCAAGCCGCGGCACCTGCAGTTGCGGGCAGCGCGGGTGCTTTGAATACATTGCCTCCGGTACGGCGATTGCAAGAGAAGCAAGCTCGCTACTGGGCCGCTCCGTGACATCCAAGGAAGTCTTCGAGCTTGCCTTATCCGGCCAAGATCCCGCCATGGAAAGTCTCGTCCATCGCGTGTTTGGGTACATAGGCGCCGGATGTGTTACGCTAATCAACACATTTGATCCCGAGCTACTAATTTTCGGAGGCGGGGTTTCCCAGGTTGGAGAACCTTTGTTCGAGGCTATTCGTAATTACATCAAGCTTCATGCATTGAACCCTTCTGGACGGAACACGCCTGTCGTTCCCGCCGCTCTTCAGCAAAATGCTGGCCTGATCGGTGCAGCAGCACTTATTCATACCAATTATTAAAGAGGAGTGTTATTGTAATGAGTCAACCTATCTATTTGCAACCTGTTTTTCAGGAACGTATTTGGGGAGGAACCAAACTCAAGCAGTTATTCGGTTATCCTATCCCTAACGATTCTACGGGCGAATGCTGGGCCATATCGGCACATGCTAATGGTCAGAGCATCGTAAAAGAAGGACCTTATCAAGGGATGCCACTAGGCACGTTATGGAATTCACACCCAGAACTTTTCCGTTCGAGTTCCCCGGTGTTTCCTTTGCTTATTAAGCTTCTGGATGCCTCAGACGACTTATCTGTTCAAGTACATCCAGATGACAATTATGCCGGCAAGCATGAAAACGGCGAGCTTGGCAAGACAGAATGCTGGTATATTGTCGATGCAGAGCCTGATGCAGTGATCATATACGGTCATGAAGCTTCTTCTAAAGAAGACTTAGCGCATAGGATACAAAATGGAGAATGGGAGGAACTGCTCACCAAGGTTCCTGTGAAGCCAGGGGACTTTTTCTACGTGCCAAGTGGAACAATTCATGCACTTGGAAAAGGGATTGTCGTATTAGAAACCCAGCAAAGCTCCGACACGACCTACCGTGTCTATGATTACGATCGTCGTGATAAAGACGGGAATTTGCGTGAGCTCCATCTAGAGAAAGCGATCGAAGTTACCGCAATCCCGCAGGTGTACGAACATCCTTCGTACTTAACTAACGTACATGAAGGCCTAATTATGACAACGTTTGTTTCTAATTCGTTCTTCACTGTTGAAAAATGGGAAGTATCCAGAAGAACCCAATTACCGGCACATAAGAAATATACACTTGTCAGCGTCATTAAAGGTGAGGGTTATCTCCGCATTCAAAACAATGAATACATGCTGAATAAAGGGGACCATCTCATTCTTCCTGCTGAATTCGGGCCTTACGAACTGGATGGAGACCTTATGCTCGTTATTTCACGCGAGTAGCCTGTTTTGTTTTCTCTCCGCATCTCTATTGTTCCTTTTTAAGCTTTGGGTTAAGAAGAAAGGGGGACAAGTGTCCTCCCCTTCAGCCAAGCTAAAGTCTGAGTCAGGCTAAACCAAGGGATTTCTTGCCCTGTTTAAACGTAAATTCAAAGAATTGGCAAGTGAGAAGCATGTTTTAATTGGGTTCTATGAATTTGAAGATCATTAACCTTCTAGATTTAAGGATTAACTCCACAAAAAAAAGCGCCGGACCAAGACTTGAAAAATAAAGTCTTAGACTGCCGCTATTGTCTTTTGAATTAACGTACCCGTTAGCCATACATGCAGCGCAAGCCCTGCACCACAGATAATGAAAATGGTCATCTCTGTTAATACTGCTACTATGGCTGGGAGAGGAAGGTCGATCAAATAAATTTGTTGTCTATTTTTATTAAGTGTCTCCGTCACTTTTGTACTCTAAAATATCACCCGGCTGACAATCCAAAGTCTTACATATTGCTTCTAATGTTGAAAAACGAACCGCTTTTGCTTTCCCATTTTTCAGAATGGAAAGATTCGCCATAGTAATTCCAACCCTCTCCGAAAGCTCCGTTACGCTCATTTTTCGTTTTGCTAACATCACATCAATATTAATAATAATTGCCATATGCTCCACCTCAGACCGTTAAATCATTTTCTGATTTTATATTGATAGCTTCTTGTAAAAGTCTTTGGAGAACAGCAGCAAAAACGGCGATCACCATAGAGGCGAAAATAATGACCAATCCGATTGGTATGAAACTTGGAGGGTCAACTCTCTTCCCAATGAGATAGTAGAGTGGCATACCTAGCAGGTACAAGGTACTGATTGTGATGGCACAGTATTTTATATTCTTTAAAGCCTTTACCGATAATTCCGAGAACGCTTGATTCTTATCAATATAGCTTAAAAGTTTAAAAGCCTGATACAGAGCAAAGTAAAAAGGTATCGCTGCCGCGTACATATCGATTAAAACGAGAGATTTCATATAAGCCATTTCTGGATACAATTTTACAGCAAAATCCCCAATCTTAGGCACTAAAAATATGCACAAAGCGAGAATTGGGATTCCAATAAGAATAACAGCCATCTTCAAAAAGAGTGTTGTTGCTCGTTTCATAAAGTGCACCTCACTTATTTAATGTTAGTTTTGACTTTACTACATAATATATTGTTTTACAATAAACTTATATCGTTTTTAATTATATTATTATATACTTTTAATTTTGACAAAAATAAAAAAGCATTTCTCATTACAAAGAAATGCTCTTACTTTAAAATGTTAAATTTACAACTTGTTCAATAAAATTGCCCGTTCCCTCAACCAATGCCCATCATATCTTCGGACCAATCTTTGATCAATACTTGCATTACTCTCGTTTCTTCCCAACTGCACTCATAAAGATGATGAATTCTTCATCACCGTCTAATTCTAAAATATCATCAATCAACTTTTGATCATAGATTCCAATTGCACAAGCACCTGCACCGATCGATTCACTAGTCAAATAAAGGTTTTGGCTTACATGTCCAACATCGATGAGGATTTTTTTGTGAGCTGAAATATCATACTTCCATTCAGAGCGATAGGGTGTTGTACTCCATGCAAACATTACCGAAGCTTTTTTAACAAAATTAGGGACAAAAGGTTGATCCAAAGTAATCGCATCAATTTTTTGATCAATTTTATCTAATTCAAACATAAACACGAGCTTGTGTTCCACAGGAAGGTATCTGTAAATTCCTTGTTGCAAGCCTTCTACTCGCATAATAAATAAATATGTCTCAAATGTATGTGTTGCCCCACTGCAGGGTACAGTTCGCAGTGTACACCCATTCTTCGTCATACTCGTTATCCCTTGGGTAGCCCATAATAAATATGATAACTCATCAAGACTTAATGATTCATCAGAATAAAACCTTGTACTTCTTCTATCATTTATACATTCATATATGTTTTCTTTACTCACAACGTCTCTGCTGATCATTGGCAAATCAATAATCAGTGATGTCGAATTAAAGGACTTAACAATTGGTGGTTGTGGGAGTCCCTTTAGCTTATCTGTTTTAATATGTTTAAATTCAAGAAAATTGGATTTCAAAAAGTTTCTTTGTTGTTCATATTTAGCCATAATAGACTCTCCTTAGATGACTTAATCGTTTCTTAATAGTTCTAACATAGCATGTATTAAAAATAGTATTGTGATCTGATTCACAATACAGCTTTTTACTTCAAAATTACTGAATACATTCTGGCAGATACCCAAAAAAGTCAAACCGATAAATATCAACCTTTTCGTCTCTTTTATTGACGTTAGCACAAGCCAGTACCAAATAGTTGTACAGAATTCCTACCAGTTCAGCTACGGAAAATCGAATTGGAGAAGACGGAAAGGGGCATCGGCATGATGCACAGCTTGGCTGACTTTTGTACTTTTTCGAAACATCTAATGTATCCCGTCAGTTACAGAAAAACTTATCAAAATAACACACAAATGCAAAAAAGTCCCGGTATATCAAGGATTTCTTGATAATCAGGACCGAATTAATTGTGACATAGTGAGGTTATAGATCAGTGACAAACTGAAAAAAGCTATTCTATCGAGTCGAAAACGTATTTTATTATTTGTTGGTTACCCCCGCTGTCTCATTCCCTCAAACAGCAAAATCGTCGCTGCCATCGCCGCATTTAGTGATTCAGCTCTGCCCGCCATCGGGATGATGATACTCTTATCTACGAGTCGCGCGGTCTCCGGCGAAATGCCCTTACCCTCGCTGCCAATCAGCAGCCACTGACTGCCGTGAAAATCGTGCTCATAACACGATTCTTCTCCCTGTAGCGAAGTGCTCACCAGCAGCGCCCCTTTTTCCCGGGCCTGTGGCAAAATAACACTTAAATCTCCCTCCACCACCGGGAGATGGAACATCGAGCCCATCGTGGAACGAATGGTCTTCGGATTGTAGAGGTCGGCACAGCCTTGGCCGAGGATCACTCCGTCAGCTCCCGCTGCATCCGCGCTACGGATGATGGTGCCGACATTACCGGGGTCCTGGACACCGTCCAGGACCACCACCAGACTATCTTTCTTTGCTAGGATAGCCTCTACCGCCTGCTGTTCCTTCCGCACGATGGCGAACACCGGCTGCGGTGTATTAGTGCTGCTGCATTTCGAGATGATCGCCGCTGATACGCCGATCACATCCATGCCCTGAACGGACTGGAGAAGCTCCTTGAGTTCAGCAGGCATTCCTTTGTCGAGGTCATAGGCAAGGCATTCCACATCTGCTTCAGCCAGCAGCGCTTCCTGTACCAGATGAACGCCTTCTACAATATATTTACGAGCTTTGTCACGGTGCTTTTTCTCCTGCAACCCGGCCCACTCTTTAACCCGCGTATTTTGCGGAGACATGATTTCCATAAAGTTTTCCTTTCTTATGCCTTGCCATTTTTTCTTGCTCTTATATCTTTGTTCTTTATCTTTGTCTTTGTCTTTGTTCTTCTTCTCTTTTACTCCCCTATAAACCTGATGAATACGTTACCCCTCACCTACTGATACTCGATCTCCAGCTTCGTCAGGTTATCTTTATGCCCAACGATTACAAGGATATCCCCATCGATCAAGCGATCCTCTGCGCGTGGGGAGATGTTCATCTCTTCACCTTGACGGATAGCCATTACGTTACAGCCGTATTTTGCACGGATATCGAGCTCTTGTAGATTTTTCCCGAGCATCGATCCGGATACCTTCATGTCCAAAATACTATAATCAGGCGACAGCTCGATATAATCTAATATATTAGGTGAAGCCAAATGATGCGCAACCCGCATTCCCATATCCCGTTCAGGATAAATCACCTTGTCTGCACCAATTTTTCCTAATACTTTGCCGTGCAGCTCACTTTTTGCTTTTGCGATAATTGCTGGTACACCAAGGTCCTTCAGGATTAAAGTTGTAAGAATGCTTGCTTGAATGTCCTCTCCAATAGCCACAACCACCACATCAAAATTGCGAATACCGAGTGCGCGTAGCGCTTCTTCATCCGTTGAATCTGCAGATACGGCGTGTGTTACTATATTTGAAATCTCCTGTGTCCGCTGCTCGTCCGCATCAATCGCAAGTACATCAAACCCCATACCGCTGAGCGCTCTCGCAACACTGGATCCGAAACGTCCCATGCCAATGATGGCATATTGTTTTTTTGCCATGTCTTATGTACCTCCTGTAGCATTTCTATATCTCAAACAGTATAGCATAAGCCAAGAAGAAACGTCATATTCGTCCTTTATGGATGACAACCGTTACTCTTAGAAATATAAGGATGATGTAAAGTGTCAAACTTATATTATCTTATATTTGAACGAAAACTTGAATTTCCAGCACCTATTCAGGGTACATTAAAACGAAGTGAATATCACTATATTTCAAAAAGGAGGTACGTTATGCCGGTTACTATTGACTTACGTCAGGCGATTATTCATAAAGTGCATGGTCAATCTGAAGAAGATTTGCGGCATATGATTGAAGGCTCGGTAGACGGACCAGAAGCAGCACTCCCGGGACTTGGCGCCGTGTTTGAAATGATATGGAAGGATTTAGATACCGCTAAGCAAGATAATTTGGTTTCTATGCTCCATGATCACCTGGAGACGATTACTCCCGGGAATATCACGTCATAACTAGCCGCAACTAGTCAAAAACCTCCGCTATCCCATTGTGCAATTGCACGCTGAAGGCGGAGGTTTTTATTAACAATCAGGAAGTTGTAGCTTCCTTACTATAGCAATGCTTTTGGAGCCATCTCTAGGAACGTAGCTGTCGGGTTCTTATCCATCGCTGTCCGCATAGCATATTCATTCTCGAACAATACGACAAAATTGCCCTTCTTATCTGTAACGAGCGTAGAGTTAATACGGAACTTACTCGCATCTGGTTTAGCATCATCTACGATCCAACGCGCGAACTGGTATGGCATACGCTGCAACTGAACATCCACACCATATTCACCCTTCATGCGGTACTCGAACACCTCAAACTGCAGCTGTCCAACTACGCCGAGCAAAATATCATCAAAGTTAACCGTACGGAATACTTGAATCATACCCTCTTCAGTCAGCTGATCGACACCTTTTTGGAACTGCTTCGATTTCAAAGCATTTTTAATACTCACTTTAGCAAAAATCTCTGGTGAGAATGTTGGCAGCTCATCGAATTCCAAATCTCCGGCCTGACTCAGTGTATCTCCAATTCTAAAAATACCTGGATCAAACAACCCGATAATATCTCCCGGATAAGCTTCCTCTACGATATCACGGTCTTGCGCCAAGAATTGTTGCGGCTGGGCCAGCTTAATGTCCTTACCCGCACGTACATGCTTCACGCTCATACCTCGTTCAAACTTCCCGGACACAATACGCAGGAAAGCAATCCGGTCACGGTGAGCCGGGTTCATATTGGCTTGGATTTTGAACACATAGCCAGTAAACTTCTCGTCCATTGGCTCTACCAAACCTGTAGTACTCCGGCGTGGTTCAGGCTTCGGTGCCAGATCCAAGAAATTATCGAGGAAAGTTTGTACGCCAAAATTGTTGATCGCACTACCAAAGAACACAGGTGTGAGTTCACCACTTAGTACTTTTTCATAGTCAAAAGCATCGCCTGCTACATCCAGCAGCTCCAGATCCTGACACAGTTGATCATGCAGATATTCTCCAGCCATTTCACGAATGATTGGATCACGATATCCGTCAACCTTTTGTACCTTGATTACGGAGTGATCGTCACCTTGGAACAGCTCCACCTGATTCTTCATCCGGTCATATACGCCGCATAGCTCACGTCCACTACCGATCGGCCAGTTCATAGGCACAGAGCGAATACCCAGTACCTGCTCCAGCTCTTCCATTAGATCAAACGGACTGCGTCCTTCACGGTCCAGCTTATTGATAAAAGTAAAGATCGGAATCCCACGTTTAGCACATACCTGAAACAGCTTTGTCGTTTGAGTTTCCACACCTTTTGCCACGTCGATAAGCATGACCGCACTATCCGCTGCTGTTAGGGTACGGTAGGTGTCCTCACTAAAGTCTTGGTGACCCGGTGTATCCAAAATATTCACGCGGTGATTCAAATAATCAAACTGCATCACAGAGGAAGTAACAGAAATCCCCCGCTGCTTCTCAATTTCCATCCAGTCACTCGTTGCATGCTTGTTCGCCTTACGGGCCTTAACCGTTCCCGCCAGACGGATAGCACCACCGAATAACAGTAGTTTTTCCGTTAAAGTTGTTTTACCCGCATCCGGGTGGGAAATGATCGCAAAGGTTCTGCGTCTGTCCACTTCCTTTTGCAGCTTCTGATCTATTGCTTTGTTCATTACACATATCCCTTCATATATAAAATTCCTGCTTCTGCTTCAATTACACTGGGGTTATCTTCAAATCGGTGCTCTGCTCATCGTTCATACCCCTTCATTTCTGAATGAATAGCTATCTTAGGTCTAGCTCCAGTCCGCTTCAAGTGAAAGCATCCTCTAAAGTATATCAAAATCCGGCAGACATTATCTACTAAAAAGCTTTTGCAGCAAAATATCTCCCAAATCAGGTCTATATCCTGTTCACCAGTTCCCATAGCTCAACAAGAAAAACGCCTGACGGCGTCCTTGGAGGTAGAGTTACAAGCTGAGTACATCCGTTCCAAACTCGTATCCATATGCACCTTCGTAGTGAGGTTCCGCTTACGGACCGTATGGATCTTTATTTCGATGAAATGAGCACATATATTAGGGACGGACCGTATTGTACTTATTCCCTAATAACAAACCCATTCCCGGGTGATTCAAGGCAGATAACAGCGCTAGCTCGTTTACGTTACCGGAGGCACACTGTATTCGATTTTTCGCATACATTTGGCTCGATTACGTTACTGGCGGCACATTGTATTCGGTTTTTCGCATACAATCGGCTCGTTTACATTACCGGCGACACATTGTATTCGGTTTTTCGCATACAATCGGTTCGTTTACGTTACCGGCGGCACATTGTATTCGGTTTTTCGCATACATTTGTCCGTAAGCTCGACTAAAACATGCATTTCGGAGGATAAGGTCCGTTCGGTCGTCCCAAAGAGGTGTGTATTAATTGAAAACAGGGCTCCCCATGGCCCCCCTTTGAATATAGGCCCCTCCCTTGATTTCGTTTCACATTTCTCCGCAGTCTCTTATAGTAAAATAGTTGTATTTCCTACACTTATAAGAAGTATTAGCATTTCCAATCGCCTTTAGTTGTATTTGATGCAATTAAAAATTCAATGTGCTAGCTATTCGGCCTTATGCGGAGAAAATAGTTGCAGAGAATACACTTAAAAGACTAATTTCCGCCCAATATGTGATTTTAATTGTACAAAGTGCAGTTATTTGAAAAATGCTCCTGTCGCCCGAGCGGCATTTGGAGCCAGAGTGGCCTTGGGAGGCTGAGTGACCTTGTTGGCCCAAGCGACCTGGGGAGGCTGAGTGTTCTCTAATCTCAGCATTACAAAAAATCTCCCTGCATCCTCTGCAGGGAGATAGCATTAACGCAAAGTTTAGTTATTCTTCAGCCATACTACATTATCTTCTTCCTGACCGTTTACCGGCCACCAATGGAAGCCATCCTGAGCAAGCAATTGATCCGCTTCAACCGGACCCCAAGTGCCAGCAGGATAAGAAGATAGATCACTCGACTCTTCCTTCCAAGCCTTCGCAATACGATCCACGAACGACCATGCCGACGATACCTCATCCCAACGAGTGAAATAAGTGGAATCTCCGCGTGCCGCGTCATGAAGCAAGCGCTCGTAAGCTTCCGGGGAATTAATTCCAACCAAGCAACTCTGACAGAAGTCCATAGCTAGTGGTTGAATTTCAGACTCGGAACCCGGCTTCTTGGCATTAATCTTTACATAAATGCCTTCCATAGGGTTCACACGGATAACAAGCAGGTTAGGCTCCAGCGTATGCTTTTGTCCCAAATAAACATTGGTTGGCATTCCCTTGAACTCAACTACCACTTCCGTTGTCTTCACCGGCAGACGTTTACCTGTACGAATATAGAAAGGAACTCCAGCCCAGCGGAAGTTATCAACAAACACACGGGCAGCAAAGTACGTCTCAGTACTCGATTCAGGATCAACCTTATCTTCCTGACGATAAGCAGGTAGGGTCTTTCCACCATGCAAGCCTTGAATATACTGTGCTCTCACGACATTCTCACGAACCTCGTCAGATGTACCATAAGGACGAAGGGAACGAAGCACCTTCACCTTCTCGTCACGAATATCTTCTGCAAGCAGACGGCTTGGTGGCTCCATTGCGATCATAGTCAGCAGTTGCAATATATGATTTTGGCCCATATCCCGTAACGCTCCAGCATGGTCATAATAACCACCACGCTCTTCAACACCTACGGTTTCGCCAAGTGTAATTTGAATATTGGCAATATGCTTATTATTCCAAAGCGGCTCGAAAAAAGCATTGGCAAAACGAATGACTTCAATATTTTGAACCATTTCTTTACCAAGATAATGATCGATCCGGTAGATCTCCTCTTCCTTGAATACCTCACGGATCTGCTCGTTCAGCTGCTCAGCTGACTCTAGATTATATCCAAAAGGCTTCTCGATGACGAGGCGATTCCAACCTGTGCTATCTAGCATGCCGCCAGCCTTAAGGTTGAACGAGACGCTGCCGAACAATTCAGGTGCCAGCGCAAGATAGAACATCCGATTGCCCGGAATTCTAAACTTCTCTTCAAGAGCTTCTGTTTGAGCTCTTAATTCACGGAAGCCATCAATATCGTTGATGTCCAGAGATTTGTATTCAAAATGCTGTACAAACTCATTCCATTCGCTCTCTTCTCCCGCTTTATAACGGCAGAATTCAAGGATGGATTGCTTCACATCACTTCTAAATTCTTCCTGAGTACGCGGGCGCCGCGCCACGCCAATTACCGCAAAATCATGTGCCAGCTTACCTTCACGGTACAAGCTGTAAATCGCCGGGAAAAGCTTACGCCGGGCTAAATCTCCGGTTGCCCCAAAGATAAAAAAGACAGCACCGGGTGTGTGCAGTGCATCAAGGGTTTGATTTTCAGCCATGGCTCCTCATCTTTCTGTATGTAATATAGTTTATTGACATTCTCAGCGTCGAGAAAACGACGTTATGTCATTTTAGCATATTCCTAAAAAGGATGCTATCACATTCCTGACAGATACTCTCGGGATTTCGCAAATTTCAATTAAAATTTCTTATTACTAATTATACTTCACCTTATAAAACTATCTGTATTGACTAAAACGATATAGAACCACCTTTACCAATTAGTTACTTTCAATCAGGAATATTCTGCAAATCATTCGGGAACGTTAAGGAAAATAACTCGAAAGTCGGGCGCCCTTTAATGACTAACCAAACTCAGACCTCATTCACTACTGTAGATCAAAATGCCGATTACATCGAAGCAGCCTTATTCCATACAAATGATCTCAAAAAAAGAAGGATATCCTTTAACGGAACGGAAGGAATCCTCTTCTATCTAGAGTCCGCCGCAGACACGGAACTGGTTGAGCGGAATGTGATTGCTCCTTTTGGCCATAACCAAGACAAAGATCTTTCCAAGCTATTTACATCACTCAGCTTCGGTATGGAAAAAGAATTAAACAAAGGCATTCAAGGGCTTATTCACGGAGGCTGCCTCTACTTTTTAGAAGGAATGTCTGAATTTTATATCCTCTCCACCCCTGCCAAGCACGAACGAAGTATTAGCGAGCCTGAGAACGAAGCGGTTATTCGGGGTTCGCATAACGGTTTTATTGAAGATATAACGGTTAACTTATACCTGATTCGTAAACAAATCGCTACCCCAAACCTTACTGTTCGCTACACCACCCTTGGGAAAATTGCTCCCAAAAAGGTAGCCTTAGTCTATATGGAGAACCTTGCCAATCCTGAATTGGTAAAAAAAGTAGAATCAAGAATAAAAAAAATTTCTCTTGATGCGGTTCTGTCCACCGGCTTTATACAGGAATTAACGGAGGACAATTCGTACTCTATATTTCCACAACATATCAATACAGAGCGTCCAGACCATACTTCCTTCTACTTACTGAAAGGATACGTTGCTATACTGCTGGATGGAGATCCCACAGCTCTGATTGTACCTGCCAGCTTCTTCACCTTTTATCAGACACCAGATGACTATAGCAATCGTTGGGTGATTGCTTCCTTTGTCCGTTTTGTCCGTCTGATTGGCTTTGTAACTGCATTTCAACTGCCCGCGCTTTATATTGCTACCGTTTCTTTTCACTCCAGCATCCTTCCCTTGCAATTGTTTTTTACGATTCAAGGTTCACTGACCCGAATCCCATTTCCTCCGTTGGTTGAAGCAATGCTGCTTGAACTCATATTCGAATTGCTGCGAGAGGCGGGGCTCCGTCTGCCCAGCCGTGTAGGTCAAACCATTGGGATTGTAGGCGGTTTGGTCATCGGGGATGCCATTGTTAAAGCTGGATTGGTCTCTTACACAATGATCATCGTTGTTGCGTTGACTGCCATATCATCCTTTCTCATCCCTTCCAACGAGATGAGCTCCGCGATCCGTTTTATGCGGTTTCCACTTATGGTTGCGGCCTCTTTGTTCGGGTATATTGGGATATCTTTTGGGTTGACACTCATTTTCATACATTTGTGTAAGCTTGAATCTTTTGGACAACCTTACTTTACACCGCTAAGCCCGATAAATATTCAAGGCTTGAAAGACACCATCTTGCGCCTTCCGATATGGTCCATCCGCAAGAATGCAAGCAAACCAGAGACCGAAGAATAATCATTTAATCTAAACTGACAGGAGTTATAACAATGACTCAAAAAGAAAAAATGATATCGAGGGGGCAGCTTTTCTGCTTTATTATTCAAGCCCAAATCGGGGTTGGCATTCTGTCTCTTCCCTTCAAGCTTAACGAAACTGCCAAGGGCGGCGGAGCACTCTCTGTTTTGATTGCAGGCGCTATTACCCAACTTATCATCATTCTTCTATGGGTTCTACTGAAAAACTTCCCTGGCCATAACTTGTTTTCTATATGTTTACAGATCGGAGGCCCCATTATCGGCAGGATATTGATCATCGCTTACATCGGTTACTTTGTTCTGCTTGGCTCCAATGTTATGTTCAGTGCGGTAGAGGTACTGCAGAGGTGGATGCTGCAAACTACACCAAGATGGGCTATATTAGCTCTTTTCTCGATCATGACTCTCTATTTGGCAAGGGAAAAGCTTACAGTATTGGCCAGATTCTTTACACTGGCAGCAGTTCTCTTTGTCCCGCTTATCCTATTTGTCAGCTACGGTTTAACTCAAGCCCATCTGGAATTTATGCTCCCCCTTTTGGAGAACGGGTACTGGAATATCATAAAGGGAGTACAGGATTCAGCTATATCTATGTATGGTTTCGAAATGATGCTGATCGTCTATCCGCTTTCCGAAGGTACAAATAAACAAAGATTAATGACCATTAGTTTAGCAAGTTGGTTCGTAACCCTGCTCTATGTCTTCGTGGTCTTTACCTGTCTGACGGTATTTAACTCCGAGCAAATCAAATTGATACCCGAACCCGTCATCTACTTAGTTAAATCTCTTAACTTTTATATCGTAGACCGTGCAGATATCTTATTTTTACCGATCTGGTCCATCACGCTTGTTTGTTCTATCGTTAGCTACTGCTATGCAGCGTCCATCGGACTTAGTGTTTTATTAAGTCGAAAAAGCCATAAAAATTTTACTCCGTTTGTAAAAATCAGTACATATATGATCGCACTTGCACCTGTAACTCCTGCTGGTATTCATCTTTTTGATATAGCCGCTACCTATGCGTCCTATGTATTTATTGCAGGATTATCGATGGTGTTGCTGATGATTTCCCTATTTATGAAGAGAAAAGCAGGTGGTCTTGCATGAAGTTTGACATAAAATTCAAGTCGAATGTACTTTTAATCACCCTCGTTTCCTTCTGTCTTACTGGATGTTGGGATCGGGAATATTTGAAAGACCTGCATCTGGCTTACTGTTCAGCAATTGATTATACAGAGAACGGAGAGATCAAAGAAACCATCGAATTAATCATTCCACCCGAAATTGAGCAGACAGCTACCAAGAACGAAATCCACTCGAGCATAGGACCGACCGTGCGGAATGCGAGCAATCAATTGCGAAATAGAGTTAGGGGAAACATTAGATTTATTAAATATGGTTTTGAACTTATGGGAAGGACTATGGCTGAGCATGGCCTGTACCCTATTCTGGATGTAAATTACAGGGATCCAAGCAATCCGACATCTAACGTTCGGCTAATTATTACGGAAGGAGAAGCTTCCCAAATTCTTGAACAAAAAAAGGTTGGGGAATTAAAGATCGGTGAATTCCTTAAGCAAAAGATCGATAGTCTGGAAGAAATGAGTGTTTTTCCAAAAGAAACGGCAGATACCGTGTTCCGTTCCCTAAAGGATCCAGGGCATGACTTTGCCCTCCCATATATAGACAGAGAAGAGGGCGAAATAATCGCGAAAGGGGTGGCCCTCTTTCATGACCAGAGTTACAGCGGGATGTTGAACCCCGATCAGTCAATCATGATGGTCCTGCTGATGGGACAACAGGGTAAAAATGCCCGCTTCACCAAGAAACTTGATCTAGGCCATTCCGATAATATTCGGAATTTCATTAGCATTAACGTGGGTTCAAAAAAAATAAAGCGGAAATTCAAGGTATCCGTTTCTGCTGATGAAAACATTGATGTGAATTTGGGCTTGGAGCTGCAAGCCGTCGTAGAAGAGTTTACAGAAACACTCGACGAGAAAGAACTTAAAAAAGTCAATCAAGAACTTTCGAAAATACTTACAGAGGAAGCCGAGACAGTTGTTAATGAAATCCAAAAGGCAAACAGTGATATCTTTGGTGTAGGAAGAAAACTTATTGCTTATCATCAAAATGTCTGGAGGAACAAAAATTGGTCTGAGGATTACCGGAAAGTAAAATTCCATACCAAGGTTGATGTTAAAATTGTAAGTAGGGGCATTCTACAATAGATCAAGTTAACAAGCCATTTCGAAATCAACCTTAGCGAGTGGCCCTTTTTTTCAATATTCTATTGTTATTAATGGAAATCCAATCGTAACGCGGCTGCTACCCTCTCTTGCATCCTGATGAATAGCTGTCTGTAGGGCTACCTTGTGGTTCCCGCTGATTACGGAATGAAGCAATGCCGATGTACTATAAGAATGACTGGCTGTCGTTTCGTCTTCGTAGCTTTCCAGTACTTTAAGCTCGGGCAGCTGTGCGGACATATTCCGCTCCGTTAACAGTAGCGCCTTCTGAGGGTCCTCCTGCTCCTTCGCAGCACCCTGAAGTGAGGTGTTCCATTCCGCTGTGATACCGATCTTCCGTAGTTTCGCGCCAGCTTCTTCTGCTTCAGCTTGCAGATCCGGAGCATTTAACAAATCAGGTGTCTCCAGGGTCACAATCACATAACTACGTCCGTCTCCAAGCTCACTCCAGAACATGGTGGTTTGAAACCCGGCTCTGTCGGCAGCCGAACGGTAAGTAAGATGTTCCCCCCCGTCTTCCCGGCTTGTCTCTCCCAACCCAAGATCATCGGATAGGTTAGTTGCAGTGACACCAGCCTCTGGACCATCAACATCGTATTCTCCCTGCCATTTTAAAACTAAACGAAGAGGGGAGCCGGGTGCTGTAACACTTTTACCAAGGGAAGTCAGGAGAGGGAGCGACTTTTTCAATTGGGCGATCTGGCTCTCTTTTTCACCTTCGCCCCGAAAACCTGCCAAAAGTAACGCAGTACAGCATAGAATCAATACCAGCAACGTTCCTTTAATACCGCTTTTTCGGCCTGCACCGTGTCTCTTTCCCTTACTTTCTTCCAAATACCCCACAATCCAACACCCTCTCAATCCGGTCTATTAATCTACTAAACAGGATGTCCGCTTTACAAGATTTTATACGGGGACAAGTATTTTCATATACTCCTGCACACAAAAAAACCGGCCCTTCTTACTCTGGCCAGTTCTTATACTCATACCAATTGGGATATCCAACTATTCAGCTAGTCCATTTTTATATGCATAAATTGCTGCTTGGGTCCGATCTTCCACACCCAGCTTTGCGAGAATATTCGTCACATGAAATTTCACAGTCTTGATCCCAATAATTAGTTGGTCCGCGATATCCTGATTCGATTTACCTTGCGCCAGCAGACGTAATACTTCCATCTCGCGCTCCGTAAGCTCTTTATAAGCAGGGGATTCACCCTTGGCATTGTTTCGAAAACGATTCATCATTTTAGAGGCGACCTGTGACTCCAGTACAGACTGGCCTCTTGCCGCAGCGCGTATGGCATCTGCCACTTCACTAGCTCGTGAGGTCTTTAGTAGATAACTGAACGCACCTGCTTCAATCACCGGATACATTTTTTCATCATCCAGATAGCTTGTCAACACAATAACTTTGATCTCGGGATACTGCTTCATTAACTGTTTTGTCGTTTCAATCCCATCCATCCCATCCATCACGAGATCCATCAGGACTACATCCGGATTGTACTCTTGTGCCAGGCGGATCCCTTCTTCTCCACTTCCAGCTTCACCTACGACTTCAATTCCATCCTCAGTCCCCAGAACAGCAGCTAGTCCGATCCGTACCATTTCATGATCATCTACAAGTAATACCTTAATGGCTTCCTCCATCTCCATGGTCACTCTTTCCTCCTATTATTCATTGACTAACGGAACGGTAATTTCAATCCGCATTCCTTTACCCGGAGCGGTAATAAACTGAATGGAACCTCCGATTTCATTCATCCGCTCCTGCATATTCGACAAACCGTAGGAAGTTTGTTTACTATCATCCAATTCAAAGCCGATCCCATCATCACGGAGTGTCAAACGAACCGTATCTCCTCGCCGATGTAGCCTGATTTCCATCTTCTCTGCTTTCGCATGACGAAGCGTATTGGAGATTGCCTCCTGCACAATGCGGAATAAGTGATTCTCTACCCCTTTTAGCAATTGTACATCAGGGTCCATCTCGAACACGATTTCAATCGGAACCTTAACCTTAAGTTCCTTGATCAACTCCTGCAACCCCTGCGCCAATCCCTTACCTTCCAAATAAACAGGTCTCAAATGTAGCAATAGTGCTCTCATCTCTGATTGAGCTACAGCAGACATTTCTTCAATAAGTGCAATTTGCCGTTGCGCCTTATCAAAATCCTTCTCCAGCGTCCGGCCTACAGCTGTGGCGGTCATAGAGATCGCGAACAGCTGCTGTGAGACAGCATCATGCAATTCACGCGCAAGCCGCTGACGCTCTTCCATAATAGCAGATACTCGTGCTTGCTCCGCGAGCTTGGCGTTGTTTGTAGACAAACGCTGTAGAGTTGTCACCTGGTTTTCCCATTTTCCGCTGATTCGGCCCAATTGTACTCCGAGCCTTCCCAATTCATCGTCACCCAAGTCAGGCATAGATAGCGTTAAGTTTCCCTTCTCCCACAATACGAGGGTTTCTCTCAGGCGTTCCAACTTTCGCTTTACTCGAAAGCTCTGATAGAAACCAAAGCCAACCCCGAACCCCATGGGCAGCAGAATTAGAGTAAATGCCGTGCGTAATCCAATCATCCAGCTTTCAAAAGGCTTCAAATAGCCATATGTATACATGGTGTACAATATCACAAGCAGCATGACAAAAGAGAACAGAGCCCCCTCACCCATACTGCGTGACATCATATTTTTGTTCTTTTTTTCCATATGGGGACCCTCCCTTCTGTATCAAACTAATCAGGATAATCGCACATCCAAATCTCCCATCAAATAAGACACACTAAACTTCACCTTATATTCACTGCTCTCATAGTTAGGGGACTTCCAATTTAGACGGTTTAGCATACCTGTATCACGTTGGTTTCCGAATTCAATCGATCCAAAAAGCACAAAGGCTTCGATTTCTATACCATAATCATCTGACAATTGAATGTCCATATCACCAAAGATCCCTTGAAACAGCATAACCGTTTCCTTTTGCTCCGCCATAGCCAGTGAAAGATCAAGATCGGCCTCTCCAAGGATATGCCATGAGCTGAGGCTATGCATCACCCAAGGTGAGCGATCCCAGTCAAATCTAGATGAAAAGTTCTGCTTCTGCATAAACCCTTCCTTACGCTGAACTCTTTTGGATTTAGTAAAAAACATCCCCAGTGAGATCAAGCAAATCCCCAGCACGAGCACCAAATGATCCAGCAAAAGCAACACAGCGCCAATTCCAAGCAGCTTATAACCCTGCTTCACTTTGCCTGACGTCGTACGGTAGACCCCTAGGAGCAGGAATAGAAGCGCGACAATGGAGAAAAAGCCGAGCCATCTACCAAAAATCATCATGCAGCCAACACCGATCAGTCCGATGGCAATCAAACGGTTTCGTTTATCCATTTCGCACCTCCTAAAAGTTTTGCGAAGCAAAACTATCTTCGTAAGCATTCATCCACTTAAGTTTTGCGTAGCAAAACTAACTTCGTAAGCAAAACTACACTCATCAATATATTATAGCCAGCCGCTACAAAAGCCATATCGGTATGGAGATCCATACCGTATGGCTTCTTCTTGTCCAGCATATCATATCTACTTAAGTTTTAGGAACAGGATTTATTCTTCTTTTTTGTTTAAAGAAGGAGCAGCCGGTGTGTCATTCAGCTTGCTTCTCAGTGCAGCCAGTTGCTCATCCACTTTCAGTTGCTTCTCAACATCGACTGGTTTAGTGTAGGCAGCGGATGGGCTGTAAGGTGCACGCATTACATCTGCTTCTGCTTCAAGCTGCATAATCTTCTCTTCCATCCGGTGGAATCCGAGTGACGCACTGCCACTTTCGATGGAGTGTACGCTGCTGATTTGCGTCATTTGTTTCTTCGCTTTAGCCATTTGAGCACGGGATACGAGCTCGTTACGCTTATTGCGCAGTTTGTAGAATTCATCCTTCATATCATGCAGCTGCCCAACCAATTCCTTCGCTTGCACTTCAGCTTGAGCATGAAGATCGCTGTATTCCGCTTGTTTTTGATCGAAGTAGATTTTTTCTTCCAACAGCTTGCGAGTCACTTCTTCTTGGCCGTTTTTCAGTGCCAATTCAGCTTGTGCTCCACGTTGTGCAGACATTTTTGCTGCTTCTTCCACGCGTTGTTTCATGCGACGTTCGTTCGCCATTTGCTTGGCAACTGTAACTTCTGCTTCGTGGATTTCAGCCTCCATATCGCGCAGATATTGGTTAAGCATTACGATTGGGTCCTCTACCTTATCCAACAAGTCATTTACCGACGCTTTAGTCATATCTTTAATTCTTTGAAATACTCCCATGATTTACAATTCCCCTTTCTCATATTTAGACAGTTTTTGTTTGAGTTCTTCTACTTCTTTTTGCAGAGCCTTCTTCTCGATATCCTTCATCATCGCATCCAAACCGGAATCCGGAGCTGAATATGATGCGCTGTTCTTCTCAAAATTAGGATTGTAGTTAGGTTGGCGTCCATAAGGTCCGCCATTAGCATGCGGTCCGTGTCCATGTTCCGGTCTACCTGAGTAAGGACCATCGAATGGGCCACCCGGTGCACCAGGGCCTGGTCCGAAAGGATTATAATGCGTAGGCTCCTTCGGAATAACCAGCGCTGCAATGAAGTACACTGGAATCACGGCACCTCCTGTAAACGGAATGCTAACCAGTAACAGAATCCGGAATAGCGTGGAATCAATACCGAGTGTCTCAGATAATCCACCTGCAAGACCCGTCATCACTTTATCTCTAGTTGAACGATATAATCGACTCATAGCGCTACTCCTTTCCACCATTGTTCAGTTTCTCCTTTAAGCGAGCCATTTCTCTTTCGAGTACGGTTGCTACAGTCTCACCTGCTTGCACCGTATATTCCTGTCCCATGCGACGTACATCGCGCAAGCTCTTCGCTTCTAATTCCCAATCTGACATCCGATCTTCCAGACGTCCGAACATTTTGGGAACATCACCGCCGTTACCATAAGCACTTGCTCTTTGGTTCATACGTTGCTGCAGTCTTAGCGACTCCATCCGTGCTGCGTAATACTGACGTTTGCTGTACACTGTCTGATACTCTATTTTCAGCTCATTCAGCTGTCCTTCAAGTTCAAACAAGGATTGCTTGCTTTGTTCAAGTAGCCCGCTGTACTGCTCCAACTTTTCCTCATGAATGATCTTTTCCTGCAAAGCCAGCTTTGCAAGATGATCTTCTCCTGCTTTTAATGCGAGTAACGCCTGTTCCTCACGTTTATTTCTCATGGCAGTCGCTTGGTTCACTTGCTGCTGTAATTGCTTCGTATGGGAAGCGTATTGCTGATACAGCCTTTCAGCTTCACTGATTTCCTCGCGAGTTGAATGTAGAAATTGATCAATTAGCTTCACAGGATCTTGGCTTTGCTCTAGACGTTCATTTAGATTAGCTACTGTAATATCCCTCATGCGACGAAAAACACTCATAATCTCTTGCTCCCTCCCTGCTTCTTGTTTAAGTACAATCCTTCTTAATAAGTACCATTTCTTCTACCCTTTAAGGCATACACGCCCCATACGATCAACGCCACACCCAGAAGGGGGCCAATGATCCAGGAAAGCTTCGCGATCAGGGACATCACTCCAATGAACATCAATACCCAACCGATAATCTTGCGTCCACTCTTAATCCCATAGTACCCGAGAACAACCAGCAATACTGGGAACAGTAGTCTGAAAATACCGTGAATCAGAGGAAGCGCTAAACCGAGCAACATTACCGCACCAATCACAATCAGTACAACCGCCAATCCGTTTCCTTGTCTTCTTTGCATTATTTTCTCACCGCCTTTCGTTGTCCTTAACCTTATAGCCTTATTCTAGAGCAATTCGCAGACTTTCAAAACAGACCAACGACGGTTTTTGGTACTGGACCTTAGTCGAGGTAGTTGTGCGACTGCAGACCACTGTTGGGCTAGCTGTAGGAGATAACCAACCTACACACCTATAAATGGGATACAAGCAAGATATATTATTGTCTTATATAGAACCATTCTTTTAAACTGTAATGAAGCTGTCCTAATATTTTCAATCCCAGAAACAAAGGAGAATTACCGTGAACATACTAATCGTTGAAGACGACCGCAGCTTAAATAAAGGAATTGCCCTCACTCTTTCTCAAAACGATGTGGTGATCCACCAAGCTTACGATCTTGCTGCGGCTGAGCATATTGTTGAAGTTTACCCTATCGATCTCATCATTCTGGACATCAATCTGCCGGACGGCAGTGGGCTGGATTATTGCGAGCAACTTCGCAAGACCTCACGGGTACCCATAATATTCCTCACCGCTAACGATATGGAATCCGACATTATCACCGGCTTTGGACTGGGAGGCGATGATTATATCACCAAACCGTTCAGTCTGATGGTTCTTCGCGCTAGAGTAATGGCGGTGCTTAGGAGGACCGATTCACAATCCACTGGCAAAATATCACTGGGCCCGTTAGAACTCAATTTTGAGAAAATGGAGTACAGCAAACATAAGCAACCGCTCCAGCTGAGTAAAACTGAGCAAAAACTGCTGCGGCTGCTGGTGACGAATATGGGTAATATTCTGACCAGAGAACAACTAATAGACAAGATCTGGAGCAAAGATGCCGAATTCGTCGATGAAAACGCGCTGACAGTAGCCATCAAACGATTACGAGCTAAACTTGAGGACGACCCGGCATCGCCCAAATATATCAAGACCGTCTACGGACTGGGGTACATGTGGGCTGAAGGACAAAAGTCATGAATACAAAAGAACTCCCTCCTCATTTCAAGCAAATACATAGACTCTTCTTGCTGATCACTATTGTTCTCGTAGCCTGTTTTATCGGTAGAATTATGTTTTTATACGGGTTCGACCCCAATCTACTCCAACTCACTACTCTATTCATCATCTGCCTATTAGCAACAGGAGCCGCATGGGTATGGTTATGGAACCGACGGATCGCAAACTATTTGCAGACCTTGGATGCAGCAATTGAGCGGGCTATGCATGATCTGCCCCCACTCACTAACTATGAAGAAACAGCACTGTCTTCGATGGAACATAAACTAAAGCGATACATAGGGATTGCTAAGACGAATGAACGAATTATTCAGACCGAGAAAAACAAAATAAAAGAGCTGATCTCGGATATCTCCCATCAAACCAAGACCCCTCTCTCTAATATCATGGTATTCAGTCAGTTAATGGAGGAGATGCCTGGACTAGAAGAGAATGTCCGGCACTACGTGCAGCTTATTCAAGCGCAGTCATATAAATTGGATTGGCTAATCCAGTCTCTTATCAAATTATCTCGGCTGGAAACAGGGATGATCTCCCTGCAGCAGATGGAAGCTAAACCGCTCATTCAGACTTTGACGAAGGCGTTATCCCAGGTGTATGCGCAAGCGGAAAACAAACAAATTACCATCAATATTGACTGCGGGACACACATCTTAGCCTGCCACGATGTCAAATGGACAAGTGAAGCTCTATTCAACCTGTTAGAGAATGCTGTGAAATATACGCCGCATAATGGACAAATTTCCATCCTAGCTGTAACCAATGAGATGTTTACCTGTATTCAGCTTACCGATACTGGTCTTGGAATCCCCAGTGAAGAAATTCCTCACATCTTTAAGCGGTTCTACCGAGGAAAGCAGGCGCGTGACTTCGAAGGGGTCGGCATTGGATTGTTTTTATCCAGAGAGATTATCACGGCGCAAGGCGGTCATATCAAAGTCAGTTCTGAAGCCGGGAAAGGTACAACCTTCTCCGTTTTCCTACCCAAGAGATGAAATAGAATGTGTCATTATGGTCAGAATTCAGACACTCTCCTGTCAGATTGATTTGCTACTCTTGGAACATAGTAAAAAAGATCTCATAGGAGGGAAAGAGTTATGCCTATTTTACAGACAGAAAATTTAAAAAAACACTATGGAAAAATCGGCTCTAGCGTTAAGGCACTGGACGGCGTATCGCTGACGGTGGAAAAAGGAGAGTTTGTCGCCATCGTCGGTACCAGCGGCAGCGGTAAAAGTACCCTTCTTCATATGCTTGGCGGACTGGACCGAGCAACAGAAGGCAAGGTTTACGTGGACGGGAATGATATTTTTGCCATGGGTGATGAGAAGCTGACCATTTTCCGGCGTAGATCAGTGGGGTTTGTATTTCAGAACTATAATCTAGTACCCATACTAAATGTGCGGGAGAATATTGTACTTCCCATTGAGCTGGACGGTGGCAAAATAGACGAAGCTTATCTTGATCTGATCATCCGCACTCTGGGTTTGCAGGAGAAGGTGAATACTCTGCCATCTAATCTGTCTGGTGGGCAGCAGCAACGGGTGGCAATTGCCAGAGCTTTGGCAACCAAACCGTCAATCATCCTCGCGGATGAACCCACAGGTAATCTGGACAGTAAGACAAGCCAGGAAGTACTGATTTTGCTGAAGCAAATGAGCGAGAAATTCAACCAGACCATCGTGATGATCACGCACAATGAACAGATTGCCCAAACTGCTGACCGAATTATCCGTATTGAAGATGGTATCATTTTCACTGGTCAATCCCGCAGCTCTGGAGTGAGTCAGCCATGATCCGCACGAATAACCGGAAGACCATTGCTGCTTTAGCCAAAAAAATCCTCAAAGCCAACCGTGCTCGCAATTTCACTATCATCTGTGCCATCGTTCTGACTACGCTTTTGATCACCGCCGTATTTACCTTGGCACTCAGTATTAACCAATCGATGCAACGCGCACAAATGCAGACTACCGGTAGTGATTATCATGGAAGCTTCAAATATCTGAATCCTGCCGAGTTGGAGAAGCTGAAGAATCACCCATCCATCAAAGAGTATGGTGTCTTCCTTAAGGTTGGCGATATAAGCACTAGTCTGTTCAAGAATAACCGGGTAGAGGTCCTTCGAATTGACGAGAATTATGCCAAACACGGATTTATCAACTTTATAGCTGGTGGACTGCCCTCCAAAGAGAATGAAATCGTCATAAATACTTGGGTGCTTGACTTGCTTGGAGCAAGACATGAGTTAGGCCAGACTGTGAAGCTGGATATAGACACGGGTGAAAAAGTCATAAGTCAAGACTTTAAGATCTCCGGATATTACGAAGCAGATCAAAATTTGGCGATGTCAGGATTGGCTTTTGTATCAGAAGCATTTACAGAGAAGAACATTTCCCATATTGACCCGGATATCTCTGAAGCAACGGGTTCTTATGTGAACACTGCAGGCCTGGGGGTGATGTTTAACAATTCTTATACTATTGAAAAGAAGGTACAAAAGATTTTGACGGACACTGGCCTAGATGTTCCCTATGGTGTCAATCCGGCTTATGCAAGTGTCTCTCTCTCCGAAAATCTAATGAATATCGTTCCTTATGCAGTTGTCATTCTTATCACAATGCTGAGCGGCTATTTACTGATCTACAATATCTTTTTTATTTCCGTCGTGCGGGATGTCAAATTTTATGGGCTGCTAAAGACCATCGGTACCACACCCCGACAACTGAAAACGATCATCTTCATTCAGGCCCGCTCACTTTATCTCGTCGGATTGCCTTTTGGATTAGGGTTGGGATATCTGCTCGGTCTACTGCTTCTCCCCATGGCGACCTCAATTTCAAGCAGTTCTACCGATAATGTCTATTCTGTTAGCCCGTGGATATTTATTGGTGCAGCAGCATTCTCGTATATGACAGTATGGATCGCCGCAAGCAAACCAGGCCGGATGGCCTCGCGAACCTCGCCGGTAGAGGCAGTGAAATTTGCCGGCGTCAGTAGCGGTGGAAAACGGAAAGCCAAAAAATCAAAACATGGCGCAAAACTTCACAACATGGCATTCTCCAACCTGTTCAGAAGCAAAAAAAAGCTGATCCTGATGCTCTCTTCACTCTCCTTGAGTATCATCTTGTTCAGTACCATTTTCACAGTAATTTCCTCACTGGATGTGAATAAATATCTGGGCGCCTATATCTCCGGTGATTTTGTGGTTCAGAATGAAGTGCTAGTCAGTATTACAGGGCCTCGAGACGGTGATCCATATAAGCTTTCAGAGGAATTCGCCAACAATCTAAGTAAAATTGACGGTGTAGAAAGTGTTGATAAGGTTTACCACAGATATGTTCCAGCTCCTGTCGATGATGCTGTCCGGGCTATTTTGGAGCCAATGGTAGCTGCTGATCCACATCCTTATCTTCTCTCCACTTTAGATAAGGGGGGGAAGATAAATAATAATTTATATGGATTAGATCCGGGCTGGTATGATCTTGTGGACAAGGATATTATTGAAGGGGAGTTTAACAGGCAGAAGTTTGCTTCAGGAAAATATGCGGTCATAGCTGAGGCCATGTTTATAGAAGAAGATAGCTACAGTGCCTATTATCATCCTGGAGATACAGTCACTTTCGAGAAGTCGGGTAAATCTTATGAAGTGATGGCAGTAGTAAAAAATGATGCAGTATATGCTGCGACAACAAAATCTTTCTCTATGCTAGGTTACAACGCCTTTCTCCCTGCTTCAGAGCTGCAGAAGGAAATGCCACAAGGCACAGATCCAGCCAATATCGTTTCAGCCACACTACATGTCAATCCGGCTAAAATGGATCTAGTAGAAAAAGCAGCGAAAGCTCTAACAGATTCGACAAATGAATTAACGTTGAAATCCAGGGAGGATTACAAGGAGGAGCTCGGCGGATTCATTCGGATTTTTCAAACCGTCGGGTACGGGCTTAGCCTAGTAATTGCTCTTATCGGGGTGCTGAATTATATCAATACTGTACTCACCGGGGTAGTCTCCCGCCGCAATGAATTTGCCATGCTGGAGAGTATTGGCATGACCAAAAAGCAGCTAAAACGTATGTTGATCCTTGAAGGACTCTACACTGTGCTGCTAACCGTCCTCATAACCTCAACATTAGGTGTATTGCTGACCTATAACCTTTCCAAAAGCATCACGGAAAATATGGCCTTTATGGTATTTCAGATGAGTTGGCTGCCTTTTATCCTCACTGTTCCTGTTTTGTTGACCATCGCTTACTCAGTAACACTAAAAGCTTATAAAACCTTATGCCAAGCATCGATTGTGGAACGGCTGAGAGAAACCGAGTAACAGGGAGCACATCGTTCCTTATATTAAAAAGAGGCAGGCCTGCGAATATCGCTGGGCCTGCCTTCTTTTTTATAGATCTCTATTGTTCTTATTTAAAAGCAGGCAACGCGATATCCGCATAATTATCTTCAAGGAATTTCTTCACTTCTGGTCCGCTAATCCGTTTAGCCAGCTTCTGGATCGCATCAGAGTTCTTGTTGTCTTCACGCGCAACCAAGGTGATCGTGAATTCAGAATCCGCGCCTTCAGTAATCAGTGCATCTTTCTTCGGTGTTAATCCAAGCGGGCTAGCATAAGCCGGAGTCATTGCCACTAGATCACCATCATCCAGCATACGGGCCAGCATCAATAGATCTACTTCATCAAACTTAAAGTTTTTTGGATTCTCAGTAATGTCTGCTTGTGTAGCCTTAATGCCTACGCCTTCTTTTAGCTTAATCAAATCGGCTGCAGCGAACATTTGTAAAGAACGGCCGATATTTGAAGGGTCATTAGCCATTACTAGTGTTGCACCTTCCGGCAGATCCGCAACATTCTTGTAACGCTTGGAGTATCCACCGTAAATAGCGTCATAGACAGGCTGTACCTCTACTAGATTGGAGCCTTTGCTTTCATTAAACTGCTTCATATAAGGAACGTGTTGGAAAAAGTTAGCGTCTACCTCTTTATTCGCCAAAGCCTCATTAGGCTGCACATTGTCAGACAGCACAACGATTTCAAGATCAATGCCATCTTCCTTCAGAAGTGGCTTCACAATATCCAGAATTTCCGTCATTGGTGGAATCAAAGTAGCAATCTTTAATTTGGTTAGCTCATCGCTACCTTTTGTAGAATTGTTCTCGGCTGCTTTATTAGAGCCACAACCCGCTACGACCAATACCATTAACATAAGCACAACTATCATTGATTTTTTCATTACTACAACTAACCCCCAGTTTATATGTTTAACCATTTTGTATTACACAATTTGATGTACAGGTTGAACGATTAACGCTTATCTAACAGCCGTGAGATCGTACCTCCTGTGAATTGAACCAACTGAACCAATACAATCATCACAACAATCGCATAGATCATCACTTCAGTCTCAAAACGCTGATATCCATAACGGATCGCAAAATCTCCAACCCCGCCCCCTCCAACGATCCCCATTACGGTCGAGTAAGAGATAAAACTAATGGTGGAGGTAGTAAGTCCGAGCACTAGACCCGAACGAGCCTCTACATACAGAAACTTAAAGATCAACCCCAGCTTCGAGGCCCCCATAGACAACGCCGCTTCTATGACTCCTTTAGGAACCTCCAGCAAAGACTGCTCCACCAGACGAGAGTAATAAGCAATGGCAACAATGGATAACGGAACCGTGGCAGCCATTGTTCCAATCGCAGTTCCGACGAGGAAACGAGTGACCGGAATGAGTGCAACGACAAGCAGCAGGAATGGAAATGAACGGATAATATTTACGATGCTGTTGAGTACCAGTGACAATGTTTTATTCTCATAGAGCTGCCCTTTTCGGCAAAAAAACAACAATGTCCCGAGCGGAAGCCCCAGCAGCAGTGCGGCACCAACAGAAATACCGACCATTATAAAAGTTTCTCCGATCGATTCCCACATCTGTGCCTGATATTGAAGTACACTATCAAACATGAGTTTCCCCCGCTTTACCCAGAATTTGATCCCGGTAAGAGCCAGTACGGACTGCAGCAGGCCGGAAATCACCATCTTGGCGTGAGAATGAATCTACGATTCGACCATTTTCCATCACCGATACGTGAGTGCATATACTTTTGACAACATCCATCTCATGCGTAACAATCACTACCGTAACCCCAAGGCCCCCATTAATATGTTTCAGGACGTCTAGAATATCCGCAGTTGTTCCTGGATCTAGTGAGGATGTTGGTTCGTCACATAGCAATAGTCCTGGACTGTTCGAAAGCGCCCGGGCGATCGCCACACGTTGTCGCTGTCCTCCACTTAGCTGTGCGGGATATTGCTCTGCCTTATCAGCCAATCCGACAAAATCGAGACATTCCTTCACCCGCTTCATCCGTTCACGCTTCGGCACCCCTGCCAGTTCCAGAGGGATAGAAATGTTGCGGCTTACCGTGACGTTATTGACCAGATTAAATTGCTGAAAAATCATCCCAATCTTTTCCCTAGCTTTCCGTAGCTGTTTACTCGGCATTTCGGTTAAATTATGCCCTTCTACGGTAACTGTCCCTTGATCCGGCTTTTCCAGCAGATTAATCAATCGTAGCAGCGTGGATTTCCCTGCCCCGCTTTCACCAATAATCCCGTGAATCGATCCCTTCTTCACATCAAGCGATACATCATCCACTGCCTGATACATGCCGTCCTTCAGCTTGAATCCTTTACTCACCCGACTCAGCGATAGGATTGCAAACTCCCCCTTCCTTTCCGTTTATTCTGAAACCTTCTAGGCCAAGGTTTGTACTATAATTATTTAAAAACTGTTTTACTAAAAATCTCTTTAAATAATAAGGCATTTTATGTTCTGTGTCATCATTTTTATTTTAGTAATATATCAGAAAAAAAGGATTAAAGAATAAAAGCCCTTTATATCGGACTATTTTGGCGTGCTTATCTCCCAATAAATGACTGAACTTAATCCTCTTCAAATCAGGATTCTCCTGTTACCTAACTCCTAAACCCGCTGTTACATCTATTCAAGAACTAGATCGCCACGAAAAAAAGGATGTCTAAGCTCAATAGCTTATGACATCCCTTAATTCCTTTCATATTCCATGATTTAAGACTTTCCGTCAAGCTCCTTGCGAATCTTCAAGAACACCTGATAGCTGCGCTCCGCGCATTCCGAAATCGCTATCGGATGAAACCCGGGTAGATCCGCATATAGCGTATCATGAAGCGGTTCAACCCACGAAGCCGGCAACACACTTGCTCCAAGCTTCGCTCCCATAATAGAACCCACTGTAGCACCATTACAGTCTGTATCCATTCCTCCGTAAACGGATGTAACGACCGCTTTTTCAAAATCATTCCCGCCATAGACCAGCGAAGCAGCTACAAGAGCAGCATTATTATTGGTGTGCACCGCATCATAGTGGCTGAATGTATCCCAAATCTTACTTACCAGCTCCCGCTCACTTTTGGCATTCTGTGCAATATCTATACCCCGTAGAACGTCTCTTGCCAGACGACTAGTACTAGGGATCTCACTAAGACCAATCTCAAGAATACGCTCGTTATCTTTTTCAGCAAAAGCTGCCGAAATCATCGCCGCATTAAACATCTCGCCATAGATCCCGTTCTTCACATGTGAAAAAGAAGCATCGCGCCAGCCTAGCTCCGCCGCAAGCTCAGGATCACCTGCTGCGCCATACGCCAGTCCGTCTGCGCGTATAGCCGCACCGATCCACTCCCGGTATGGATTTAAGTGCATCCGCACTCTTTCCTGCCGCGCCAGCCAATCCACAGGCTTCTCACCATGCAGATGAGACGTTTCCTGCGCAAAATTCATATACGACTGTGTCTCTGCCGTACATACCTGAGCATATGTCAGATGTTTATGCCAGAGCTTCCCGATATCCCAAGAATCCCAGTCCAGCCCCTTCTGCTCCAGTAGCATAAGCCCCAATACCGTGTAACGAATATCGTCATCGCTTTCCATAAACGTAATCTTCTCGCTGGTACTCGCATACGTCCAATCACTTAAACCAAGACCATATTCTGCTTCTGCCCGTGAATGCCCAGGGGTATAACCAGTAATTGGCCATGCATCCGCACCCCGGAACCACAGCTCAATATTCTCCCAGCCCGGACGTCCATCTTTACCGTAGAGGTAGTCCCAATACTCCAGTGGTTTTCCAAGTGCGCAACCCACACTTCTACCTAGCCATGCTCCATAAAATTTGTCTTTCCACTCCGCTTCGCTCCATGCTGGATGCAGCTTACGTGGACCTTCTGGACGAAGACGACGAATCGCCTCCAGTGAAGACGGCTCTTCATAAGCAAAGTCCTCAGCAACCGTGAGCTCCATCAACTCCTTGTATACTTGCATCAGCTTAATCTCATCGGCACCTGCAGCAGCTAGTTTATCCGCGAAGCCGTCAATCTTGCAGCCTTCTTCTCCACGCTGAACCAATTCAAACTGAACCGTCTCCTGAAGTCTCTCCCATCCTGCCATAGGTTAGTTCCCTTCAGCCGCAAGCAGCTCTTGATCAAGCTTTTCTAGTGAATCAAAAATCAACTTCATAAATGCTTCCCGGTCTACTCCCACCAGGACTTCTACATTCGCTGGACGATCCGTCTTCTTTCGTTTGTCTGCAACCGTCATTCCCCGCGTCAGCTTACCTTCTGTCTCCACCGTTACATATAAATGCTCGGATTCAAACAGTTCTGGGCGCAAGAGCCAAGCTACGGCGCATGGATCATGCAGTGCACTGCCGACATAGCCCATTTTCTTTCCGTAGATCGAATAGAAATCTAACAGTTCTCCGACCATAGTGGACACTGGCCCACGCTCTTTCAATGCTACGATTTCATCTTCGAAAATGGCTGCCTTATCGGTCACATCCAGACCACTCATCGTAATCGGAATACCCGATTCAAACACGATACGAGCAGCTTCAGGATCTACAAAGATGTTAAACTCCGCAGTAGAGGTTACATTTCCATAAGAAATCCCTCCGCCCATCAGTGAAATCTTTTCAATTCTTTCCTTAATCTCTGGATAAGCAGTAATTAGCAGGGCGATATTTGTTAAAGGAGCCATCGGTACGAGCGTAATCTTCTCCTCCGAAGAACGGATAATATTCAGCATAAATTCCACAGCGCCTTCTTCTAATGGCCGGAATTTACTTGGTGGAAGCAGCGGACCGTCCATGCCAGATTCACCATGCGCTTCCTCACCTGTAACAAGCTTGCCGAACAATGGACCCGCAGCCCCTTTAGCTACAGGAATATCAGCATTCACGAAGCTGATCACTTTAAGTGCGTTTTCTGTGATTTTATCGAGGATCTGGTTTCCTCCAACCGTTGTAATCCCGCGCAAATCCAGCTTCTCCGCATTTGCTATTGCTAGCAGGATAGCGATTGCGTCATCATGCCCTGGATCACAGTCAATAATAATAGGTGTTCGCATAGTCATTCACTCCTTAGTTGTATAAATCCTCGTTACTCCTATCGCTATTTCACTAGCGGGCTCTTTAGTTTTTTGTTCTTCTTCCGCGTCTCAGATACGGCATAGATCACTAGTCCAATTACCGTTGCTACATAAGGAAGCGTCGCGATCAGTTCTGCAGGAATCTTCAGGACCTGTAGCGCATTCGACAAGGCATCTGCCGTACCAAATAATAGAGAGGTCAGCGCCGTACCCACTGTCGTACTTCTACCCATAGACTCTGCGGCAATCGCAATCCAGCCCCGGCCAGCGATCATATCGCGAGTGAACAGTGACAGGTACCCCATCGACATGTAAGCACCACCTAAGCCGGCAAAAAATCCACTAAGCAGCAAAGCCATATACTGTATTGTCACAACACTTACACCCACAGATTGAGCCGCATGTGGATTTTCACCCACTGAACGAATGCGCAGACCAAGCGGTGTACGGTTTAAGAGATAGTAGACAACAAACACTGCAATGATAGATACATACGTCAAAATGTGATGTCCTGATAGAATAGGCCCCAGCACAGGAATATCCTTCAGCAAAGGAATCTCTACGCTAGGTAACACTTTACTCGCCAGAGAAGTAGAAGATCCTTTGTCTCCACTAAGCAGATAAAGAATAAACACGGTTCCCCCCGAAGCGAACATATTTATAGCTACGCCGCCGAGAATGATATGTGTTTTAAATTTCAGTGTGAAAAAAGCTAATATACCAGCGATCAATGTTCCGGACATCACAGCTCCAAGTAAACCTACCCACGCGCTATGCGTGTAGCTGCTTACAATGACACCGGCTAACGCCGCGACAAGCATGATGCCTTCCATACCAATGTTGATGATACCAGCCCTATTAGAGATTAACGCTCCCAATGCGGCGAATAGAATCGGTGTCGTCACCCGAAGGACAGAAAACGCAAAGTCAGTCGTAAAAATTACATCAAACAAGCTGTTCACGCTTCCTTCGCCTCCTTCAAGAGCATCCGATTTTTCCAGAACTTCAGGAATTGCTCAGCCGAAATCAGAAGAATGATAATCGCCTGTATAATAGATATCATCTCTGAAGGTACATCCGATAGACGTGCCATCATATCGGCTCCGATCCGGATATATGCAAGGAACAATGCAGCGCCGATTACGGATAGCGGATTATTCTTGGCTAACATCGCTACAAGCGCACCATCTAAGCCATAACCTGGTAACGATGTCCATTGGAATCGGTTGTACATCCCTAACACTTCTACAGAACCACCCATCCCCGCGATAAAACCAGCAATCAAGTGAACCAGTATAATAACCTTCGCGGTCTTCATGCCTGAATAACGTGCAAAGTTCCGATTGATGCCTGTCATTCGTAGCTCATATCCCCATTTAGTCTTGTATAGGAATAAATGCGCTGCAATAATAAGCACGATAACGATAATAAGTCCGGTATGAATACGGGTGCCAGGTACCATTTTACTCAGCAGTGCCGTTTTCTCGAATTTGTAGGATACATTAGCAAATGCTTTTGCATCACGTAAGTGATAGTTCAGTAGATATAAACCTACTCCAAACAAAATATTATTGAACATCAAGGATGTAACCAGCTCATTAGCATTCCATTTGGCTTTGAGGATCCCGGGTATTGCCGAGAGCAACGCCCCTACAATTGAACCCGCAGCAATAGCTACGATCGGATGAAGCCACCCGTCCAGCGTTAAATGAATAGCCAACACGGAAGTTACAACACCGGAGAAGTAGAAAATCCCTTCAGCTCCCAAGTTGAACATATTTGCCCGGAACAACAAAGAAACTGCTAGCCCAGTGAACATGAGCGGAATGGCCATCTCAATCACATTACCGATATGCCCTTTACTGGATAGCGGCTCAAATAGGAATATCCCAATCGTCTTCACCGGCTGGTTGCTGACCAATGAGATGATCAGAAAAGCAATAGCGAGTGCAATTACGATTACTGCCGATGTTCGAATGTATTCAAAATATTTTACTTTAAACATGATTTACGGCCCTCCTGATTTGCTCCTCGTCCTGTCGATGAATCCCTAGCATATAAAGCCCTAATTCTTCTTCACTAACCTTGGAAGGCTCCTCGAAAAAGGCAACAATCTTTCCTTCATACATCACTAGTAGACTATCGCTGATCTCCAAGATCTCATTTAAGTCTGCTGACACTAGCAAAATAGCGCAATCGTCGGAGCGTAGCTCCAACAGCTTTTGATGTATGAACTGCGCCGCGCCTATATCCACGCCCCGTGTCGGCTGCTCTGCAATAAGCAGTTGCGGTTCAGTAGAACACTCTCTTGCCACTACTACCTTCTGCATGTTACCACCTGATAACATTCCTATTGGCTGAGAAGGCCCCGAACAGCGGACTTTAAATTCTTCTACAAGTGATGCTGCAAGCTTGGCAATACGTGATCCATTTAAAAAGGGACCTTTATTCATAGCTTTTGTACGATACTGAGTGGACAGCAGATTATCCGCTATACTCGCATCACTGGCTATCCCTTGATGCATCCGATCCTCTGGGATATAGGAAACGCCTAGCTTACGAATATCCAAAATATCCGATTCACGAATATCCTTTCCCTTCACTAGCACAGAGCCTTGGCTTGAGACCCCTCTTAGGCTACCCGTTAGAGCCTCAATGAGCTGTGTCTGCCCATTCCCTTCTACGCCAGCAATCCCGATAATTTGCCCCCCGCGTACTGCAAAGTTGATATCTGTTAGCAACGCTTTGCCGTGTGCATCATTTACACTTAAGCCCTGCACAGTAATTACCGGCTCCCCAATAGACAGAATCTCCTTGTCATATTTCAACACGACGTCTCTGCCCACCATAAGGCGTGAGATTTCTTGCTCCGTGACATCCTTCGTTTGGAAGACACCTTCACTACGTCCACTACGCATGATCGTAATTCTGTCACAGATCGCTTTAACTTCTTTCAACTTGTGTGAAATAAAAACAATCGTATGACCCTGCTCTCTTAACTGCTTAAGCTCCCGGAACAATTCCTCTGTTTCCTGTGGGGTCAACACTGCGGTCGGCTCATCCAGAACGAGGATTTTTGCACCACGCAGTAGCGCCTTCAGAATTTCAACCTTTTGCTTCATACCAACCGTGAGATCCTCCACTTTTGCTTTTGGATCCACTGCCAGATTGTATTTCTTCGCAGTCTCTTCGGTCATGCGTACAGCTTCTGCATAATTGATGCCGACGCCCTTACGAGGTTCCATGCCCAGCACCATGTTCTCTGCTACTGTAAAAGAAGGGACCAGCATAAAATGCTGGTGAACCATACCAATCCCTCTATCAATGGCATCCTGAGCAGATTGCAGCTTCACCTTTTCACCCTTGATAAAGATTTCACCTTCACTAGGCTCTTCCATGCCGAACATGATCTTCATTAAAGTTGATTTACCAGCGCCGTTCTCGCCCGCAATCGCATGAATTTCTCCCTCACGTAAAGAAAAATGCACGTCTTTATTTGCAACGACACCATTGGGATACACCTTGGTAATTCCCCGCATTTCCAGCAGAGCTTTGTTCATAGGTCTCAACGCCTTTCGACTTGGAGGTCTGCAAAAATATACAGCTGGAATTCTTCTAAAAGAAGAATCTCCAACTGTAGGTTTATCACTTTATAGCTATACTTAAGGCTTAACTGCGTTACGAATGGCTTCTACTTCAGAGGTTTCCATTCCCATCGCGTTATCTACTGTAATTTCTTTATTGATCAGCTTTTGCTTCACTTCTTCAACTTTAGCCTGAAGATCGGCAGGAAAGATATTTTTATAGATTTCATTCTCTGCAATGCCTACACCATCATCTACAAAGCTCAACACATCACGTTTACCCATCTCAAGTGTACCGTCTTGTAATCTCTTCACGGCACCCAGAATAGCACTATCAATCTTTTTAATAGAAGAAGTAACGATCAAGTTTGCTTTTTCGCTATCTGTATCGTTAAGCAACATCGCCTGATCGGAGTCTACACCGATAGCATATTTCTTCTTCTCCTTAGCTGCATCAAAGATCCCAAGACCTGTACCCCCAGCCACGTTAAAAATAACGTCCACACCGGAGTTATATTGAATCAGCGAAAGCTCCTTGCCTTTAGCCGGGTTAACGAAATCGCCAGCATATGATACAGCGACCTTCACATCAGGATCAACATATTGAGCGCCCTGAATGTAGCCTACCAAGAAAGCGTTAATTCCTGGAATGTCCATGCCGCCTACAAAACCGATCACATTCTCAGGATTAGCATTTTCCATATCCGATTGTGTAACTAGCGCCGCTACAGCACCTGCTAGAAAAGATACTTCATTTGTTGCATAAGACATGTTGTACATATTCTCTGGTGCTTCATCTATATCGGTATCATAGTTAATGAACTTTTTGTCAGGATATAATTCAGCCGTTGCATTAAACATCTCTGTAATTTCCGATCCGCCAGAAATAATAACATCCCAGTCCTCAGCTGCGATATCGTTAAACGTAGGCTCCCATTTCGTTTTATCGACACCCATTTCTACAACTTTTGTTTCTGCACCCAGCTCATCCTTAACCTTTTGCAAACCGCTATTCGCAGAGTCAAAGAAAGATTTATCTCCAAGCGTTCCTGGAATCAGAAGTACAACTTTGAGTTTATCCCCTGAACCCGTTGCTCCACCTTCAGCTGCATTAGATCCTGCATTCGCGGAAGATCCATTACTCGACGTATTATTTCCACAGGCTGTGACCATTACCATTACTACTAGTAACAACAAAGAAAGAACTTTCTTTTTCATTTTTCTATTCCCCCTATTTATAGTTGGTTAGTAATTTGAGAGGTTCTCCTTCTTATTCCGTTGTATATTTCACGATTTAGATGGAAACTCTCATGTTGCAGGTTACATTGTCAATAATTTAATGGTTTTAACGAATAAACTCGAAAACAGAGAGAAAATTATAATTTTTACGAATAATCCGACTAATTCCCGAACGAGATGGCCAGTCAGGTTGCTAATTTTCGGATTTATTGATACGATCATATCAAATATTAATGAAAATAATTATATGATTTCGGTCATATTTTTGTACGATTCGGCTAAAACGTAATTATTGGAGGGTCATCATGGATCGTGTTCTATATATTGTAAATGCAGCACATGAGGTTAATACCTATATTCCACCGCACCAGCATGAATGCTATGAACTAGTCTATTATTTAAACGGATTAGGAACTACCAATGTAGGTTCACGAAGTTATCATTTTCGATCTTCTTCATTCGCGCTAATACCACCCAATCATAAACATGACGAGAACCATCGCGAGGATGCTACTATACTATTTGTTGGCTTCCATTCAAATCACCCAAATATGGAGAATTTGAAAGGCGTATATGAAGATGATAAAGACCTTACTGTTCTACAGATCTTGCTTCGAATGAAAGCAGAGTTTACGCGCAAGCAAGATGGATTCTCTGAACTATTGAACCTGCAAATGAGTGAAATCACTGTTCATTTGATACGGCTTCTTAGCGCCTCTGGGTTTCAATCGCCAACGGAAGACAGAGTCCAATATGTTCTAAACTATATGAACGAGCACTACCGCCATAAGCTATCGGTCGCAACACTCTCTGAGATGTCTGGATACAGCTATGATCGTTTCCGCCATTTATTTAAAGAGCGATTCGGTTCTTCACCTCTGCGCTATCTACTATTGAAACGTCTGGATTATGCGAAGTCTCTCTTACTACATACCCAAATGCATATATCTGAAGTATCCGCTGCTGCTGGGTTTGTGAATGACGCCCAATTCTGCAATATGTTTAAACGTGAAGTTGGTCTCACACCGCGGGCATTCCGACTAAGCAGTCCATAAAACAACACTCCACACAAAAAGGCCGTTGATTAGAGACGCCTCTAATTCAACGGCTTAAGAATAAAAACTCAAAGACAAAGAAAAAAGGTTTGTAAAGTTGCTTATACAAGCGACTTTACAAACCTTTTTGATATACCGGCGAGAGGACTCGAACCTCCACGGTTTCCCTCTCGATTTTGAGTCGAGCGCGTCTGCCATTCCGCCACGCCGGCACATATGAAACTAATGGAGGCGCCACCCAGATTTGAACTGGGGATAAAGCTTTTGCAGAGCTTTGCCTTACCACTTGGCTATGGCGCCATGTAAAATATGGAGCGGACGACGGGAATCGAACCCGCGACCCTCGCCTTGGCAAGGCGATGCTCTACCGCTGAGCCACGTCCGCATAAAATGGCTGGGGATATAGGATTTGAACCTATGCATGACGGAGTCAAAGTCCGTTGCCTTACCGCTTGGCTAATCCCCAATAACATTTTAAAGTAAAATGGGGCGACTGATGGGTCTCGAACCCACGAATGCCGGAACCACAATCCGGTGCGTTAACCCCTTCGCCACAGTCGCCATATTAAACTGAATTTGTTGCTGTTCTTCTTAAAGTAAATGGGGCGACCGATGGGACTTGAACCCACGAATGCCGGATCCACAAACCGGTGCGTTAACCCCTTCGCCACGACCGCCATATTAAACTTTAGAGAAAGACTCTAGATAAAGATTGGCAGGGGCAGCAGGAATTGAACCCACACCAACGGTTTTGGAGACCGTTGTTCTACCTTTAAACTATGCCCCTAAAAAAATGGTGGGGGATGATGGATTCGAACCACCGAACACGTACGTGAGCAGATTTACAGTCTGATGCGTTTGGCCACTTCGCTAATCCCCCAAAGATGGTGCCGGCGAGAGGACTTGAACCCCCAACCTACTGATTACAAGTCAGTTGCTCTACCAATTGAGCTACACCGGCATATTAAGTTGTATACTATATGGTGGCTCGAGACGGATTCGAACCGCCGACACGAGGATTTTCAGTCCTCTGCTCTACCGACTGAGCTATCGAGCCAAGAAAATGGCGGAACCGACGAGATTCGAACTCGCGATCTCCTGCGTGACAGGCAGGCATGTTAGGCCAACTACACCACGGTTCCAAAAGATATAATTACTTGATGAAAATTGGTTGCGGGGGCAGGATTTGAACCTGCGGCCTTCGGGTTATGAGCCCGACGAGCTACCGGGCTGCTCCACCCCGCGTCGTTCTTAAATGAATATGGTGGAGGCTGAGGGGATCGAACCCCCGACCCTCTGCTTGTAAGGCAGATGCTCTCCCAGCTGAGCTAAGCCTCCGTAAACAACAATTGTTATTGTACCAAACTACACTATGTAAAATCAAGTGAAAATTTGGTGACCCGTATGGGATTCGAACCCATGTTACCTCCGTGAAAGGGAGGTGTCTTAACCCCTTGACCAACGGGCCATACTAATTAAAAATTTATGGCGGAGAGAGAGGGATTCGAACCCTCGAGACGCTTGTGGCGCCTACACGATTTCCAATCGTGCTCCTTCGGCCAAACTCGGACACCTCTCCATATGGCTCCCCGAACAGGACTCGAACCTGTGACAACTCGATTAACAGTCGAGTGCTCTACCAACTGAGCTATCAGGGAATATTCATACCAGGCTTGATGCCTGAAAACTGAATCCGAATCGAATTTGCGTATTAAGTATAGGATAAGCCCTCGACCGATTAGTATTGGTCAGCTCCATGCATTACTGCACTTCCACCTCCAACCTATCTACCTCGTCGTCTTCAAGGGGTCTTA